>JAGYIW010000001.1 GCA_018402195.1 Gammaproteobacteria bacterium
TTGCGTTTCACAACTTGCTCTAGGTCTTTGTCATAGGTCCAAGTGACACTACCGTCAGCAACAATGAGCTGATTGCTTGGTTCATCAATTTGCCAGTAAAAAAGCTTAGGCCGAGTTAGTTTCATGGTCCCTTGTGACTCCTGGATGATTCTGCCCTGATCATCATGAACAACTTGATTGAAATGAGCTTTTATTGTATTGATATGATTTAGCTTTTCTATCAACTTATCAGCTGGCTGCATCGCCATAGCCCAACAACTGATAAGACCCATTAATACCATGACGCCTAAGCGTAATCGACCCATTTTATCCCCACTAACTTTCATATTCAGGCACATTGATAACTCTGGCACCATTTTTATCCATCGAGCTAACTAGTCCAGCTGCTTCCATGGCATCAACAATGCGTGCTGCACGATTATAACCAATTTTTAAGCGTCGTTGTATGTTAGAAATGGATGCGCGTTTGGTCTCGATGACAATCTGTACAGCTTGGTCATAAAGAGCATCTTTTTCTGCGTCACCTGTTTCACCCCCTCCAGTTGCTCCATTCTCATCGAAATCCCCTTCAAATGCTGTGATCTCAGTGAGATAGTCTGCCTCACCTTGAGACTTAATGTCTTCTGTCACTTGCTTTAATTCCTTGTCACTGACATAAGCACCATGGACACGAATCGGGACTCCTGTGCCCGGCGCCAAATAGAGCATGTCACCATTTCCCAACAATTGCTCAGCGCCATGTTGATCCAGGATAGTACGTGAGTCTATTTTTGACGACACTTGGAAAGCAATACGCGTTGGTACATTGGCTTTGATCAAACCTGTGATGACATCGACAGAAGGTCTCTGTGTGGCCAAAATCAAGTGAATGCCTGCAGCTCGTGCCTTTTGCGCCAAACGGGTGATAAGCTCTTCGACCTGCTTGCCCACGACCATGATCATATCAGCAAATTCGTCAGCACAAACAACAATATTCGGCATAGTCTCCAGTAAAGGCCCATGTTGATCTGACTCAGGATCCCCCTTCCACAGAGGATCATGGAGTGGGTTACCTGCTTTGATGGCTGTTTCAATGAGCGCATTGTAGCCCGCGATGTTTCGTACCCCCAGTGAGGCCATGAGTTTATAGCGACGCTCCATCTCATACACACACCAACGCAATGCTTTGCTTGCATCTTTCATGTCAGTGACCACGGGTGTAAGCAGGTGGGGAATTCCATCATAAATAGAAAGTTCAAGCATTTTGGGATCAATCAAAATCATGCGTAACTGCTTTGGCGTAGAGCGATATAACAGCCCCAGCAACATGGCGTTGATGCCAACCGATTTACCTGATCCGGTGGTGCCTGCTACCAAGCAGTGCGGCATTTTTGCTAAGTCTGCTACCACAGAACGGCCAGCAATATCTTTCCCTAACGCCAAAGGTAAATAGCTGGGTTCGTCGCTGTAAGACTTGGAAGCAATGATCTGCCGCAAGCGCACCATCTCCCGATTTTCATTGGGAATTTCTAATCCAATCACAGGCTTGCCAGGAATAGTTTCCACCACCCTAACACTCATTACCGACAGTGAACGGGCCAAATCTTTGGCAAGAGCAGTAACTTTACTGACTTTGGTCCCTGCTGCCAGACTTAATTCAAAGCATGTGACTACTGGTCCAGGGTAGACCCCAACGACATCAGCGTTGATGTTAAAGTCTTTTAAATGTCCCTCAACGTCTCGTGACATTTCTTCCACTTGTTGTGCTGATGGTTTTTTGCTCTTGTTGGCAGGGGCCGATTCTAACCATTGTAGCTTAGGTAGTCGATAATTGACTTTTTTAGCTTTACTACCAGCTCTACTGCTGCGAGCTTTACTAACCCCACTTAATTCAACTTTAGGCTCAAGCTCAATAAAATGTTCGATTAAATCTTCTTCGATTACAGGCTCAACTGGTTCAGGTTTTTTGTGCCTGCTGCTAGCCTCGGTGCGTTTTGACAGTTGGACGTGACGAACTCCCTGCCATGATGAAGCAGCTGTGGCACGCATCACATAAGCCACCGCTTTGCTCAGGCGCATGGTGACACAGCCTAAGGCTTCCACGCCTTTAACCCAGGAAAGACCTGTCAACAAGGTAATACCGGACAGCAAAAGCACCGTGGCCATCAATAGCCCGCCTGCTGGATTAAAAATCTGCATCATGCTGGTAGCCAATATGCTACCTATCAATCCACCTGGCAAAAAAGCCATGTTATGGCTGAGTGGTAGTAAAATCAAATGTGCTAATACTGTGCTGGAGCCTAGGATTGTAAGCAGCCCGGCCACTTGCATGGCTAAAACACTGTGTTTTGAGGGCACTCTAACTTCTGAGTGTCTGGACCTACCAATATTCCAGGCAAATATCAGCAACAATGGAGGAAACATAAAGGAAAATAAACCCAAGTAGGTCAGGGTTACATCAGCCAACATGGCACCAAAGTGACCCGCTAAGTTACCTACAACTTTGGCGTGGCCAGCGTGAATAAGCCCAGGATCAGAAGGATTGTAGCTAACTAACGCCATGAATAATAAAATAGAAAAAGCTCCCAACCCAATTAGTGTGACTTCCATCCAGCGTATGGCGAGAGGGTCACGTCTGGAGTGGCCATTACCAATATGCTTCACTTTTTTTGCCATGGGTACTCCTTTTTAGAGATTCAAATACCAAGTATACCTACTGAGCATAGGTTTTTCAGCAAGAAAAACTTCTTGCGATAAACTTACAGATGACTTTTTTAGCACTTAGGTTATAATAGCGAAGCTGTTTGCAAAAAGGAAATCTCGTGACACAACATCATCCACTGATCATTCTTGGCTCTGGCCCTGCTGGTTATACCGCTGCTATATATGCAGCCCGTGCTAACTTAAACCCCGTGGTTATCACTGGGATGGATGAAGGGGGCCAACTGATGACCACGACTGATGTTGAAAATTGGCCTGGCGATGCCAATAATCTGCTTGGCCCTGAACTAATGAGTCGCATGAAAGAGCACGCACAGAAATTTGATACTGAAATTATTTTTGATCACATCAAATCTGTTGACTTGCATACAAGGCCACTGCAACTCCAGGGTGACTTCAATGCTTACACTTGTGATGCCTTGATTATTGCCACAGGTGCGTCAGCCAAGTATTTGGGCATACCTTCTGAAGAAGCCTTTAAAGGCAAAGGTGTGTCAGCTTGCGCCACTTGCGATGGCTTTTTTTACAAAAACAAAAATGTTGCTGTTATCGGCGGTGGTAATACAGCTGTTGAAGAAGCCCTTTATCTTGCTAATATTGCTTCCCATGTCACGGTGGTACACCGCCGTGATAGCTTTAGGTCTGAAAAAATTTTGGCGGATCGCTTACTCCAATTACAAGATAAAAATGTCACCATACTCTGGGACCATGAACTGGATGAAATCCTAGGCGATAACAGTGGTGTTACGGGTATGGTATTAAAACACAGCAAAACCAATGAAAAACAAAGCATTGATGTCCATGGCATATTCATTGCTATCGGCCACACTCCCAATACAAGCTTGTTTGAAGGCCAGCTGGACATGAGCCATGGCTACCTATCTGTTCATAGTGGTCAACAAAGCAAGCATACGCAAACATCGGTAGAAGGTGTTTATGCGGCAGGGGATGTGATGGACTCTGTTTACCGCCAAGCCATCACTTCTGCTGGATCAGGCTGTATGGCTGCCTTGGATGCTGAAAAATATCTGGATGCCCTGCCAAAATAGCTCTTGGTATTAGAGGCAAACTGGGCTAGAATAATCTGATGGTCAGCCTAAGGATGGGAGACATTGGTTATGTTTATGGCGTTTCGTTTTGCCACGGGAATTGCTTTTGGATTAACTGTTGGCACCTCACTTGCAGCCACCACTTCGGCGAGACATCTGGTTGATTTGCCTACTCCTCAGTTCGTCGCCCCTCCCTCTGAAGTTTATACTCTGTCACACCCAGCCACGGCTGGTTCATCCCTCCAACTTCCCAACAAGCGCGGCGTTGCCCCGTCGCAAAAGCTTGCCTTTATGTCACCCAAAAAACTTAACACCCTAAATAAAACCACCCTAGGCAAGATGGAAGAAGTACGTAAGCTTACACCCGATCAGGCCAGACGCATTAAAACCATTCCTAAAGCCAGTATTATCCGTGTTCACGACTGTCTCTTAACTGCAACCATTTATACCGGTAACTGGAATGTTGAGTGCATGCGCTCAGGCAGTACAAATGAAGAATCCTGGCAGAACTCGGGTTGGCAAATCACTCCACTCGCCCGCAAGGTAGTTCCTCAAGAAATGTGGCCTGTGTGTACTTGGCTCAACGGCTTTGGCTACGACCAACTTATAACCACGCCTGATCTGAATATTGACAGACGCTTGGGCGATGTGACACGCAGAAAAAATATTTTTGTTTACCGTCATGGTTATGAAGTGTCTGGCGGCGTGACTATTATTACGCGCTTAGGCCGACATTGCCCCAAATATGGGGAAAGCGTTAAGAAGGCTCCGCAACAACCACAGGATTGGAGCAGATACCTCGACCTCCTCTAATCTTATCACCTCAATGGGTTTTATTTCAGCCCATTGACTCAACAGAGAAGATACACTTTTCTAGGCACAAGCTTGTTGGTGCTCCATCAGGTATGTAAGAATTTCATTGACTAACGCTGGCCCACGATAAACCAGGCCAGTGTACAGCTGCACCAAATCTGCACCAAAAGCCATTTTTTCCATCGCATCTTCTGATGACATAACACCACCAGATGCAATTAGTGCTACTTTCCTGCCTAGGATCTGCTTGGCCACCTTGAGCATGTCAGAAGAAAGTGCCGTCAGTGGTGCGCCACTTAAGCCTCCTTTTTCTTCAACTTGTTTGCCTTGCAACGCTGGTCGGCTAACTGTGGTGTTACTCATAACCACTCCTTCTAGACCCAAATCACGCACCAACTTTAGGCGCTCTGTCTGTTGGTTGAGGTCAGCGTCCGGGGCTAATTTTACCACCAAAGGCAACGGCTTTTTGAGTGTATGCTGCAAACGCTTTTGCAGTATCTGCACGGATGTGAGCAGCTTTTCTAGACATTTGATTTCTTGCAAATCTCTAAGGCCTGGGGTATTCGGTGAAGAAACGTTGATCACAAAGTAATCTGCATGTGGTGCTAGACAGGTCATGCAGGCCTCATAATCTTCCGTGGCCTTGTCGTTATGAGTATCTTTGTTTTTGCCAATATTGACCCCAAGAATACCACTGTAATTACATCGCTCTAAACGTTTGGCAACTACAGCCATGCCATCGTTGTTAAAACCCATGCGATTGATGATAGCTTCATCTTTTTCTAAACGAAAAAGTCTAGGTCGTGGGTTGCCTTTCTGTGGCCTTGGCGTGATAGTGCCAACCTCAATAAAACCAAAGCCGATACCACTCAGCGAGTGAATATAATTGGCATTTTTATCAAAACCTGCAGCGAGGCCGACAGGATTTTTAAAAATCAGACCCATACACTCCCTTGGATTGCAGATAATAGGGTCATAGGGATTGCTTCGAGTGAGCAGATGTAAGCCCTTCATGGCTAGGTCATGTGCATACTCAGGTTCTAGCGCAAATAACAATCGTTTAATCACTGGGAATAGTTTGTTTAACACCATGACATCCTTTCTTTGTATTATTTTCCTTATCATACTCATAAAATCCTCTATGATAATATGGCAATTTACTCATATTAATGTAAGCTTTCGCTGTTTTTTTTGTGCGCTTTTGACCCTAAACGTACACTTAACAAGGATGAAATTAGCATAAATAGCTATTAAATAGCTCAAAAAACTATCTGTTTATCATCATTGTCACTAATAATGGTATTTTCTATTTCTTACACTTAATTGACATGATCTCTTTAGCCTGCAAATTTTGCTAAAAAATTATTTCATACTTTATTCTGCCACTTTTGTGTACTGTTAGTCTTAATAATTTCTCTCTTGGAAGTCGATTGATTCCCTAGAGGGACATGACAAAAGAATGTCTTATATTTAAGATAGCATCAAGAGCTGTAACGTCCTTCGAGATAAGCAAACATTAACCGTAATGCCATGGCCTCCCCACCCACAGGGCGTCCCGGCAAAGCCTGCTCATTCCAAGCACTGAAATCAAAATGAATCCAGCGTGTTTTGTCTTGCACAAAACGACCCAAAAAAAGTGCTGCCACAATCGCGCCACCATGTGCTGACTTGGTAGAAATATTCGACAAATCGGCAATGTGGCTATCCAAATAATGATCGTATGGCTGAAACAATGGCATGGGCCAAGCAGGATCATGACTACTGCTGGCATAACGTATCAAGTCAGTCATGATTTTATCATTGCCTGTAAAAAATGCAGGCAGACTACCCCCAAAAGCAATCCGTTGAGCGCCGGTGAGCGTGGCAAAGTCAATCATCAAGTCAGGATCTTCAGACTCCGCTTCTGTCAAAGCGTCTGCTAGAATCAAACGACCCTCGGCATCAGTGTTACCTACTTCAACACTCAGCCCAGCACGCGTTTGGATCACGTCCCCTGGCCTGTAAGCGTGATCAGAAATGGCGTTCTCCACTGCAGGGATTAGTACCCTTAGTCGCACAGGTAACTTATGACTCATCACCAAGTGCGCCAATGCCAGCGCATGTGCGGCACCCCCCATGTCTTTTTTCATGGTTAGCATGCCTGTGCCAAGCTTAAGATTGAGCCCCCCAGTGTCATAGCATACACCTTTACCAACTAAGGTCAGCTTGGGATGATTGCTATTACCCCACTGCAAATCAATCAGATGTGGTGACTGGTGGCTCCCTCTACCCACGGCATGTACAGCAGGGTAGTTCTTGCCTAGCAACTTATCACCAACAATAGCCTTACAAGAAGCTTTGTGCTGCTTAGCCAATGTCTTAGCTTCAGTAAACAAATGCTGAGGCATCATGTCCTCAGCAGGAGTATTGATAAGATCTCGTACCCAATAGATGCTGGCAATCAAAGTAAACAGTGCTTTGTAATCTAATTGACATGGCAACATTAACTTGGCACCACTCACTTTGCTGGATTTCTTATAACGCGAAAAGATATAAGCACCTAAACCCCAGGCCAAGGCATAGTGAAAAATAAAATCCTGTTGCACATGGTTCAAACAATATACCCCAGCAGGTAATTGCCTTACCCAGGCCCCAGCTGACCAAAAATCTTCCTGCTTACCCGCGCCCACGCATACATGTGCTGCGTGACCATTAATATCCACCAAAACGACCAACTCACCTGATTCAGCACGAAAATTTTGAGCTTGAAGCTGACGACGCTGGAACACTGTCAGTTTATCCAGCCAAGACTCTAATTGCTCCGTCAGGACAACATCAATGGGTATAGCATCCGCTTGGGGACGAAGTTGAAAAAGCGATTTTATATCATCCGTGACTAACATGGCCAATTACCTCAAGAGCTGGTACAAATGGTAGCCTAAGCACATTTGCTACAGCCTCATAGGTTACCTGACCACGATAAACATTCAAGCCATTTCGCAAATGTCGATCATCTAACATGGCTTTGTCGCCGCCTTTATTCGCCAAGTTTACGATAAATGGTAATGTGGCATTGCTCAATGCTACGCTGGATGTTTTAGGCACTGCTCCAGGCATATTTGCAACACAATAGTGGATTACCCCGTCCACCACATAGGTGGGATCTTCATGGGTAGTTGGCTTACTGGTTTCACAGCACCCTCCTTGGTCAATGGCCACATCAACAATCACTGAGTTTGGTTTCATATGCTTGAGCATGTCTCTTTTAATAAGCTTAGGCGCAGCATCACCAGCAACTAGAACAGCACCAATGACAAGATCAGCGTTATATATATGGCTTTCAAGATTGCCTAGACTAGCAAAAATAGTGCGTATTTTAGCACCAAATTGCAAATCTAAGGCCTGAAGACGTGATAAAGATTTATCCAAAACGGTGACGCTTGCCTCCATACCAATAGCCATGCGAATCGCATTGGTACCCACAACACCACCTCCAATCACCACGACTTTTGCAGGAGCTACTCCTGGCACACCCCCTAGTAAAAGACCCATACCACCTTGAGGTTTTTCAAGACTACGGCAACCTGCTTGCACTGACAACCTACCAGCCACTTCACTCATGGGGGTTAACAGCGGCAAAGTACCATGATCATCAGTAACGGTTTCATAGGCAATGGCCACACAGCCTGATTTTATAAGAGCTGTTGCCTGCTCAGGATCTGGCGCTAAATGCAGATAGGTAAAAAGCAATTGTCCTTCACGCAGCATTGCACATTCATGTAATTGAGGCTCTTTTACTTTGACAATCATATCGGCTTTGGCAAAGATATCTAGTGCTTCTTCGACAATACATGCTCCAGCTTGAACATACAGCTCATCTGTAAAACCTATGGCTTCACCAGCATTTTTTTGCACCAGGACTTGATGCCCGTGCTGCAATAACTCTTGCACACCACTGGGTGTTATTCCCACACGAAACTCATTGTTTTTGATTTCTTTTGGTACACCTACTAACACGTTCAAACCCTCATATTGGTTGATTGAGAAAACTTGAAAAACTAGGCTTCAGTTATGCCTAACTGACTTGCAGCTTTTTTCTTAAGCGCTAGCACTTGAGGTCTTTGTGGAGCGCCAGGAAAATTTTCCAGCAGATAATCTAGCCGATTCACTGCAGCGATATATGCATGTTTTTGATAATAGTATTTGGCAGCAAATAGCTCAGATTCCGCCAATTGATTGCGAATATAAAGAGTTCTTCGCGCAGCATCATCAGCATAGGAGCTATTGTGATGCACCTTAGCTACTTTCATGAAATCATCATAAGCCTTACGCAAGTGTGATAAATCATGTAGTGCGGGCTCACGATGGAACACTTGTCTAAACCAACTTTGATCACGCTCAAATTGAATCAAACCCCTCATGTAATGCGCATAGTCGCTCTGCTTGCCGTGAGGATGCAAACTTAAATAAGCATCTGCAACACTCATGGCATTGTCGTATTGTTCCAGGTCATAATACGCATAAATCAAATTAATTTGCGCCTGATTCATGTAAGGACTGAATGGAAAACGCGTATCTAGTGCCTCAAAATATTGTACTGCTTCAGGATTATCGTGTTTGGCTAACGCAATTTCTCCCTGAGCAAACAAGGCTTTAGCTGGCATCTGCGCCATTTGATCATCTTCGCCTAAAAGTGAAGAGCATGCTGTCAATCCTTGCGTAGCCAGCAACGCTATTAAAAAAAACTTATTTTTTAGCATAATGAGCCCCAATCAATCGATTTTTAAGACGTTATCATATAAAATGAAAGGCTGTCTCCTTAGTCAAACGCGCTTATTATGTCAGAAGCGAATCACAAAGACCAGTTTGAAATAACACTGGCTGTTGCGCCCGAACTACATGGTTTGCGCCTGGACGTTTTTCTGGCACAGCAAATTACAGCATATTCACGAGGATTGTTGCAAGCTTGGGTGCGTGATGGCCATGTGCAAATTGATGGCAAAAATGCCTCAAAGCCGCGCGAAAAAGTCTGTGTAGGCCAATCTGTTCACATCCTTGCACCGCTACAAAAAACTATCAAGGCCCTAGCTCAGCCCATAGAACTTCATATTGTTCACGAAGATCCGCAACTATTGGTGGTCAACAAGCCAGCAGGCTTAGTGGTGCACCCAGGCAATGGTAACCCAGACCAAACTTTGATGAATGCCCTACTTTATCACTGCCCAACTCTGTCCAATCTGCCTAGAGCTGGTATCATTCACCGCCTGGATAAGCAAACCTCGGGTTTGATGGTGGTACCAAAGACACTTGAAGCACACAATACCCTCTGTCAGCAAATCCAAAATCGTACAGTAGAGCGACATTACTACGCTTTGGTCCGTGGCACTATGATTGCTGGCAAAACGGTAGATGCTCCCATTGCAAGACACCCGCAATTACGCACACATATGGCTGTAGTATCTTCTGGCAGAAGCGCTATCAGTCACTTCCGTATCCATGAACGTTTTGCTCATCATACTTTGCTGACTTGCAAATTGGAAACTGGACGCACACATCAAATCCGTGTGCATTGTCAGTGGATGAAACACCCCATTGTAGGTGATCCTGTTTACAATAGACGCTTTATGCCGCACAAAGGGGCGGCACATGCACTTATTGACGCATTAGCTGGCTTTAAACGACAAGCCCTACACGCTTACGAATTGGCTTTTCACCACCCTAAAGACGACCAATGGGTGACTTTTTCTGCGCCCATGCCTGCAGATCTGCAGACCTTACTTGACATAGTTAGGCGCTTTGACCCTGCTCAACAAAACTGACAAAAATTCTTCTCACAATGACGACAAAAAGATTGAAAGTCTTTGTCTGACTGCTCTTTCACTATTTGGGCAAACGAAGCCCACGTTAGGGATATCCTGGTACTGTGGATGAATGGCTTCATCTTAATAGTTTTTGCATCCAAATCACATCCCATGAATGATTTAACGTTCTCCATCACTACTTGTTTTTAGAACCGCCAAAAATGCCTCTTGGGGCACGTGCACTTTACCAATTTGCTTCATGCGCTTTTTACCGGCTTTTTGCTTTTCTAGCAACTTACGTTTACGCGATACATCTCCACCATAACACTTGGCTGTGACATTTTTCCGTAAAGCTCTCACAGTTGCTCTGGCGATAACATGCCCCCCAATGGCTGCTTGAATTGGAATTTCAAACATTTGCCGAGGAATTAAGTTTTTCATGGTTTCTACCAGCGCCCTACCTCTGGGTGCAGCTACGCTGCGGTGTACGATTATAGAAAGTGCATCAACCCGTTCATGGTGAATTAGCACGTCCATCTTTACCAAATCAGCGGCCTGAAAACGCTCAAAGCCATACTCCAGTGAAGCATAGCCACGACTGGCGGATTTTAGCTTATCAAAAAAATCTAGCACTACTTCGTTCATGGGCAACTCGTAGGTCAAAGAAACTTGGTTGCCGTGATAGATCATTTTTTTTTGTACTCCGCGTCTATCCACGCATAGAGTAATGATATTGCCAACATACTCTTGAGGTACTAGCACATTCACCAGAGCAATGGGCTCACCAATTTCTTTGATATGATTGACAGCAGGTAACTGCGATGGGCAGTCAATCATGATAATCTCGCCACGTGTGGTCTCTACCTTATAAATCACCGTCGGCGCGGTGATGATTAAATCAAGGTCATACTCGCTTTCTAAGCGCTCCTTAACGATTTCCATGTGCAACATGCCAAGAAAACCACAGCGAAATCCAAAACCAAGAGCATCTGAAGTCTCTGGCTCATAAAATAGAGCCGCATCGTTTAGGCTTAGCTTGCCTAAAGCATCACGAAAAGCCACATAATCATCGGAACTTACAGGATACAATCCAGAAAATACCATTGGCTTGACTTGCTGAAAGCCAGCCAAACGTTGTTTTGCCTGGTGGTTCTCTAAAGTAATAGTATCCCCCACAGGCGCGCCAACGACGTCTTTGACACCGGCGACAATATATCCTACTTCGCCAACAGATAAATGATCTAGACTCTGACGTTTTGGGGTAAACACACCCAAATCATCGACCAAATAGCTACGATTGGTTGACATGATGCGGATTTTGTCTTTGACCCTCACACAGCCTTGCTTGATGCAGACCAGAGAGACTACGCCGAGATAAGGATCAAACCAAGAGTCAATGATCAAAGCTTGCAATGGTGCATCTGCTATGCCTTCTGGGGCAGGAATGTAAGTAACAATGGCTTCTAACAGATCTTCAATGCCCTCACCAGATTTAGCACTGCACAGTAGAGCATTACTGGCGTCTATGCCGATGATGTTTTCGATGTCTTGCTTGACTCTTTCTGGCTCTGCCTGAGGCAGGTCGATTTTATTCAGCACAGGGACCACTGCCAAATCTTGCTCAATCGCCATGTAGCATACTGCTAAGGTTTGTGCTTCCACCCCTTGTGCGGCATCAATTACCAGCAATGCGCCCTGGCAAGCAGCCAATGAGCGAGATACTTCGTAGGAGAAGTCCACATGGCCCGGCGTATCGATGAAATTGAGCTGATAGGTTTGACCGTTGTTGGCTTTGTACGAAAGCGTTACACTCTGGGCTTTGATGGTGATGCCACGTTTACGCTCAATATCCATGCTATCAAGTACCTGCTCTTGCATTTCACGAACAGATAGCCCACCACAAAACTGAATCAGGCGATCTGACAAAGTTGATTTGCCATGGTCAATATGGGCAATCACGGAAAAATTGCGAATGTGCTCGATTTTCATGAACTTAGAATACTCAGGAATTACCCTATTTGAATTCGCCTAATCTAGCATATTCTTCAACCCTTATCACCTGTTTAGCGTTATCTTGATAAAAAGGAAGTCAATATGATTTATTGCCAGAAAAATAAATGATATCGTATTGAAAAATAGGTGAGATCCCATCATGGCTCAACAACATCAAAGCGATATTTTAATCATTGGTAGTGGCATTGCTGGCCTTAGTGCTGCGCTTTGTCTTGCTGACAAACACCATGTGCATATACTCAGCAAAAATAAGCTTTGCTCTGGTGCCTCAGCTTGGGCTCAAGGTGGCATTGCTGCTTCTACCCACCATGAGGATGCACTGGCTAAGCATAAACAAGACACCTTGACTGCTGGAGCAAATATTAATGATAAAGAAGCCGTTGATACCATCATTAATGATAGCTTGGCCTGCATTAATTGGCTGAAAAGCCAAGGTGTACTTTTTGAGCATGATGAAAGTGGCCCAAAGCTGCGCCAAGAAGGTGGCCACAGCGAACGCCGCATTTATTATGTTGCCGACCATACTGGACGCGCCATTGCCCAAGCCTTGATCGCTAAAGTCCTTGCCCACCCCAACATCACCTACTTTGAATATACCACAGCAATCGATCTTATTCTGGAAGATCGGCGCTGTGTCGGCACCTACGGCTACCGAGAAAATGATGATGTTGTTGATGTGTTTACTGCACAACACACCATCATTGCCACAGGTGGTGCTAGCAAAGTTTATTTGTACAATAGTAACCCCGATATCGCCAGTGGTGATGGCATTGCCATGGCAGAAAGAGCTGGGGTTGCTACTGAGGGCATGGCGTTTAATCAATTTCATCCCACTTGCTTATATCACCCCCAGGCTAAATCTTTTTTGATTAGCGAAGCACTACGAGGTGAAGGTGCAAAACTTGAACTCCCAGATGGATCGTCTTTCATGCATAAGTTTCATGCCGATGGCGAGCTGGCGCCAAGGGATATTGTTGCCCGTGCCATTGACTTTGAGCTCAAGCGCTTGGGAACACCCTGCGTTTATTTGAATATTAGCCACCGAGACCCCCAATGGGTAAAAACTCAATTTCCCACAATTTACCAGACCTGTCTAAGCTATCAAATCGATATTACCAAGCAGCCCATCCCAGTTGTCCCTGCTGCACACTATACTTGCGGCGGTATCAAAACTGACCTTAATGGCAAAACCAGCCTGGATGGGCTTTACGCTATTGGTGAGGTTGCTCATACTGGCTTGCACGGTGCCAACCGTCTGGCGAGCAACTCTCTTTTAGAATGTGTGGCCATGGCTAGACAGGTTGGCAAACATATCGCTTCAGCATCATTTGTCACGCTTCCTAGAATCATTAAACCTTGGGATGACAGCAAGGTGGCGGCTTCTGATCAAAAAGTGGTGGTCTCACATTGTTGGCATTCTTGCAGAATGATTATGTGGGACTATGTTGGCATTGTACGTAGCCATGAAAGACTTGCTCGTGCAGCCCATTCAATGGCGTTTCTCGGCATGGAGATTAATAATTACTACCGACGCTTTCGTGTCAATCGTGCTCTAATTGAGTGCCGCAACCTTGTAATGGTGGCACAAAACATCATCGAGTCAGCACAAAAACAATCCAAAAACGTCGGCCTTCATTATAATACTGATCTTGACGATAATACTGATCTTGAGGGTAACTGCTCCACCCCAACAGCTCGTCATCCCATGGATTGACTGTGTGAACCAAGAAAAATATGATCTTTTTTAAAATATCAGCAATACACAATTAAGGGCTTTGCCCTTGAGGACAATGCTAGAGACTGGACGTGAACAGTTACTCTTGAAGAACATACATTCTAGAGCGCACATGCTGAGTAACCGTAACCAAAAATATCAGTCTGCACAAATCTATATCAACTTGTCTGTATGTCTCTTTCCCACTCAATGTCAATCATCTTCTCAGGATAACGATGACTCAAATATTGCAAATTGACGCAATCAATTCGATGTACTGAAAGGCCCCGTGACGCTGTCAGCATACCCATAACCTTATCTCCCCGCATAGGTAAACAACAACCCGCTCGGTAAGATAGCATCGAACCACCGTCGATTTTAAGCCTGACCTGCGATGTTTGCTCATGGGATTGAGCATTTTGAGGTAGAGAAAAAATCGGCTGCCGACCGTCTCCCCCAGTAAAATAGCTTCTTGCAGCAGACATCACAGAACCAACAGCAGCTTCCCCACGACCTAAAGCAGCAAATAAATCAGCTTGATGTTTATAGCCCAACTCAGGGAAAAACTTCTGCCACTGAGTCTGTGACAAACCACTTCGCTTTAGCTCTTTAAATAGCATTTGCTTACCCTGCTGCCTATACTCCACTAAACTTTCGCTACGAAACCATTGGGCAATTTTTCTTTTTGCCTTATTTGTAACCACAATAACTGGTGATTTATTTAGCCAATCTCGACTAGGCTTGCCTTGTTTGTGTGTGAGCACTTGCACCATGTCACCTGTTTTCAGTGGTGTGTGCAATGGCATCATTTTACCGTTGACTTTTGCACCACGGCAAGTATGCCCTACTTGAGTATGCACTTCGTAAGCTAAATCTAACGGTGTTGCACCCCTAGGCAAATCCATGATGTCATAGTTGGGGGTAAAGGCATAAACGCGATCAGCAAAAATCGACTGGTAGGTTTTTGACAAGTGCTCTGAGCTCTTACTTAACTCTTTCTGCCATGCCATCAGCTCCCTTAAAAGCGCAACTTTGCTTGACCAAGGATCGCTCGTCCCTGCTCCTTCTTTGTACTGCCAATGCGATGCAACACCCAGCTCAGCTTGTTGATGCATGGAGTGGGTACGAATTTGCACTTCAACCAAGCCCATAACATCGACCATTATCACAGTATGTAATGACTGATAGCCGTTTGGCTTGGGCATGGCAATATAGTCATCAAACGATGTCGTTTTTGCTGGCCAATTTGCATGAATTTCACTCAGTACTTTATAGCAATCAGTTATGTTATCTACCAACACACGCATTGCCAGTGTGTCCTCCACCTGATTGAAAGACAATTTTTTCTTCTGCATCTTTCGATAAATACTGTAAATATGCTTGGCACGTCCTTGCACTTCGACGTGCTCCAGCCCCATATTTTTTATACAGGCGTTGAGAATGTCAAGCATGGCTTGCACATGCTGCTCTCGCTCTCGTCGAGATATTGCCAATTGTTCAGCAATATTTTGATAAATCTCAGGATGCGTATAGCGAAAAGCCAAATCTTCTAAAGGCCATTTAAACAGCCATAACCCTAATCGATTTGCCAGAGGTGCATATAAATCCATCACTGCTGTGGCAACGGCCAGACTATCCTTATCCGACAATGAATCCAGATGATTCATGTGATTTAGCCTTTCCACAAGCTTAAGAATTACTACCCGAACATCTTGTACCATCGCCAATAGCATTTTCCGCATGGCCTGGATGTTGCGTGCGCCTCTGTCGTGTGAAAAAATATCAATATCTATCAGTGACATATGCTGCAACGCTGGGAGTAATGCACTAAGGCTTTGCGCGTGCGTTTCTCCCACTAAGGCTTCCATGTCATCCATAGTCATTATTTGAGCGCTTACTCCAGGGGCAATCAGTGCGGCAAGTAATAATCCTGGGTCGGCGCTCATATTGGCAACAAATGTCATTTGCCAAACGCCGTTTTTCAACGACTCGGCAGCACTCTGGCCATCTGAGTGTTGTTCATATTTGGTCAGGCAGTTATCTATTGTACTGTGGAGATCGTCAGGTACTAGTTGCTTGAGATCAGCTCCCACATTTTTCATAGCATCGAGGGCCAGTGGTGAGTGCGCCACTTGTCGAGATTTGACCATGCTTGTCTCCTAACATTGGAACAACGCCATGGTTTCAATGTGGCTTGTATGAGGGAACATATCCATCAAGCCCATTTTTGTCAATAGATAGCCTCCCTGAACCAACATAGCTGCATCTCTGGCAAAGGTGGCTGACTGAGAAGACACATACAAAATACGCGCCGGTTTCATGGCTAACAACCAAGGAATACATTCTTCTACCCCTTCCTTTGGAGGGTCAAGTAGAACAGCGTCAAAGGCTTGCTTTGCCCACATCGTGCCATCAATTGGCTCCATAAGATTGTGCTGGAAGGCTTCGATGTTGCCAAGCTGATTGGCTTTGGCATTGGCCATAACACGTTGTGTCATATCTTCGCATCCCTCAATAGCCACCACTTTTCCAGCATACTTGGCCAAAGGCACGCTGAAATTGCCTATTCCACAAAACAAATCTAATACCGTTTCTGTGCCCTGCAAGTCTAACCAACGTATGGCTTGACTAACCATCCGTTGATTCACCGTCAAGTTAACCTGAATGAAGTTGGATGGATGAAACGCTAAAGTCACACCATGATCCGGATGAGTATAATGCAACAAATCATCTGACGACTCAGGCCAGATTTGACGAATGGTATTCTCATTAACTGGCTGCAAGTAGATATGCACGTTTTCATCTCGGCCAAAAGCTTTAAGTAGATCAAGGTCTACTTGAGATAAATCCAACAAATGACGAAACACAAACGCAGGGCCTTCATCACCCATAGCCACATCAATTTTTGGCACGCTTTGATAGCCTTGCATATGGCTAATCAAGTCACTTAAGTCTTCTAGATGTTCGCCTATCTCTGGATGCAGCACTTTGCAAGTGGTCATATCCGTAAGATATCTACCATTACGCTCTCTAAAACCTACCAATATCCTGCCTTTTTTTGCAACATAACGTACACCTAGCCTTGCTTGCATACGGTATCCATAGGTACTGGAGGAAACAATAGCTGGCTCAAAGTGAGGCATCACAATACCACCAAAATGTTGCAAATGTTCTTGGACGGCTTCTAATTTGGTCTGCAGCTGCATCATGGGAGACATATGCTGCAGCAGACATCCACCACATTGCATAAAATGAGGGCACGATGGGGTAACTCTTTCAGGTGAAGCATCTAGGACTTGTAAGACTTGGCCTTCATCAAAACGGCTATATTGGTTCTGACGCGCAAAAACTACACGTTCATGCGGTAGCCGCGCGTTCGCGTTTTTGGATAGTAGCCCGTGCCAACGCCATCGTGGTTTCAACTTCAATGATATGACTTCCTCGGGCGGGTTCGATGCCACGCGCTTGTACCGTCTACAGGAAAACAACACCAACTCTCACATAAAGTTTAAAAGCATCATTCTACTTCAGCATAGAGTTAATTACCACCTAAACGCAGCATTTTATCAACAGTAGAAATTTCGAGGTTTGAGCCTGACAAAATTCCTCACGCACTCTATTTAGCTCCCTCTATTTATAATGAATGAATTCATTGTTGTTCGGCTGGATTGGGAGTAAACTGTGCGTATTGCCACACCTTACCCGAGCTTTGCGTTTAAGTACTATCAATCTGGCTTTATCGCCATTCTTCTTCGCCACTTAATGGTTGAAGTTTCTGACATGAATGGCGTCCCAAGGGGATTCGAACCCCTGTTGCCGCCGTGAAAGGAGGGCGGCGATGTCCTGACCTCGCGATGGGGACATCATTTTTGAAGGAGCTAAGGCCGGGATCGAACCGCCGACCACTCTTGCATGCCATTAAAGCGCTCACTCCCAGCTGGGGCGCTGCAGCCCCTGGCTGAAGGCCAGGTGATACTACTTGCATTTACACTGTGCTGTCCAGACTGCTGGACAAGTATACTTAAAATAATTTTTGCATACACCTATAACATTGCACATATTTTCTATGTTTTTCTGCATCCAATCTGCCAGATCATATTTATATTGATATGCTGAACTAACAATCATGGCCTGCTTTACTAAGCCAGAATTTCTCCTTCTTTGCCTTCTTTTTTTTTTTTTTGCCTTTTTTTGCACCTTCTTCTTTGCCAGCTTGTACATATTCAGCCTAACATTGCCGAATTCCTTCTCACTACACTTCAAAGCCTCTTTTTCTCCCCACTCCCTAAATAAATCTGCTAATGTTGGCAATGCCTTCTCTCTCCTCTTTTATCCATAAGCATTGCTGCTCCAGAGTATCAGCGTTGCAGTTTAATTCTATCTCTTCAACCACATACTTTTCAATAAACTTCATAAAATCATTCCCTTTTGCACGCAAAACCGTCTATTCTCACCGCCGTTAATAATTTTCCCATTTGGATTTCTAGCCAAACCAAATGTACCTCATAGAGTAGGGACAAGCCATTACTTGATTCAACATCAGGTCTATATCCTACTGATGGTGTCTAAACATAAAATGACTACGACGATAACTGCCAAACACATCGATTTGCAGCGCAAATCACGATGTCTGTTTGAAAATGGATAGGCGCTCTCCGTATAAAAAACAATCGGTAATACAGCTGGAATTTGTTTGCCTTGCGCTAATACATGCCGATGTTGATACCATCGAAACTCTAACTTCAAAAGCTTTATCGCTGCATACGTAATGGCATTATTTTATCAGGACTCGGTGCTCAGTAAGGGACTATCCCCGTCATTGCCACTCTTTAGTGCCAGTTTCCCTGCATAGTCTGATACTCCTTATCACCGCCTGCTAGTGACACCATTGCCCAGGAAATTTCCTTAAGCGAATCCCCATTTCAAAATATTCACAAGATTATCTGGCACCATGCTTTTGACAACATCAATGGCCAACCAGTGGTGCTGCATACACTCCCTAAAAAATTTATCATGTTGCTGGTTTTTTGTTGATCTTGGCAAGTTGAATCCTAAATATCATCGAGCCCTCTATTCAGCCAACTTTTCTTTGATTGTGCAATACGGGACTTTCTTCGGGGAACAAATAAGTGTCTATTGCTCAAAGAGCCAAACTTGAGATTTTTGGATTCTGTCAATCACCAAATTCTGGCCTAGAACCGCTAGGAGATCAGGCAAATTGACCGAAGAAAGGCCTGCTGAAACTGCTATGCGCAGCGGCTTGCCAACCTTGCCAAAACCCACATCAGCGTTAGTGACGACTTGCTTGATAACAGCTTGGATTGAATTCCGATTCCAATCATTTAACTCACTGAAACCTTTTTCTAAGCTCGCCAGATAAGGGAGGTCCTCAGCACTTAATGCTTGGGTACCATAAACGGGCAATGGCTCAAATAACCAGGCACTTTGCTTTGCCATGTCCACCATGGTCTTGCTGCGTGACTGGTGCAAAGCGGCTACATCCGCCAAACCAGGACCTTGCTGCAAAGCTTTTTCACTCACTCCATGCAACAACAATTGCTGTTGCAGCAAATCAACCAAGGATTCAGGCGCCATGGCCATGATATGCTGCTGGTTCAACCAATCTAACTTTTCTGTACTGTATGAAGCCGCGGCCTTTTGCACTGAATCCAAATCAAACAACTGAATCAGCTCATCGCGACTAAAAATTTCTTGATCGCCATGCGACCATCCCAGGCGGGCCAGCATATTGAGAATGGCTTCTGGCAAATAGCCAGCATCTCTATAAGCCAACACAGAAACGGCACCATGTCGTTTCGATAAACGTTTACCGTCTGGCCCTAAAATGCTTGATAAGTGGCCAAAATGCGGCAATTCGTAGCCAAGTGCTTGATACAGATGAATCTGCCTCGGGGTGTTGTTGATATGATCATCACCACGTAACACATGGGTAATACCCATATCACCATCATCAACCACAACAGTAAAATTGTAAGTAGGCGAACCATCACTGCGCGCCAAAATCATATCATCAAGCTCAGCATTATTGATTTCGATAGACCCTCTAACCAAGTCATCAAAACGCAAAGTGCCCTCTGAAGTTTGCTTAAAACGAACCACAAAAGGCTCATCTCTTATTTCTTTCTCATGCTCTAGGCAAAGTCCATCATATTTGGGTTTCTCCCCATACTGCATTTGTTTATCGCGTAGAAAATTCAAACGTTCTTTGCTGCAATAACATCGGTAAGCCTTGCCTTCTGCCAACAAATATTCTAGCTGCTGTTGATACCGATCTAGCCGCTGGGTTTGGTAAAATGGCCCTTCGTCTACATCTAAACCTAACCACTGCATGGCATGCAAAATCACATCCACCGATGCCTGGCTTGAGCGTTCTCGATCGGTATCTTCAATACGCAGTACAAATTGGCCACCATGATGTCTGGCATAGAGCCACGCAAACAAGGCTGTTCGCGCACCGCCAAGATGCAGATCCCCTGTTGGGCTAGGTGCAAAACGTGTTTTTACATTCATACCTGCCTCATTAACCTGGTACAAAATGGTAGAACAGCCACTGTACTGCGCCATAAATGGCCAATGACACCGGGACAGCTGCTAGCACCAGTGACTTAGCATAGGGTAGTACTGTGTTTTTTTTCAAGCGTTTGGCTGACTTAGGCAATATCTGATGAAATGTCCACCATGTGATGGCAGCAAAGACACCCATTGCCAACCAGCCTGCACCGCTCAATGGCACCATGTAGTAGAAAAAAGCACCGCCTACTTGATCCATTACCTGTGCAGACACCAAGAACAGCACCACCATAGAAATCGCCATAAACAAAGCCCACTGACCAACAATGACCCCTAGCGTCAACAGCATCCAATCCCAACATGTAAAGTCTTCAATCTTTTGCCATTTGCTTGGCGTCAGCATACGCGCAGCCAACATGGTAGTTCCGACGGGAAGAACCCCTAGTAGCACCACAGAGAAAAGATGTGAAAATGTGTCAATATGGCGCAACTGGTACCAGAGTGGCATACCAAAACAAAAAGTGATGATGGCAGCAACGGAAAAGACCATCATGGCAAACGTACTCGGATCTCGCCGAACCAATGATATCGCAAAGGAATCAGACGCACGTCTTCTGGGCATAGGGCACCTCAAAGTCAATGTAAGTACTTAACGATAGCAGTATTCTCAGTAAGTCTCAAGCACTCCACCATCCAGAATTTACCTGAAAAACCCCGTATTGTGTTCATTCTAGCCAAGCCGTATAATGACATGATTAGCACTTCAATGGATTGAACATATGAATTATATGGTGTCCCGCTGCCTAGCCCTGGTGAAACCTCTCTGTGATGTTGGCAACGATCCTACCAACATTCACCTTCGAACAATACTCACTGACATGGCAATTAACCTTAATCATGTATCACCAAAAGACTTGAATATTCATCTTGCTTTTTGCATGTATTTTCTTGCAAGCCTTGCTAATGCCAATAACCCCAATGACAGGACTATCTCATACGTCTTAGCTAAACCATATCCAGATGACATGCCTGACCCCCTAAAAAAATTTTTGAGTGAGCAAAAACAAAAAGTGGATCGTGCCACAGCCCTTTTTGCACCCAATCACTTTAGCATTGTCACTAGCCAGCTTAGCAAGGATATTCATAAGGCTATTGAATCTGCAAAAATGACGCTCAAGTTTCACATTAATGCAGCGCGATGGAAAAATAATCACTCTGTTGTTAATTTGCTTGATCATGCGGGCAAAGTTAGTCAAATCAATGCAAAAAGCAGTGATCAAGCTAAACTGGCTATTTTTCTTAATCTATTGGGCTGGGGGCCTATTGCTATTTTAACTGATGGCGATTGGTCAACGATAGCTGCTCATTCATTCACCTTTCATGGCGACATTGGTGCATTTTTGAAGAATCTGACCAAAGGCCAGAGAGACAAATTTTTCAAAGCACTAAAAAGCAATCAAATAATCCCTGCAAATCTCAAGCAAAGCCTGATTGAGGCAAGCATGGCACAGTTTAGTAAGCTTGGTCCACCTACTGCTAAATTAGAGTTTCAACCCATGAAGCCCTTAAGTTTTAAAGGTCAGAATAATCTTGCGGGTATTACTAAGCGTTTACGGCTTATGAAAATGAGCGCTGATGGTGAGCATGGGGACAGTAATTTTAAAAACCACAGACATGCCCACTCTACCTTGTGGCAAGTCAGCACACACGATGGCCGGTCTGTGACCAGCAGTTGCTATAGGGATTTCCCAGACTATTGGAATGCTGTTTCAAGAGTGATTCCAGAATACTTGCACGATTTATATAGATTTTTAAACACCCACTGGGCGCTGGTTTTTCTTGGTAATATTACGCTTAGAGGCACTCATAATGGGATGATTCATTTGACAGTCCAAGAAAATAAAAGCTGTGACATTAGCGTGGTTATTTATTTTACCGAGCACAAACCATGCCCCTGCTTGCAAATGAGTCTTTCAGTTACTCCCCTTGGTGACACCTCATTGAATCACCCATTATTATATCCATTGCAGCTTTCGTCACTTAACGCTTCATTTTCCCATTTTTGTCAATCAAAACTAGAAGCTCCATTTATAAGAATCCTACCTTATACCATGTTTGGCGGTTCTAGCGCTGATGGCTTTCTTCCCAATGCTGAGAGTGATGCTTCCTCAGAAGAGGATTTTGAAGATATTAGACATGTTACATGGAGATCCCGTGTGCAAAACATGACTGAGAATGAGCAAAAGCTACAAAAAGACTATGCAAGCAAATGCAACGCATTGCTGATAGAAAATCTATTGCCTACGGTGGCACTCAATCCAATTTCTCAAGATGACTTATTTGGCCATCAATAATAAACTTGCCCATAATGCAGACGTTGCTAAGCGCTATGTCATTTTATTAAAAGAAAAATAAAAAACCAATTGAACGTTAAAACTATCAAGTATCGCGAGACCCCACCCGTCTGGCATAAATTAACCACCTCATTTGTCATCTTAGTTCAATACCAAGACCCTGCCAGCGAAGCTCAAGATCATGAACTTCCCATTCACTGCTTGATTGCAGCTGAGGATGATAATCAAAATAAACTTCGTCAAGTACAGTTAATTGTCGGTGAGCAACGTTTACTCATGGGCGCACCTGCAAGTAGAGACAATATGGTAATATCTACTGATGAGGAAGAAGCAAGTTGCGAGGCTGATACCCCATCAACACCCTCCGTAAAGCCAGCAGTCAAAAACAAGTCGTTTTTACAGCAAACTCCACCAAGGGGTGCGATGGCACAGCCTGCCAGCGGAAGCTCGAGTCCTGCGAAAGATTTGGCCATGGCTGTTTTCAATGATACCGATTCATCCGAGTATGGCTCTGGAAGTGATACAGGTGATGAACACAATGGCATAGGTGTTCGCCCTGATTCATCTACAAGACCCGATACTGATCAAATGAAAGCCACAAAAAAAGGTTTCAGTGTATGGCAATGGCTTAAAGATATTTGGCGGTGGTTATGCAAGAAGTTTTCAAGCTACTTTGATAAAACTGATAAAAAAGGAGATGCCATACCATATCAAAATTCAAAACACTGGAGCTCCAACGACTCACAGTCCTCCGGAACGGACAGTCTGATTCCAGTGGGCTGTATCGATCCTACCTGCGAAGGGGCTTACCAGCATCAGCATTTTTAATATAAATTTCATATAAAAAAGGGCGATCAATCATATCGCCCTTTTGCCTTAATCTAGCTTATTTAGGCCAGTTTATCGACAACACCAGTTGCAACAGCAACGATTGAAGACATTGTAGAAAAAGCCTAGAAAAAACCCACAGAAGAAACCATCGATAAAGCCCCAAAAGGCACCAATGGCTGACCCTACCAAGCCAGTACCATAACCTGAATAATACGCCGCAATGGCATCTACAAAATTAGCGCCAATATCAAAGTAAGTGGCTAGAATGCCAATAAAAAATATGCTGAAAGCATACACCAGACCCATACTTAAACCAAAGGCCATGGCGTTGAGATTGGAATACTGATCATTCATATTGAACTCTCCATATATTTGCAAAATTGCCCCTCTAATATAGCGCAAAACTCCAAAATAAAAAATGTCTTTGTTCATTTTCCCTAGCACAAGCTCAACGCACCCTTTTGCACAGGTATTTTGAATGAGGAGATGGGTGACACAACTAAAAAGCGATAAAATGGTATAGATGCTGATGCATACCCTTGAATGCCTATAATCCTACCGAAAAATATCCGGTCATGCGTTCTGAAGCCTTTGGTGCTAGCATGGATACATGCAGCAAAATATCATCACACCATCTTGGATGAGATATGCCACCACAGTCTTAGCTTTGGTTGCTCTGGCGCCTTATTGCTTGTTGCCCATAGCTTGGGGGTGGCGGTGCTCTGCCTTGATCTATGCTTTAGTGGCTTGGATTTATACACAAAAATGTTTGTTGACTGATGGTGTTAGCATTAGACTTTGTGGTCAAAAATGGAGCCTTGACTTGGCCAATAAGTCACCCGTCTTATTTGAGCTAATGCCAAATGCGCTGCTATTTAGCGATTGGTTATGGTGTGTGTTTGCTGATGGCAACCAACAATATCACGCACTCGTTACCCCCTGCATGATGACTGAGAGAGACTATGCCCTTCTGAGGTGTGCAATTAACCTTAGAAATATCCTGGCAGACCATACAACAACACCCCTATAGTGGCAGCAGCAAAACCTGCTGCCAGAAAATCATCAAGCATGATGCCTAGCCCACCATGAATACTAGCGTCTGCCACAGAAATTGGCCAAGGTTTGAGAATATCAAAAAAGCGAAACAAGACAAAAACCGCTAGTGCTGTGCTCCATTCCCAGGGAAACCATAACATCCCCCAGGCATAGCCAATGATTTCATCCCAGACAATAACTGATGGATCCTCCTCTCCTAGCATTTTGCTGGTCTTAGCACAAATCAGCACCCCCCAGATTGTGAGTGCCCCTAAAACCATCAAAGCCCAAAACCACGGCAGCAAGGTCAAACCATATGCCAAAGCCACACCTGGTACTGTTCCTACCGTCCCAGGCACGCACGGCATCAAGCCAGTGCCAAAACCTAACGCTAAGAAGTGATAAGGGTGTTGCCACAAAAAATCTTTTGGGGGTGGTGTTTTCGTTGAAGGGTAGTGACTCATACTCTCTCCTTGTTTTGTCATACATCAAGTGTAGTGATTAGACAAAATGTTGCCAACCTTGTCCTTCTAAAGTCACAGCTTCTCCTTGATTATTAACCCAACTGAGTTGACCACCACTACTGATATGTCCAATACACGTCAATGCAGTGTCATGTTTACCTGTAAGCACCAAAAGTGTTTCCTTGGCAGCAGGTGCGGCAGTAAAACATAACTGGTAATCGTCGCCTCCAAAACATGCGAGTGGAATACGCATATTTTCAGGGATGGCAGAGTGAATAGGCAAGGAATTTACATTCACTTTAGCCCCTACGCCACTGGCTTGCAAAATATGCTCCAAGTCAGCAGCCAACCCATCAGAAATGTCTATGGCAGCATGTGCCAATCCCGATAAATCTTGGGCAAAGCTTACTGGAGGATCAGGATAGTCTAAGGCATGAATTAGAGATTGTGCTTCTGTAGCCACTTTTTCATCTGACAAAATTTTATCTGCATTGGTATCTTCCAGCTCAGCCTGTTTGAGCATAAGTCCTGCTGCTGCTCCGCCAAGTGTGCCTGTGACCCAGATATCGTCTCCTACCTTGGCACCGGAACGTTTGATGGCATGACCTCTTGTTATTTGCCCATGGACGATGGTGGTGATGGTTAATGGGCCTTGTACCGTATCTCCCCCAACCAAACGTATCCCGTAGCGTTCTGCCAGCGCTAACATGCCTTCTGCCAATGACTTAAACCATACTTCGTCTGAGATCGGCATGGCCAAAGACACTAAGAAGTCCGTGGGCTTGCCACCCATGGCAGCAATATCACTGAGGCTAACTGCTAGAGCTTTATGACCAATCGCCTCAGGGATCGTTCCTGGCAAAAAATGCACCCCTTCCACCAAAGTATCTACTGTGACCAGCAAATCACCTAGGGGGTGTAACACACAGCAGTCGTCACCAATGCCAGTAACATGGTCAAAAGTCCCAACCCGCTGTTGCAGCCAACGGAGTAAGGCAAATTCAGTTTTGGGCATTTAAGCTCCCTGCTCACTGGCACGGCATTCTTTGGCCAGATTATCCAATACCCCGTTGACAAAACGATAGCCATCTTTGGTGCCAAAGCGCTTATTGAGCTCTAAAGCTTCATTAATAACAACTTTGTAGGGTACATCCAAGCAATGTAGTAGCTCAAAGGCAGACAAACGTAGGACAGCCTTTTCCACCATGGTCAACTCATCAAAAGCCCTATCTAAATGCTGGCTTAGTTGTTTGTCTATCTCAGGTAAAAATTCAAATAACCCTTCAAATACTCGATCAAAGTAGTTCAAATCTGCCTTTTTGCTTTCAAGCTCAAACATGAATTGATGGCGCAAAGCCACCAAATCATCATTGGTGAGCTGCCATTGGTAGAGCAACTGAATCAGCACACGGCGCGTCCGTCTTCTGGCCGCTGTATCTATAGGGCTAGTCAGATTCATGTTGTGATTCCAATCGTTTAATTTCTAATTTAAAGGCGGCAACATCTTTGAATTTACGATACACAGAAGCAAAGCGTACATAAGCCACTTGGTCTAGCTGAGATAATTTATCCATCACCAGCTCTCCTAAAGTAATGGCATCAATTTCTGTTTCACCTCTGGCATGAATTTTTTGCATTACCTGAGTAATGGCCGTTTCTATTGCTTCTTGGCTAATGGGACGTTTTTCTAGTGCTTTGTAAATGCCATCACGAAATTTTTGCTCATCAAAGGCTTCGCGTTCGCCATTGCGCTTGATGACCCTGGGCATGGTCAGCTCTACGACTTCGTGGGTGTTGAACCGTTCCCCACAATGCAAGCATTCACGACGCCGCTTCACTTGGTTCCCATCAGCCACCAAACGAGAATCGATGACCTTTGTCTCTTCTGCACGACAAAAGGGACAGAACATGGGCTAGCCCTCAGGGTAAACGGGTTTATGGGAGCAACAATCTAACACATTTTGTCTAACTTTTTCAATCACTTTGTCATCTTCAGGCTGATCCAAGACATCGGCTATCCAGTCGGCCACTTGCTTACATTCTGTCTCACCAAAGCCGCGGGTGGTGATGGCTGGCGTCCCTAATCGAAGACCACTGGTAACAAAAGGGGATTGTGGATCATTAGGCACCGCATTTTTGTTGGTAGTGATATTGGCTTGTTCCAAACGTTTTTCCATGGCTTTCCCAGTGAGCCCTTTTTCGATTAAATTCACCAACATCAAATGATTATGTGTACCCCCTGACACAATTGGATAACCGCGTTGCTGGAGGCGTTCTGCCATGGCTTTGGCGTTGGCCATTACTTGCTGTTGGTAAGTCTTAAAATCTGGCTGCTGCGCCTCTCTAAAAGCCACGGCTTTGGCAGCAATCACATGCATCAGTGGCCCACCTTGTGAGCCTGGAAACACGGCGGATTGCAGCTTTTTCTCCAAGGCTTCATTCGCTTTTGCCATGATCAATCCACCTCGTGGCCCTCGCAAGGTTTTGTGTGTGGTAGAGGTGGTAATATCGGCAACGTTTATAGGCGAAGGATAAAGTCCTACAGCAACCAAACCTGCCACATGAGACATGTCTGCAACAAGATACGCACCACAGGCGTCGGCAATGTCTCGGAAACATTGCCAGTCGATGATGCCAGAATAAGCGGAAAATCCAGCAACAATGACTTTGGGAGAATGCTTTTCAGCTAACTGTGCTACTTTCTCATAATCAATATCACCTGTTTCAGGGTGTAGGCCATAGCTGTAGGCTTGGTAAATACGTCCGGAAAAATTTACCGGTGATCCATGAGTTAAATGCCCCCCTTGATCGAGACTCATGCCCAGCATTACGTCACCTGCCTTCATCAATGCTAGATATACTGCAGCATTGGCACTGGAACCTGAGTGTGGCTGCACATTAACGTAGTCTGCGTTGAAGAGTTTCTTGGCGCGTTCTACCGCGAGATCTTCAGCGATGTCAACAAACTCACAACCTCCGTAGTAGCGTTTATGGGCATAGCCTTCAGCGTATTTATTGGTCAGCAATGAGCCTTGCAATGCCATCACCCGCTTGCTAGCGTAGTTTTCTGAGGCAATCAACTCTAAGTGCTGCTCTTGGCGTTGTGTTTCTGCCTGAACAGCTGCATGCAATTCGGGATCAAAATCACTCCAATGGTTCATAGGGCACCCCTGTGGTTATGTTTGTTCAAGTGTACCATCAAGTGGCTTTTGCTGAAAGCATTCTGCCAGACCCAAAAAATTTGACACTTTTACCCTGTTATTTTAGATAAAAATGAACTTGGTTAGGAGTCCTGCAACCAAGCCCAGTATGAGATCTGTGGTAGTTGATAGTAGGCATCCATTTTGAGCAGGTGCCTTTGCTTTTTTCAGAACTATTTACCGGGCAATGAGACAACTTCCCGAATGTGTCCCACTGCCTGCACATCCAAGCCCTTAATTATCTGCTTTGGCGCATTGCCTTTGGGGATAATGGCTCGCTTGATGCCATGCTTGGCTGCTTCTTTGAGACGCTCTAGACCACTTTGCACTGGACGAATCTCCCCAGCCAGACCAACTTCACCAAAGACAATGGTATTGGCAGGAAAGGCTTTGTCTTTAAAGCTAGATAATACTGCCATCAATAAGGCAAGATCGGAAGCCGTCTCTGCCACCCGAATGCCGCCGACCACATTGACAAATACATCTTGCTGTCCAACATTGATGCCGCCTTGCCGATTAAGCACAGCCAACAACATAGCCAAACGGTTATGATCCAGCCCTACTGCCACTCGCCTAGGATGGTCTAAATAACTGTCCGCCACCAGGGCCTGTACCTCTACCAACAGACAACGTGTACCCTCCCACGTCACCATCACTACACTGCCGGACTTTACACCCTCATGGGCCTGAAGAAAAATCGCGGAAGGATTGCTGACTTCACGTAATCCTCTGTCAGTCATGGCAAACACACCTAGCTCATTGACAGCACCAAAACGATTCTTCACAGCGCGCACCACCCGATAGCGGGTATCAGACTGACCTTCAAAATACAATACTGCGTCTACCATGTGTTCTAACACCCTTGGCCCTGCCAACGCCCCTTCCTTAGTCACATGCCCGACTAAAAATATCGCTGTGCCAGTTTCTTTGGCAAAACGCACCAACCTTGCACAGCTTTCACGCACTTGACTAACGCTACCAGGTGCTGAAGTCACTTCCTCACTGAATAAGGTCTGAATCGAATCCACCACCATGACTTTAGGCTTGCGCTGAGCTGCAGTTGCTAGAATTACTTCTACCTGTGTTTGTGCCAGAAGCTGCATAGTTTTCGCTTCTACGCATAAGCGTTTTGCCCGCATGGCAATCTGCTGCAAAGACTCTTCGCCAGAAACATACAGGACTGGTACTTGTGCGCTCAGCACACCCATGCACTGCAATAAAATGGTGGATTTTCCAATACCTGGATCACCACCGATCAATACCACCGAGCCCTCTACCAAACCACCCCCAAGCACATGATCTAGCTCTTTTAATCCCGTTGATAAGCGACTCACCTGGGCAAGGCTGACTTGATCCAAAGTCAAAACCTGCGCTAACGCTTGACCAGCATAACCTTGATGCCTAGGTTGTTTTGCAGCGGAGGCCGTTTCTTGTAACAGGGAATTCCAATCACCACAGTCAGGGCATTTGCCCAGCCATTTGGGTGACTGTGTGCCACAGGATTGACACACATAGACTTCTTTAAGTTTGACCATGCAAGACCTTGTTGTCCAGGAGAGGTTAGTGTGATGATAGCATGCTGGCCACTTGCTCAGCAAAATAAGTAATAATTGCGCTAGCGCCCGCTCGCTTTATAGCAATAAGCGACTCTGTGATGACTTGTTCACTGAGCCAACCTTTGTCTATTGCTGCTATCAATGCTGAATATTCACCACTGACTTGATAACCCACCAAGGGTATTTCTGGATAACGCTGATGCAATCTGGCAATCACATCTAGATAATGCCCAGCTGGCTTGATAATCGCCCAATCCGCACCTTCTTCTACATCTAGAGCTAACTCACGTAATGCTTCATGACTATTACCAATGTCCATCTGGTGACTGGCTCTATCTCCGATTGATGGTGATCCTTGAGCTGCCTCACGAAAAGGTCCGTAAAAAGCTGATTGGTATTTGACCGCATAGGATAAAATGGATACCTGTTGCATATCTTCTTGATCCAGAGCTGTGCGAATGGCAGCCACCATGCCGTCTATCATACCACTGGGGGCAATCACGTCTGCGCCTGCTTGGGATAAACTAACGGCTTGTTTGGCAAGGCCTTGCAATGTGGCATCGTTATCAACGTTACCTTGCGCATCAAGTTCGCCACAATGGCCATGATCGGTGTATTGGCAAAAACAACAGTCTGCCATCACCAGTAGGTGTGGTGCTAGTTGTTTAATGACCGGAATCGCCTGTTGCACTACGCCATTGGCATGCCAAGACTCACTGCCTTGGGCATCTTTATTGGCAGGGATACCAAACAGCAGTAGGGCTTTGATCCCTAACGCGCTGATGCGCTGAATCAGCAATGGCAGCTGCTCAATACCCCACTGAAAATGCCCAGGTAAGGCATCAATGGGATGTTGCGCACTAGCATCATGATGGAGAAAAATTGGCAGGATGAGGTCGTCCACACTTATATGGGTTTCGCGCAGCAGTGCCCGCATGCTCGGCTGCAGCCGACGGCGTCTCATTCGATAAACAATTGGGCTTTCTGTCAAATCAATACCTCACCAAATCATGCAACTACCAAGCGCGCGAATGCTTATGCCCATGTGTGTGACGATGACAATCCTTTCTATGTACTACAGCACAGCCAGTCAGTGCCAGGGATGAAGCTGAGATAATACACGATAATGATTTTATTTTTATCATGGTTTAACTCCTTACTTTTATTGTAAAGACCAGCTTTTACGCCAAGATTAACACAATTGCACCTATTGCACCAAAGCAATTATATAATCATTTCCTTTTCCTGTAACAGCAATTCTCGGTGAAACTACTCTGCCCAAAAGTATTTACAATATAGAGGTAACCCTTCCCGTACCTGTCGCAGAGCCCTTGTTAAGGTTATTGCTTTCAACAGAGATGCCGTCCATCCGGCAACCATTAACCGATACCTTATAAGCTTAGCACGTTGGTGGGTTCGTACCATACCACCTGTCGTCAAATCAGACGAAACTCCACAGTAAAACCGGCAATGTTGAGTCCATCTAGCTTCACCGAGAACTGCTGGCAGAGAATGGCTCGTTTTTTCAGTGCATTTTCGCTACAATCATGCGCAAATTTACCACGAGCATCAGCCATGACTTTCATACAAGCTCAGCTCCAAGCATCATGCAGCGTAAACAAAACATGTTCAGTAAGGTTTTGCGTCTGCAATAATTCAGAATAAAATCTACCCAGTTGGTTCATAGCAGCACCAAAACACAAAGTACCTAAATTAAAAAATAAGGACTTTATCACCCCAACTTCGGAGTAAAAAATCCAAAACCCAAAACCTACTCATTAATGAACAAAGCGATCGCCGCAGTAATCTCTTGCATAGCACCCTCCTTGTTTTTTCACGTGTCATAAGGTTTCTTCTGACAAACGAGGTCAAGGTTTACCCCGCGCGACAGATCACCAATGTGGCCCACTTTTGATGTCTACCAACAACGGTACGTCAAGCTCAACCGCCCACTCCATAGTATTTTGTAACAGTGTCATCACTTGATCAGCCTCACCTTTGGCCACTTCCACCACCAATTCATCATGAACCTGCATAATCAAGGCCGCATCAAAAGGCACCAACTGCTGATGCAAAGTCACCATTGCCGCTTTCAAAATATCCGCAGCAGTCCCCTGCAAAGGCGCATTAATAGCAGCCCTCTCTGCTGCCCTACGCCTGCCCACCTGTCGCGAATGAATATCTGGCACATACAAACGCCGACCCCATAAAGTTTCAACATAACTTTGCTTCGCTGCCAACTCCCGGGTGTTTTCCATATAAGCTTTTACCTGGGGATAACGGGTAAAATACCTATGGATATATTCACCGGCAATAACACGATTAACACCAATCTCTCTGGCCAAACCAAAGGCCGACATGCCATAAATCAAACCAAAATTCACCGCCTTAGCATGACGTCGCTGTTGAGAAGTCACCATAGCCTCACTGATGCCAAAAATCTCTGCAGCTGTAGCTCGATGAATATCCAAACCTTCCTGAAAAGCCTTGATCAAACCCTCATCACCAGACAAATGCGCCATAATTCGCAATTCAACTTGCGAATAATCCGCCACCAGCAACACCTTGCCCACATCAGCAATAAAAGCTTCACGGATTTTACGGCCTTCTTTGGTACGGATAGGAATATTTTGTAGGTTAGGATGCGTCGATGAAAAACGTCCCGTAGAAGTCACTGCCTGATTATAAGACGTGTGAATACGCCCTGTGCGCGCATTAACTAGTTGCGGCAATTTATCAGTATATGTGGATTTGAGCTTGCTTAAGGTACGATGCTGCAACACCAGTCTGGGTAAAGCATATCGTTTAGCCAAACCAGTTAAAGCCTCTTCATCTGTCGAAGGCTCACCAGTGGCAGTTTTTTTAGTCACCGGCAATTGCAATTGGTCGTAAAGGATTTCACGCAATTGCTTGGGTGAAGCCAAATTAAATACCTGTTCCGCTTCTTCATGAGCCTTTATTTCCAATTGACTTAGCTCAACACCCAGCCGTTCACTTTGTTTGGCCAACTTGACCGCATTGATCTTAACCCCAACTGTTTCCATGGCTTGAATCACTCGCATGGTAGGCATTTCCAAGGTCCAAAACAATTTTTCCAACGCAGGGACTTCCTCCAAACCCTTTCTTAACTCTAAATATAGCTGCAATGCGACGTCTGCATCCTCTGCAGCATATGACGTAGCTTGGTCTAGATGAATTTGGTCAAAAGTCAGTTGTTGTTTGCCTTTACCGACAATGTCTTCAAAAGCTATCGTGGTCAAGCCCAAATAACGCATGGCCATATTGTCAAGACTATGACCTTCCAAGCTATTCAGCACATATGAAGCCAGCATAGTATCAAAACACGGCGCTGATACCGTGACACCCTGTCTTTCTAAAATGGCCAGATCAAATTTAAGGTTTTGTCCAACAATTGTTTTTTTAGGGTCGTTAAGCCAAGTCTTCAAAGGCTCCAAAACCTTAGCTTTGTCCAATTGCAGCTGATCAGAAAACACATGTGCCAGAGGCACATAGACTGCTTCATGAGGGGTAGTAGCCAAAGAAATTCCAACCAAATCGACATCTAACACGTTCAATCCAGTGGATTCTATATCGATAGCCAATACACAACTACCATCGACCTGATGACACCAGGCTTGCCATTCAGCTTCATCAGTAATGGCACGATAATCAGGCCGTACATTTTTTCCTTCAGTTTTTTGTCCCAACTCACTTAACCATTTCTTAAATCCAAAACGTTTAAACCACTGATGCAGCAAATTATAATCTTCCTCACCCAGCACGAGTTCATCTAAGGTATTCGGCAGAGGAACATCCAATTCCAAAGTCACCAGCTGCTTCGACAAGGGCAAATGGGCCAAAGCCTCACGCAAATTATCACCCACCTTACCTTTGATGTCATCAGCATGTTCGATTACCGAATCCAAAGAGCCGTATTGGGTAAGCCATTTGATCGCCGTTTTCGGACCAACTTTGGTAACCCCAGGAATATTATCAGAAGCATCCCCCATTAATGCCAGATAATCGATAATTTGATCAGGCCTAACACCAAATTTTGCCAACACCCCATCTTCATCCAATATAGTATCAGTCATGGTATTGACCAAAGTAACATGGGCATTGACCAGCTGTGCCATATCTTTATCCCCTGTGGAAATAACCACATCCAACTGGCGCTCCTGTGCTTGCCTAGCTAAAGTACCAATAACATCATCAGCTTCATAACCATCTACAACCACTAAGGGCAATCCCATGCCTTTGATAATTGCGTGCAGGGGCGCAATTTGCACGATGAGATCATCAGGCGCCTCGCTACGATTGGCTTTATAGTCTGGAAAAATAGTATAGCGGGACGTACGGCCTTTAGGATCAAAAACCACTGCAAAATGGCTACTTGGATACTGCCTCAGCAGCTTGCGCAGCATATTAACCACACCATAAATAGCCCCCGTAGGCTCGCCCTTGCTTGAAGTCAGTGGAGGCAAACCATGGTACGCCCTAAACAAATACGATGAACCATCAACCAGGACCAGCTTTTCTTGTTGTCGCATAATTTTTCCTAACAGAAATGTGCCCTCTGGGCATAATGATATAGTCTTTTAATGCCGCCAATACTCTGGCATGAATAAGACAAACACAGTAAATATTTCCAACCGACCAACAAACATGGCAAAAATTAACGTCAATTTACAAGGGTCATTCAAGTCCGCAAAAGAAGATGCCGCGCTGCCGATACCCACGCCCACATTGGCCAAACACGCCACAAGACAACCAACACTGGTGTTAAGATCAAGACCAAAACCTAGCAACAATAGCAACAGGACAAAAAAGATAGCAATGAAAGCAAAAATAAAACCGTACACCGACTGCATAAGGTCTTGTGAAATAGGCCGCTCGCCAAAGTGTAAACAGTACACACCCTGTGGGTGGATCAACCTATTAAATGTCAATAAAGACTGTTTACGCATCAAAATAACACGAATTTGCTTCACCCCCCCACTGGTCGAAGCAGCACAGCCACCAACCACGCCCAACCACATCAATAACGCCGTCGGCACCAAAGGCCAATCGTGAAAAGTCGTGTTGGTCAGCCCAGTGGTGGTCATGATAGAAACTGTGGTAAAAACCCCATCAAGAAAAGCAAGCCTATGATCGAGATAATGATTACTAACAATCAAAAAAGTGACGATAGTCACTGACGCCAACATCATGGTTTTGATAAATGTCCGACATTCAACATCCTCCATATAACAACGCCAATCACCCTTGTGCACTGCAGCAAAGTGCAAACCATAATTCAAACTACTCAATAACATAAACACAATAGCGATCCAATGAATCCATGGATTACTGTAATAATTGAAACTGCTGTCATGGGTTGAAAACCCACCCGTTGCCACGGTACTAAAAGCTTCACCAATGGCGTTAAACCAAGGCATCCCAGCTGCAACATAGGCCAATATGCAAACGATAGTTAAACCGACATAAATCATCCATAACGCTTTCGCTGTTTCAGCAATACGAGGCGTAAGCTTATGATTTTTCAGCGGGCCAGGCATCTCTGCTTGATACAGCTGCATACCGCCCACACCCAACATTGGCAAAATAGCCACTGCCAAGACGATAATACCCATGCCACCTAAAAATTGCAGTTGCTGACGATAATACAACAAACTGTGAGGCAAATTTTCTATACCCTTAATCACAGTGCTACCAGTAGTAGTCCAGCCAGAAGCGGACTCAAAGAAACCATCCAGCCAACCCAACACAGGGTGTTCACCCATGACAAAAGGCAGCATGCCTAAAAACGACAATACCAGCCAAAACAACATCACCACCAAAAAGCCATCGCGAACCTTAATATCTTGCTTAATCTGATGCGTCAACAACAATCCACCACCCCCCATCGACAAGGAGACAAAGAGTGTAATGACATACACACTGATCATGTTTTCGTGATAAATCAGATCAACAACAATGGGCGGCACCAAGGTGAAACTAAACACCATCACCAGTAAAGAAACCAATCTAATCACTGCACCAATGCGCATTTGTATTCACAACCCCGACTGAAACAATTGCTCAACTTGAGCAATGTATTTTTTCTCCGCCACAAAGAGAATAACGTGATCACCATCACAGATCACTTCACTCAACTCAGGAACAATCATAACCCTATCTCGAACAATGGCGCCAATGTGAACGCCTTTGGGCAAACTCAAAGATTGCACCGTATGTCCAACCACAAAAGAATTGCCCTTTTCACCTCTTGCCAAAGCCTCAATGACTTCAATTTCTCCACGATGCAAAGCATAGGCACGGACGACATCACCTGACCGAATAAATGCAAGAATGCGACTGATAGTCACTTGATCTGGGCTAATAATGACGTTGATTTCACTATCAGCAATCAAATCCATGTAAGTGGTGCGATTTACCAACGCCATCACTTGGCGTGCGCCCAACCTTTTTGCCTGCAACGCAGACATGATATTGGCTTCATCATCATCGGTAACGGCACAAAACACATCAAAACGATCAATATTCTCATTCACTAAAAGTGTTTTATCCGAGGCATCACCACACAGCACAGTGGTGTTGTTAAGATGGTTGGCAACGGTTTCGCAACGCTCCAAATTATGATCAATCAACTTTATGTGATACTGGCCCTCCAAAGCACTGGCCAAACGGGCACCAACATTACCACCTCCAGCAATCATAATGTCTGAATAAGGCTTATCCATGCGGCGAAATGCCAGCAACACTGCATCTAAATGATGAGCACTGGCAATCATGATGACTTCATCGCCCACTTCTATATGAACAGATTCACGCAACTCAACTTGTTCACCACCACGATATATCGCCAACACGCACGCCAAAGGAAATTCATAATGAAAGGCCTGCAAGGAATAACCGACAAACTTGCCACCATAATATGGTTTGACCACTACCAACTTCACGAGACCATTAGCAAAATCCAAGACTTGACTAACTCCTGCGTGGTGGATTAATTTTGCCACTCGTTGTGTCACCAGCTGCTCAGGATTGATAAACTCGTCAATAGGTAAATCATCGTCACCAAACAATTGGCTACGAATAAAGTATTGCGGTGAGCGGATGCGCGCTATCTTCATGGGCGTTTTAAACAAAGAATAAGCAACCTGACAAGCCACCATATTGGTCTCATCGCTGTCAGTCACCGCCACCATTAAGTCAGCAGTCTCCATGCCCGCAGAGCGTTGGACTTCAGGATAACTGGCAATACCACAAGTCGTCTTGATATCAAAGCGCTGCTGCAATTCCGCCAAACGCTTTTCGTTGATATCTACGATAGCAACATCATGACCTTCTTTGGTGAGACTCTCTGCCAAAGTAGCGCCCACTTGACCAGCACCCAAAAGCACAATTTCCATCCCAACTCCCTGAAGCCACTCATTAGACTGCAAGTTTAGCACATATCCCTAGATGAAAAACCCTTGAGCCAAACTCTAGGCCAAACTTTCCACTTCTCGCATTTTTCTCCGGGTCAACAAAGCATAACGCCACCCCATAAGCAAAGCACAAAAACCCAACCCAAAAGCCAAGCCAAGCCACAAGCCTCGTCCTGCGAAACCCCATTTAAAAGCCAACAAAGACCCCACACCTAGACCCAAAGCACTGTAACATATAATACAGATCAACATAGGCACAAAAGTATCTTTCAAACCACGCAAAGAGCCAGCAAACAAGACTTGTACACAATCCACCAATTGAAACAAACCAGCAACGGCTAAGAAAGAAGCTCCCACAAAAGCCACTTCTTGGTTTTCTGGATTGCTCAAATCCAAGAAAAAATCGATGAAGACTTTAGGAAACAGTATAAAACTTAAAGAACTCAAACAAGCAAAACTAAGTCCACAAGCCATACCTGTACTTGTTGCCCAATAAACATCACGCATGTTTTTCGCACCATAGGCATTACCAACACGTATGGCTACCGCTTGGGAAATACCATAAGGCACCATGAATGAAAGCGTTGCACACTGAATGGCTATTTGGTGACTGGCCAAAGCAACGGTACCAAAATACCCCATAAGAATGGCCGTAAGAGAGAACAAACTACTTTCAAAACCAAAAGAAAAGGCTGCAGGGCCGCCCAATCGCAGCAGTGGCAGCATTTGCTGCCAGCTAAAACTTGGCCAGGAGGTAAATAAACGGTATTCACTAAAATGATAGTGGTACTTGATGTAAACCAGCATGACAAGAAACATCAACCAAGCCACGATCACCGTAGATAAAGCGATACCACTAACACCCATGGCAGGAAAACCCCATTTGCCATACATCAAAATATAGTTACCCAACACATTCACAGGAATAGCAAACAGACAAACCCACATGATTAAAGCTGGACGACTGAGACCTGCTAAAATTTCCCTACAGACAAAAAACAAAAACACTGCTGGCAACCCCCAAGCATAGTAAACGCTGTATTCATGGGTATATTGCAAAATTTCAGGCGGCTGCCCAGCCCAAGCAAAAACATCAGCACAAGCACGCATACCAAAAACCACCGGCACAGAAAGCCCCAAGGCAATCCAAATACTGGCATCAGACAGGTAAGGTATTTTTTCTCGCTCCCCTGCCCCTACGGCATTGGCAATACTAACACCCAGAGCAGTAAACAACCCTGCTGTGGTAGCAACCATGAAAAGGTAAAGGGCATTGACCAAAGCACCTCCAGCGATTTGCTGCTTACCTAGCCATCCCAGCATGACAGTATCGACGGCTTCTAAGGCAATGGTGGCAACCGCGGCTACTACCATAGGTGATGCAATCGCAAAGGTTTGGCTGATTTCTGTTTTAATTTTTGTCGTTGACCATGACATGCCACTACCTCAGAAGTTAGCCGCACAGTCTAACTTATCTCTAACACTTATAAAACCCCACAGCACCATAAAACCAAGATAGTTCATAACCCTGGGGACCACCGTAGGCGGTTACGCAACATGAAGTACCATGATTGTACAAGTCCACCACAAACGGCTACGCTATTTTGGCGGCCACCAGCTTAGCAAAGACAAATTGCAGCATTGCAGCAATGAGGACATTTCTATAACATATCGATAATCCTATGATTACTCGACTATTGACAAGTTTATGCAGACAGCCAGATCAAAGTCCCAAACCGTAGGTGGATACTATGAAAAACCTAATGATTGATGAGGATATTCCCTACCTGGCGGACTGGCTGAGACATGCCTTTGACATCACCCTCTTTCACCCGGATAAAATCGCACACAACAACTTAGCGCGGGCTGATGCAGTGATAGTTCGCACCCTGACGCACATTAATGCACCGTGGTTAGCACAAGCGCCCCAGCTGCGTTTTATTGCCAGTGCCACCAGCGGCATAGATCATATCGACCTACAAGCCATTGAAAAACGAGGGATTTACTTTGCACACGCGCCAGGCTGCAATGCCAAAGCAGTGGGAGACTATGTCGTGGCATGCTTCGATGCTTTAGGCACCCCCAAAAAACACAGACGCATTGGCATCATCGGATATGGGCACGTGGGTCAGGAAGTGGCGAAACGCTTTAAAGCCCTAGAATACAAGGTAATTCCACATGACCCCATCAAAGCTCAGCATGACCCAAGCTTTCAATCACATCCATTGGAAGACCTATCAAAACTTGATGCCCTGTGCGTACACCCCAGCTTGACCACTAAGGGGGAGTTTCCTAGCTTGCACATGATCGATGAGGCATTGCTAGCACAGCAAGAAACAAATACCCTAGTCATCAACGCAAGTCGTGGCGCAGTGGCCGATGAACAAGCACTGTACAAAAATAGTGACAGACTGTCGCTTTGCCTAGATGTATGGCAACATGAACCCCATATCAATGAAGCCTTATTGACGAAAACTCGCATCGCCACACCTCACATTGCTGGCTATTCTCTCAGTGCCAAATGGCAGGGCAGCAAACAAGTTGCTGAGGCTATTTGTGCTTATTTCAACATCCCACCCCCCATATCTCCGCCACCTAATCTCAGCGATGGCTTTCCCCTAGATGTCCTGACCTTAGACAACATATGGCGACAGGCAGAAAATAAACCTGAGTCTTTCCAAGCCCTACGTCAACAACAAACACAAAGGCTATAACATGTCGCATTATATATCTATGCATTTGAGAATAAAAAGAAAAAACCTTGCATTCCCGCTGGATTAACGTCATTATTTAGCTACCTTTAACGGCCATACTTGTCATCCATTTGACACTATTTTTTAACTAAATAGGATTCTAAGATGTTCAATCTTTGGAAACAACATGCGCTAATCAGCTACTACACCATAGCCACCATTATTGCTAGTTTAAGTGGCATTGCCTATTGGGTAGAATACTTAGCACCAAAACCACTATCCATCCTACTAGGATTTAGTATAGGCATAGCCTTCTTCCAAATCTCAGCAAGAATGATGATCATTTTCCTCACTGCCACTATCAGTTTTATCACTCTAAGCATTTACAACAGCGTCCTTCACAGTAGCTTAATACTAAACATTTTCGGGATTGTCACCGCCATGCTAGTAGGCTACTCCTTGACCTTTAGCAAAGGCCGTTGGTTTGTAGTACTATATGCCATATCATTAGCCATTGTTTCGAGTATTGCAGCATTTTTTGAACTCTTTTTACCAGTACACTGAACGAGGCACTGCTTATGCATATCCTAATTGCTGGAGGAACAGGTTTTATTGGGCGCGCACTGGTCAAACATTTCACTATGCAGGGCCATCAAATTTCTATACTTGGCCGCTCTATAAAAAAAACAGAAGCTGTTTTCGGAGATAATGTTAACAGCCTAGCCTGGGATAATTTTGCGCCCAAGGCAGAAGACATTTTGGGTGGTGTCCACTGGCTTATCAATCTCACTGGCGCAAATATTGGTGAATGCCGTTGGAGCAACAAACGTAAATCTAGCATCATCGAAAGCCGTATTGGGCCTACCAATTATTTGGCCAAGGTGTGTGGGAAATTAGGCAAACAATCCCCTGTATTTTTTAATGCGAGCGCCATTGGCGTCTACGGCTTAAAACCAACTGAAACGCCTTATAGCGAAAACACTGCCATCGATTTTGATCAAGCAGATGACTTCCTAAGTGAAGTGGGCCGCACCTGGGAAAAAGCCTTAGAGCCCGCTGAAAATGCTGGGGTACGTACGGTCAAACTACGTTTTGGTGTGGTACTGGGTAGCGGTGGTGTTCTAGCAAAACTCACCCCCATACACAAACTTGGACTAGGTGGCCCCATAGGCTCTGGCAAACAACCTTTTTGCTGGATCAGCATCAACGATGTCATTCGTGCCATCGACTTTATTTTTGCTGACAAAAGCATCAGCGGCCCAGTCAATCTGGTTGCCCCTGCCAACGACACACAAAAAGCCTTTGCCAAAGCTTTTAGCAAAGCGTTGCACAGACCCAGCTTCATACCAACACCAGGCTTTGTATTGAAAGCAGTTTTCGGACAAATGGCGCAAGAATTGCTATTGCAAGGTCAATACGTCACTCCATCACGACTGCAACAAAGAGGGTTTATGTTTGAATTTCCTACCTTGGATGCTTTCTTTTCCCACCATTTTAACGCAAAATTATGACACACCTCAAGGATACCAACCATATAGGGGCAACAATGACCGTTCACCTCCCCACCACACATCCAAGCCTCTCTCATAAAACTGGAGTACTGTGCGTTAACCTCGGCACACCCGATGCGCCTACCTATCGTGGTATCAGGCGCTTTCTAAAGCAGTTCTTATCCGATAGACGCGTGATTGATACGCCCAGGTGGCTGTGGTGGCCGATTTTGTATGGGTTTATTTTGTCGTTTCGACCATTAAAGATTGCCAAACAATACCAAGCCATTTGGACTGACCAAGGGTCACCACTATCTGTGCACACTTTAGACCTAGCAAAAGCACTACAGGAACAACTGGATCAAGCGCAAGCAGATACATTTCACGTCATTATGGCCATGCGTTATGGCCAACCTAGCATTGAAGAAGCCATCAAAACATTTGAAAAACACCTAATTCGCAAGATTATTGTCCTACCATTATTCCCACAGTACTCCGCCACCACCACCGCATCGGTGTTCGATGCCGTTGCGAAGGTATTAAAGCACCGCCATTTCATTCCTGAAATGCATTGGATTCAACAATATAGCAATCATCCACAGTACATCAATGCCTTGGCCCATAGCGTCAAGCAGTCCTGGGCCAAACATGGTAAAACTGAGCATTTGATGATTACTTTTCACGGGATCCCTCAACGTTATTTTAACAATGGTGATCCTTACTATTGTTTTTGCCACAAAACTGCTCGTTTACTTCGGGAAAAACTAGGCCTCACTGACAATCAAGCCACCATGGTATTTCAATCGCGATTTGGCCCCAGCAAGTGGCTTGAACCTGCCTGTGATGACAGTATCAAAGCCCTAGCTAAGCAAGGCATCCAGTCGCTCACCGTCATTTCTCCTGGCTTTGCAGCAGATTGTTTGGAAACATTGGAAGAAATCAATGAAACATACAGAACATTATTCTTAGAACACGGCGGCAAAACTTTCCACTACGTACCAGCGCTTAATGCCAGTGAGCCACATGCTAAGGCGTTAGCAAGTCTGATTCTGGGAAGCCCCTGAAATGCCCCAGAATTAGACAGAAGATGATGAAGAAGGTAGCATCACAAGGAACGTACCCCGACAATTAGAGATGGCTTGTATTTAGAGTTTCTGATTGAAAAATGCCGACCAAGAGATCAACTAGCTACAGCCAAAATAGCCGCCTCTGTTTTTTTGGCAATGCTGTTTAGTACCACCGAGCTAAGTCCAATAGGCGGGAACCAATAGAGGGTGTTACCTATGGGCCTAAGCATCAAACCCTGTTTGAGGGCTTGTTGGTACACGGCCCAACCACGTCTTTCACCAGATTCAACCTTGAGATCAGCTGCCACCATGGCACCAATGCCTCGAAGATTGCTTAGTTGACCAGTTTTATCTGCAACCCCTTGAAGAAATCCCATAAGCTTAGACTGCATGCGCTCAGCCTTAACATCATATTGACCTTGCACCAAGAGGTTAAGCGCAGCACCAGCACACGCTGCCGCCAGAGGGTTGCCAGCAAACGTATTGGAATGCAAAAACGACCGGTGGAATGGGTGACCATAAAGCACATCATAAATTTCAGTAGAGGTTTGCGTCACACTCATGGGCAAATACCCACCGGTGATAGCCTTGGACAAGCAAACAAAGTCTGGCGTAATATCCGTATGCTGATAAGCCAACATTTTACCTGTACGACCAAATCCAGAAGCAATTTCATCACAAATGACATGAATGCCATGATCCTTGGCCCAAACACATAGACTTCTAAGAAAATCCGCCGAATAAATCAACATCCCACCTGCCCCTTGCATGATGGGCTCAACAATAATAGCTGTTAGATCTTCAGCAACCTCCTCTAATTGTGGTAGGCAGGCCTGCCAAGCATCTGTAGCATTGTGCCACAATGGATCATCAACCCCTGTAACATAAGGTATGCCCGTGAGAAAAGTCACTGGCGCAAGCAGAGTTTCATAGGCTTGACGAAAACGGTCACAATCACTAACCGCCAGGGCCCCCAAAGTTTCACCATGGTAGCTATTTTCTAAAGCTAAAAACCGAGTACGCTTGGGTTGACCTTGCACCATGCGCACGTGCAAGCTCATTTTCATAGCAATTTCTACAGCACAGCAACCATCACTGGCAAAGAAAGTTTTATCGAGAGGTGCAGCAATTTGCGCCAAACGATTAGCAACATTTTCTACCACTTCTGAAGAAGTGCCTGGCAGCATAACGTGTTCAAACTGCTCAAGTTGCCTTTGCAAAGCTGCCTTAATCTCTGGCTGACCATGACCAAAAGGCTTAGTCCACCAACTCGAAATAACGTCGATGACCTTACTCCCATCGGCAAGCTCTATGTAAGCGCCTTTGGCACCCACCACCGGCAAAGGCGGCATTTGCTCGTGATCCTGCATTTGCGTACAAGGATACCAAATGGACCCTGAAGATTCGTCTTCCAATAACGACTGCTTGATGTTTTCAATCACATGTGCCATAAACTTTTTCCGATACAAACGAAGGGCTAGCATGACAAAATTAGGAAAAACTGTCAATGGGTCACAGAAATGTCATCGTTTTCGAGGTCGGAACGGGGCAAAACCAGGCGAATTTTGCCAGCTTTCTGCTTATTCAATACAGTTATATTGATTTGGGAGGGGGCATAGAAAAGGGCCTAACGGCCCTTTTCTAAAGATTACTCACCAGCAACTAGGCATTGCCGGGCCCGCCAGAAAACAATTCTGGCATTTGAACTGGCATTTGAAGTTGAGATCGAGAAGAAAATGCATCTGCAAATGCATCTCTTTGAAAATAATTATTTATAGGCTTCATACGATCGCATTTATTTGTATCTTTTGGTTCAAATAAAATGGTCAAATCATCGCCTTTACATTCTGCAGAGTAAGAAAAACCTGATTTGGTCTGACCATCGTAGGAAGCAGACTCGAGTCTACCTCCATCGCTAAAAGGTGTAATTTTCAGCTCCCTCAACCATTCAGGGTAATCTTTAACTACCTCTTGCATTTTAGATTCCTCTTCCATATCGTTGTTATTAATTAGCTCGTCCATTTTTTTCACTACAGAATCACAACTTTGCTTGATAATGGGCGCATTAGCGCGCTCTTTAACGCGCGTTAAAACAGCTGAAACGTCCAGCGTTAACTCTGACTTTAAACGACTAATAATATCTTGAACTTCATTTTCTGTGATGACATCACCAAGAGGGATATATCTAGTCTTACCAGCATTTGTTCCACTTCCTCCAAACAACCCAGGACCACCACTAGCAACACTAGGGCCAGGAGTAAACTCACTTACTTGAGCACCAGGCGGTCTTGATTCAACAGGGGCTTTATCACTTTTTTTATCTTTTAAATCATTACTAAGACGAGCATGCTTATAATTTTTGCGCAGCATCATGGCAGCACCCACAAGCAGACCTATAACAGCCAAGGCAATGACACCAAATCCAGTAGCAGTAACCACCGCGGCACTAACGGATAATACCGAAGTTGTTATCGCTGGGAGCACAGTAGTCCCTGTAAAATACAGCCCCATACCCACAGAACCACCAGCTAATAAGCTTGCACCAGAAGCAATCAAAATTTCTCTTTTATTTTTTGACCAAAAGCTCATGTTTATTCCTCATAATTAACACTAAGAAGACACGATTATAGTTAATTTATATTTAATTGTGTACTAAACCTGTTAATTACTGCCCAATTAAGTTAGCGGTGTATTTATAGTGAGTGTTAATCTACTGCTATAAAGGAGGTTTGTCCTCTTATTCAATAAAGTTATATTGAGGAATTATATAAGTGCAGCAATTCTCGGTGAAGCTACTCTGCCCAAATGTTCTGTGCAATATAGGCGCATCTCCCTGTAAAGCCTCTAAAACTAATTTAAACTTCAGTCTTTGTATTCTTCTTCATTGTCTTATACTCCTTGTCTGGCTGTGATAACACCCTCTTAAATACATAACAACTGGTAAGTGGGGGTAGTATCATTTTTCTCATCTTAGTCTTTTTAAAGCCCATTGTTCCCTGTTATACTCAGTTAGAACTCATGAGACTCAACAGCTGATCAGCCAAAATCATAAAACAAATATTTCAGCTGTTAACTTAGTGTGAAGTTATATGAACAAGCTCTGGCATCACGCACACTTAATGGCTCAAGCCAATACCATTGTTGCAACTTGGTTTCGTCGCTACGCTTCAAAAGGAGAAAACTCCCTGTTTTGGCTCTTCTACTTTGAGTGGACCAAAATATCTTCAGACCTTGTTAAGGATTTCATTCAGGGAAAATATCGCCCTGAACCTTTACGAAAATATTAGCACCGATGGTGCCTTTCTCGTTTGGACTTATACTGATCGTTGTCATTAGACTCATCTTGCAACTTCATCATGAAAACCCACCTTTAATACGTTGTTCAACCACGCGCACCTCAAGGGCCTGATGGCGTCAAGCACGCCATCAGTCAGTACAAAAGCCACCAATACAAACGACTATCATTACTTTATCGAGCCGATTATCAAAGGCTACTATGCCAATATTGACCATCAGATCCTCTTAGATCAACTATTCGAGCAATACCAGATCTAAGGTAGGTATTGCCTACCTGCCAACAATACGCTGCATTAACCGATGATGGTGGCATACTCCGAACATTCTAACAGAAATTGTTCTAGAAGGAAATCTATCTCACCTTTTCTTTATTGCCTCTATCTGTCTCCTCTAGACAGAGCCTTTGAAAAACAAAGGGCATCTTCTACGTGCGATACATGGACGATATCGTCATACTTGCCAAGACCAGAGGCAATACTTAAACGCTAAGCATCTACATCTCAAGAAAACTTGGCTCTCTCTTTCTCAACATAAAACCAAAATGGGTAAATGTGTCACAGCTCAACACAATACTCAACACTCACAAATCAACACAGAAAATAACACAAACAACAATCCTTTTGGGGATGATGCCTCGGTCTTTACTTCCTATGGCAATCAACTTTCTGGGTGGCGCAAACCCCAGAAAGTAAAAACCATGGGCGACAGGGCATCCCCAGCTGCCTGTCATGACCCTTGATAATAAGGTTATTATTTGAACACAGATGCCGTCAATCCGGCAATATTCAGCAATGCCTTATACGTTCGACACGTTCGGTGGAGTTTAATACCTCTGTCGTCAAATCAACATCACTGCGTTGCGGTGACCAGTTTACCTCTGCGCCAGAGGCCCTCATCGAACCACGACACGGGTGGCAGGGAGGATTTGCTGGGCGCGCCAGCAGGCACGGGCTTGCCGTGCGAGAGCATAGGTGCTAATGGTGACAACTCGACAGGTCGTCGCGCTGAGCGTACGGTCCTTACATGGCGCAGTCACTGCCACTGGTCGATTCGGCACCCACAGTCATACGCCCGCACGCCGACCGCCACGACTGGGTGCCAAATCGCCTCGACCCCGCATACGCGCGAGCCCGCCAATCGGCGTACGCTAAAATCAGACACAGTACCCACCTCACCCGGCTTTCTACGGCCTCCTCCATTGTAGCTAGCACTGTACCAGGCTCCTCATCTCACTGGTTGCCGAGGAAGGGCTTCGCTTGAAAATCTGGTAGTGGATAAAATGGCCTCGCCCGGATGACAATACTCTTTACGCTACGTGTTGCTACGTAACCTCGCTGTGCTCCTCCTATACCATGGATCCATAATCGTTGCAGCTCATTCCAATTACTTGCATCGTGCAAAGCATCATATTGGTCTAGGTAGGTCTGGTGACCTGCTCAATGGCTCAAAGGAAAAATGTGTTCCGTAAGCCTTGATCTTGTCAGGCTTTCCTGGGCTTGGCATTGTATCGCTGCTGATTCGGGATCTACCTTATCAAATAAACCACCATCATCTCCATGTGCCAAATCCCTGCCCACTAGCAGCGCATATTGAAAGCCTGTGATGCCCTTAAACTCTCTCTTATACCTGCATGTCTTCTAATCCCCTTTGCCCTAGACTAGCCAGGTTCACCCTGCAACATCGCCTCGGCTTCATCTACACACTGCTCTCCATACGCCACATGCTGAACAAATTGATCTACTTGATTCTGATCTAACACCGGAGCTGGAGGTGTCGGTTCATAGTCTTGCTGTGAGTAAATAAACCCAAAACCGTTAACTTTGATCCTCTCTCCTCCCTTTTGTTATCTGATCCATCAAACTTCGATCTTGCTGCCATGAGCAAGGGATGATCCATACTCTCTGCGTCTCTCTTTTAGCTACAATGTGTATTTATAGCTCATCCGTTAAGGCACACTTTCCTCCTTAATGACAAATGATTCTCCGAAGAGCTGATGCTTGCAGCACCTCATGAGAAGTGCTGCTCACGATGTGCCAGCACCTAACCTCCCCACTTGCCTGCTCGCTCTAATTCATTGTGCCTTAGACCTTCTCTTGTCCCTGACTGCGAAACTTTCCTTCCGCTTCTGGTGCTTCGATCTTTGTTATAATCTCTACATCATTCTCCCTGGCAGTTCGATCCTCAGCTCTTCAGTGATTCACGTAATTCGCCCACCTTCGGCAACACCCCTTCTATTTCCCTCATACAGCCTCTCATCCCTCCTTCAGAAGCTGCAGCGTGTACTTACCTTAGCTTCGCTCGTGCACTCAGCCAAGCACGCTTGGGGTTTAGGCTATCTCCTCGTAATGTTGACCCAGCCTACCCTCACAACTCTATCTCATGAAGAGACTCCTGTAAAATGGATTAAGGCATTGTCCTCATTCCTCCTCCTGCCTTAATCTTCTCTACATTAGATGCTGTTGTCAGATCACTTTTGCACGCTGTCAGCTGACTCTCAAATCAGCAACCACAGCTGCATCTCAGGCATTGTTAGTCTGTTCTCTTTTGCTCTCGATCACGTAACCTCAACCTTCTCTGCCAAAACTTTCAATCAATTTTCTTAGTGTAATGTTCGCTCTCACATCTATATCTTTCAAGCTAAGCTCCTGTCAGGGGACTTGTCCTATTTCTCCCTGATAGCCAGTCTTCTATTGTGGTTTTGCTCATGAAGGTGACCAGCATCTAGTGCTATCACTGGATCTTCCATCCTTCCCGTGATAGGACAATAGCCACTTCAGGTATTTCTAACTCACTTCCTGCTACCAATTCATACAATGTGCTCACACTAATTTCGTGTCTTTTTCTTCTCCCTTGTTTTTACTTTAGTTAAACCTTACTTTATATAAATTAACCAACATCCACACGAAAGTTAAACCTTACCTTACTCATAAATTCAAACAACATATCCACAGCTTTTTGTTACAACTTGTTGTCAGCAATTCTCGGTGAAGCTGCTTGCCCCATAACATTTGCAGCCATAGGCGTATCGCCCTGTAAACTAAAGCAATTTGTAACCTGGCTTTTGTTTCTTCCCTTCGTTGTCTTAGCCTCCTTGTCTAGCTGTAGAATAACACCCTCTTAAAATACACCACTAACTTAACTGGTAAGTGGGGGTAGTATCATTTTTCTCATCAGCAATTCTCGGTGAATTATAAGTAGTTTCCTCAACTAGGCTTACTGATTGGCGGTGATGGATTATTCTCAAAGCAACCTATTATTGAAGCTATCTTAGCGCAACGAATGCATTATTTATTTGTGGCGAAACAAGATGATCATAAGTATATGATGGAATGGGTTGATGGGTATGATGATTTAGATCGAGTTGAATGGGAAGATGAAGCAGGACGTCGTCATGTTTATGAGTGGGTCAATGATGTGCCTTTAAATGGGAAGGAGGATGCAATACAGGTTAATTTTTTGCGTTTTTTTGTGATGATAGCAAGATAATCAGCTTTGGATCATTAAATTGGGCCATTATTGCACAGAACATTTGGGCAGAGTAGCTTCACCGAGAATTGCTGTGGTTTAACATTTACTTTTCCACAAAAAAACGCCAAAATAGCCGCATAAGTACTCCAGGAGAATAACCATGCAACTCATTGGGCCTTGGCACCAAGATAGCGTTCGTGCCCTTTTCGATCTTCCTTTTAACGATCTACTCTTCCAAGCACACCTGATGCACCGCAAAAACTTCAACCCCAACGAAATCCAAGTGAGCACACTGCTTAGTATCAAAACTGGCCTATGCCCTGAAGACTGCAAATATTGCCCTCAAAGCGTGCATTACAAAACACCTGCCGAGAAAAAAGCACTGATGAGCATCGACAGCATTGTCGCTGCAGCCAAAAAAGCCAAAGCTACTGGCGCCACCCGTTTTTGCATGGGTGCAGGCTGGCGTTCACCCAAAGACAGAGATTTTGACCTGCTCGCTAAGGCTATCCAGAAAGTCAAGGAACTGGGCCTAGAATCCTGCCTCACCTTAGGCATGCTTAAAGATGATCAAGTGAAGAAACTTGAAGATGCTGGCCTCGACTACTACAACCACAACATCGATACCTCCCCTGAATACTATAAAGAAATCATCAGCACCCGCAAATTCGAAGACCGCATCGACACCCTACAAAAAGTTGGCCAATCCAAGATTAAAGTCTGCTGTGGCGGCATTATGGGCATGGGCGAATCCATAGAAGATCGCGTCAATTTCTTACTCACACTAGCCAATTTAGAAACTCCCCCTGAAAGCATTCCCATCAACATGCTCATCCGCGTACCTGGTACACCGTTGGCTGATACACCAGCCTTAGACCCCTTGGATTTTGTCCGCATGATTGCCATCACCCGTATCATGTTCCCCTCCTCCTATGTCAGACTATCTGCTGGCCGTAACGAAATGTCAGAATCCACCCAAGCTCTGTGCTTTTTTGCTGGCGCTAATTCTATACACTATGGTGAAAAACTGCTGACCACCGACTGTCCAGCACCAGAAGCAGATGAGCAAATGTTTGCCAAACTGGGCTTAAGAAAACGCTCACAACAACCTGTGACTGTATGAAGACCCCTGAAATTATTCTAGGCAAAACGCCATACCGCTCACGCCGCACCTTAGGCAAACACCACGGCGTCATCATCCATGACCATGGCAAACCTTTGATCAGTTTTAGCCACAATGATTATCTAGGCTTAGCCCACCACCCCAAAGTCATCGCTGCAGCACAGCAAGCATTGCAAGATTATGGCAGCAGTACCAATGCATCACCTTTGGTAGCAGGACACACAGAGCTGCATCAAGCATTAGAAGAGCAGCTTGCCAAACACCTCAGTCAACCCAAGGCCTTACTTTTCTCCAGCGGCACCTTAGCCAACTACGCCCTAATAAGACGCCTTGGCCAAAACAAACAGCCCTTTTTTGTCGACAAAACATGTCATGCCTCCATCATGGATGGCCTGGCACAACAAACAAACAAGGTTAAGCGCTTTCCCCACAATGATACTCATTTTCTTGAAAGATGGCTTCATAAACACGGCGAATCACCACATGAAAATCCACCTGTTGTTGTTGCGGAAGGCGTCTATAGCATGGAAGGTGATTTGAACCTTGATAAAATGGCTGCACTGAAACAATACATTCCCTTCGAGCTGGCCATTGATGACAGTCATGGCATTGGTGTGCTAGGTAAAAATGGCAGAGGCACTGCAGAACATTTAGGTGTTCAAGTCAACATCATCACGGGCAGCTTAGGTAAGGCATTGGCCAGTCATGGCGGCTTTATCGCTGGCTCTGGATCACTCATCGAGTCACTAATCCAAAGCGCCCGGCCACTGATTTACAGCACTGCTATCCCACCTGCTTCTGCCTCCGCAGCCCTAACTGCTTTACAAATCATGGCAAATGAACCACATCACCAACAAGCATTGCATGATAATATTGCCTATTTTCAACGTCAAGCTGAAGCATTGAAACTAAACTGTATACCTAGCAAAACTGCCATTCAAGGCATCATTATTCCCAATACAGATAAACTAAAAACTGTGCATCAAGCACTTGTCAAACAAGGGCTACTCATGGGCATGATCCGTCCACCAAGCGTCCCGAAAAATGGCTCCAGACTGCGCATCTGCCTAAGTGCAGCACACAGCAAAGAACAAATAGATAGGCTGTTGCAAAGTCTTAAAATTGCTTTAAAACTAGATCATGGAGTCTAGGCATAACTGAAATAGCCTTAATATTATTGGAGCCAATCATGCGCACAATCTTTATCGCTGGCACAGACACAAATGTAGGCAAAACCTGGGTTAGCTGCGCCTTCCTTAAGGCATGTAAACTAGCTGGCGAAACTACCATCGCCCTAAAGCCCCTAGCTACAGGATGCGATATCAATAACCCAACACCTGAAAGCGACTTAGCTCAATTAGCCCAAGCCAGTAACCATATGCTAACCTACAAACAAATGGCTTATGCCACCCATATCATACCATGCAGTCCCAACCTCTGCTTACCTGAAATTCAAGCAAAGAGTATCACTGAATTCTGCCTGAAGCACACACAACAATCGCCCTACTCAATCACACTGATTGAAGGCATAGGCGGCTGGTTATGCCCACTTAACGATAAAGAAACCATGGCTGATGCCATTTTGCCACTAGGCTGTCCAATTGTTTTGGTTGTTGGCGTTAAACTGGGCTGCCTTAATCACACCTTACTTACAGTCAAACATATGCAACAGCATCAAGCCAATCTAGTGGGTTGGATTGCCAATAGCATTGATCCTGGCATGGAAAAACAGGCGGAAAATATTGCTTACCTCAAGAGGGCATTGCCCATACCTTGTCTGGCCACCATCAAACATGGTGAAGAACAACAGGCCATCAGTCAACTCCAGATTTACGCTGCTGCATTTGCCAAGCAGCATAGCCACCGATAACATTACTCACCCGTTTAAAGCCAGCCTTAATCATCCAGTGCCCAGCTAAATCACTACGCACCCCTGAGTGACAATAAACCAACCAATGCGTTTGCTTATCAACTCCTTTCATGGCCTCATCGAGAGCATCAAAAGGCACATGCTCGCCACCCATATGCCCAGCCTGACGTTCTTCTGGAGTTCTGACATCCAACAATTTCCCTCCCTTCAGCAAGGCCTCATCCAGCTGTGCCAAAGTGATCACCCCTAAACTCGCAGGATCTCTCCTGTGCAAAGACACACAAACTGGGCAAGAATCATCTGGCTCAAAATTGAGCATAGCAGCCTCCCCTCTACGCAAATCAATATGCCAAAGCTTACCGGAATAGCCACCAGACATCCCTAAAAGCACTTGCAGCACCATACTAGACTGCAGTTGGCCAAACAAAGCTGGCAAAGAAGAAATCACACCGGCTTGGGCACAAGTCGGCAATTCAGCTTCTTGCCGAGGAAAAAGACAACTATAACATCCTGCACCATCAACCAACAGTGCATAACCAGACCACTGTGCCAAGCTCGCAACTACCAAAGGGATAGCTTGCTGCAAGCAATATTCATTGAGCAAATATTTGGTACCTGCATCATCCGAACAATCAACCACCACCGTGCATCCAGTCACAAAAGCGGTGATATTGCCCTTATCTAAGTACTCAGTGACGGCCTCAACCATGACATCAGGGTTTTGTCGCTGACAAACTTCAGCCAAAACATGGGCTTTGGCCCTACCGACATCATTCAGAGTAAACAAAGGCTGCCTAGCCAAGTTAGATACCGCCACCTCATCACCATCTACCACACGAATATGTCCTACACCAGCAGCAGTCAGCGTTTGTATCACGGCATTGCCCAAACCTCCACCACCAACTAGCAAAACACGAGATCCTGCCAGCTGTGACTGCCCCACTGCCCCTACTTCTGGCAGACTCATTTGCCTACTATATCTTGCTTGCTTGCCCACAACACCCTCACTTATCTACAATCAATGCATACAACTTAGCCACCTGCTCCTCAAAATTTTCTGTCTGAGTAACAGCAGAAATCATGGCAATACCATCCACCCCAGTTTCAGCCACAGCCTGAATATTCTCAGTAGTGATACCACCAATAGCCACCACCGGCACATTGGCCAAACGGTTGTAGAAAGACAGTTTATCCAAGCCTTGCCAAGAAGTGAGCTTAGGCTTGCTCAAACTCTCAAAAATAGTGCCAAAAGCAACGTAGGATGGGGAAATCTGTAGACCTCTAGCCATTTCATAAGCACCATGGGTGCTTATCCCCAGACGCAAACCTGCTTGGGCAATAGCACCCAGGTCAGCTGAAGACAAGTCCTCTTGCCCCAAATGTACTCCATATGCCCCCAGTTCAATAGCAATCTGCCAGTGGTCATTAACAAACAAACGCACATTATGATCCCTAGCAATAATTATACCCGCCGAGATGATCTGTCTAGCTTCGTCTTCTAACACACCCTTAATGCGAAGTTGTATCGTAGAAACACCAGGCAGAGGTGCCAATTTTTCCACCCAATCTACGCTGTCCACCACAGGGTAAATCCCTATAGGTCCGTCATCCACTGGTGGAAAACACAAAGACGGCATCTGTACTTGAGGATCCATAACATAAACATCATGGACACTTGGAATGTCCTGGGCATCAAATTGCATGGGACATTTGCCCAAAGGACCTGGACCTGCCCCATACTGTTCTGAGAGACGAAATCCTTGGTTGATGTATGTTTTTGCCAGCACAATCGCATCAAGCAATCTTTCATCTCGAGCAACAAAAGCCGCCACTGCTGAGGAAAGCGAACAACCAGAACCATGATTGTTATTGCTGGAGTGACGCTTACTGCTAACCCAAGTGGATTGCTTGCCATCACTCCAATAATCATGGCAATAATCTGAATCACCATGCCCACCTTTAATCAAAACACTTTTAGCACCCCTCGCCAATATATCTCTCGCTGCATGCAACACTTTTTCCGGTGAACGCACTTGATAACCAACAATCATCTCTGTTTCAAAAATATTGGGAGTCACACAAGTAGATTTGGCCATGATGTTATCAATAAGAAAGTCTTTGGCAGATTCTTGCAGTAACAAATCTCCTGATGTCGCCACCATCACCGGATCACAAATCACTGGCCCATCATAACTCTCCAGCCACGTGTGGACCTCTTGCATAATAGCCTCAGAAAACAACATGCCTATCTTCACCACTTTGGGTGGTAAATCATCTTGCAGACACTGCAACTGATCACGCATGACCTCTGGCGTAGTTTCTTGAATAGATACTACACCAAGACTATTCTGCGCCGTCAGCACAGTAATAGCCGAACAACCAAAGGTTTCTAGATTATTAAACACCGCCAAATCAGCCTGAATGCCTGCCCCGCCCCCAGAATCTGATCCTGCAATGGTCCAAACAATCGGCTTAATCATGTGGTTTTCTCCTGTTGTTGCCAGAATGGTGTATCCACTAAAGGCGTACTCGGTGAAGCCATCTCTCTCTCCGGCATCAACCCAGCAATATAGGCCAAACGTCCGGCTTCAATACTCTTTGCAAAAGCCTCGGCCATCATGTCAGGTTGCTGCGCCAATGCCACCGCACTATTTAACAAAACACCATCATAACCAAGCTGCATGACCTGACAGGCGTGAGATGGCGCACCAATGCCAGCATCAACAATCAACGTGACATCGGTAATTCTCTGCCGCAAAGATGTCAAACCATACCAATTTACTGGCCCTTTGCCGGAACCAATAGGTGCCGCCCAAGGCATAAGAATCTTACAGCCAACCTCTTGAAGGCGACGGCACAGCACATAGTCCTCCGTACAATAGGGAAAAACTTCGAAACCTTGCTGAACCAAGGTTTTCGCAGCAGAAACCAGCTCAAAGGGATCAGGCTGCAAGTTGTAGTCATCACCAATTACCTCCAGCTTAATCCAATGGGTACCAAAAAGCTCTCGTGCCAATTGCGCCAGAGTAATCGCTTCTTTAGCCGTGCGACAACCTGCAGTATTAGGAAGCAAATGACAGTTTAGCGATTTGATCATATCCCAAAAATGTTGTCCCCCTTTGGCATTGGGTTGTTGTCGTTTTAAAGCCACCGTCACAACCTCAGCACCAGATCGTTTGATGCTATCACACAACACTTGCGGCGATGGAAACAAAGCTGTTCCCATGATCAAGCGGCTTTGCAATGATTGTCCTGCCAATTCAAACATTCACTCCCCTCAAAACCTGGTCAAACATAGGTTAACCTCCCTGCATGGGCATGACCACATCGAGCCTGTCTTGGTCTGCCAATACCACAGTACCATATTCTCGCTTGGGCACAATGATGCCATTAACAGCCACTGCAACCAAACTAGGATCATAGCCTAGGAGCAATAAAGCCTGATCAATTTTGAGCTGATCTTGCAGCTCACAGGTTTTGCCATTCAACTGTATATTCATAAAGTCTCCATTTGCACAACCAAAGACTGGAAAGCAGGTACAAGGGCAAGCCCAGCCATAAGATCCAGCGCCATATCAGCTAAAACAGGTGCTAACAAATAGCCATGTCGATACAATCCATTGATAGCCATAAGACCTTGCTGAACCTGCAATCTGGGCATATTATCAGGCAAAGCTGGTCGACAATGTACCATTGTACTCACAACACTGGCCTCTGCCAACTCAGGAAAAACACTGTATAAAGCTGAAAGTAGCTCCAACAAAGAACGCACTGTCACTGGGCGCATGTCATCACTCTCTATTTCACTGGCACCCAAGACGTATCGACCATTTCCCCTTGGCACAAAATAACAGCGATAACGCGGGTGCAATAAACGCAACGGCCTAGCCAAAGAAAAGTCGGCTGTTTGCAACAAAACAGCCTCACCACGAACGCCCCTTAAAGCCGGCATACTCTCTTTCGCTCCCAGCCCCCGACAATCAAAAACCCAATCATAGGTATGCTGAGAAGATGCCAGACGCACACGGCCAGGCGTTAAAGATGTCACAGCAGCATTTGCCAACCAAGTAACTTTTTTCGCCAGCAAATTTTCCTGTAATGCTCCCATTACCCCAACAGGGTCAACATAGCCCTCACGAGGAAAACAAATTGCACGCCCAGAAAATCCAGCCAATGTTGGTTCAAGCTCCGCCAGTCCTTCATGATCAAGTAGCTGGACTTCCCCAGGCTTCACACTTAAATTGGTAGAGCGCGCATACAAAATACCCAAAAAACGCTCAAGCTCTGAAGCATCCTGAGCGTGGCCAAGCAGCAAACTTCCCGCACGGCCTCTTGCATAATCGCCTGACAATTGCTGCCAAATAGCCTGCCAAAGAGGCATGGCCGCCAAGCCCAATTCAACCATACCAGAGCCCGAGGATTCGACTTCAGCAAAAGGCGACAACATCCCTGCCGCAGCAAAAGAGCAAGCAGAGGTACTTTGCAAAGGGTTGTTGTCGTAAATGGTGACAGCATATCCAGCTTGACACAAACGCCAAGCAAGCAAACGCCCCATGATCCCCGCACCCACCACAGCTGTCTTCATAGCACCATTCATTTGAGTTGAACTGATCCTATGCTACTAAAAAATTGGCAAAAACTCTAGGTCACCCTGAGGCTCTTTAACAGCTCGACCAGTTCTTCAGGGGTCTTTTCACACTCTTCGGAAGTGACCTTAACCCCATCTGAAGACTGGTAAGCAAACTTCCCAACAAAACTGATGAGCTTTGCTCCTGGAGGGTATTCGCCTAAACTGCTAGCATGCTTGGAGGGAGAATTTTCTGTCGACATACTATCATTCCGCTCCATTTTTCTTTCATAATTTGCCATCAAAGCGTTGTAAATACCCTGCTTCATCCATTCATCGCGTAAGTATTCAATGGCTGTAGCTTTTGGAAACACCTGGGGCAAGTTACCTAGTCGAGTGAATCTACCTTGTTTCACTAGCCAAAGACCTTTCAGGGCCAAGTCAACTTTTAATCTGCTACGCCGCTTTGCTTGAGGCGTTAGATTGGCCAACTCATCAACACCTTGCCCCCAAATAGCTCTAGCAGCGTAAGAAGATTGAGGCCTCTCTTTAATCTTTGCTTGACTGACTGCAACATCGCCAAGTCTATCTTTGATAAGCCCTGTAACCTTTTCTTTGAATCGCTGAGCAACATAGATACAAGCTGATGTTCTCGCTGGCTCGTCTTTGGGATCAATCCCAGAAGCATCAACGCAGCCCTTTAAAATCACTTCCTCCTTAAGAAGCTTAGCAAGGGGATCATTGAAGAAGTCGGGGTTTACACAACACGCCAAAAAGGCAACTGAGTTCATGCAAGCTAAGATATCAAGAGAATTACCAAGTGGTTGAGGAGGATTACGATCTAAAGGATTACGATCTAGATGCAATTGATGCATTCGCCTCACAACATAGGACAAATTGAAGTCAAAAGCATATCTGGATTTGGGATGCAATAATTCTAAAATCTTAGCTCTAAGACCAGAATCATCCTCTAAAGCGTTCAAAACATACTCAAAGTCTCGCTCTATTTGTTCCAAATAAGTGATTAGGAGGTAATTAGGTACTGGGAAAATATCCATTTTTTCTCTTGGTTCACGGACAATCTCAGCCAACACATCAGACATTCTTTGATTTTGATCATTATAAACAAATCCTCCCACAACATAGGCATTTTGACTGTTCAACCCTTTCAAATTAGGATCTGCGCCTAGGAATAACAGCAAACGGATCATTGCCTCATTGGCGCTGCTGACAGCGATATTTAAAGGCAAGTCCTCAATCTCTAGATACTTACGTGGAATAAAGGGACAATCCATGCGAAAAAGGGCGGAATTATGTCCCTCAGGAGCCACGAAATCATCGCCTAATGTATCGACAGTTAAAATATCAAGCTTATAATTTTCCAATTTTCGTGACACTCTCACACACATTTCAACAAAGTCTCTACGGTCTTTAACTATCGCCCAATAGAGCAAACTAGGATGTCTGCTAGGATCAAAAAGTCCCTGTTGGTCTTCCTCAGTTTTTATAAGGATATCTATCAAATCCCAACGCTCAAAATACATAGCAGCAACCAGTGCAGTACCATAGGGATAGCTCTGAATGAGCAAATCAGCGCCTTTCAGAATAAGAATATTGGCAATATCCAATCGGTTAACAACAATTGATTCAATTAATGGCGTAACACACAAACTATCTTCTTCATTGATATCATAAGCCTCTTGAGAGGCGTCAAGCAGCTCAAGAAGATCCTGAGGAGAGAAATTTTTATCCCTGATTTTGTCAAATATTGTCATCGCCATACCCTCCCACTAGTTTCATCAGATCAATGCTGGACCTGTAGCCATAGCAACATTATCTTCATGTACTTCAGCTGGTTCAACATCATCAATAATATACGGAGAACGTCTAGGTTCTCCATTCTCCAAGACACCTTCCAGGTTATATTTTCTGACACCTAAATCACACACCAAAATTATGGCCTTATTGTAACAGGTTGCATCAACACGTTGGCCTAACATTTCATTAAGATTTCGCATCAACAGACCTTGTTCAGGAAAATGGGCAGTTGGATTAAGCTTCACACACACCATGGAGACACTATCTTCTTCGTGTCCCCAAACATGGCTATGGACAACGACAATGGCGAAATCAGTATCAAAGCTTTCCGGAAAATGAGTAGTTACGGATATTGCACCCACCTTTCCTGCCGGACAATGGACCACTTTATTTGGAACAAGAAACTCGAGCCAAGACTTCTGACTCCTAGAAGGAAGCATACTAAGAAGCTCATTAATGCTCCAAATAAAAGAACGCAGATCATGGTCTGTACAGCCAGAAAACGACTCACCCTCATAATTATCAAAAACCATATAGGATTGTCTCTGAACCAAAAACTCATCCCCAGCCAGAACGTAATAACCAGCACCAGAAGCCAGTGCCACCCCAAGAATTTTTTCCCTCGCAGCTATATTCAGCGCAGTAGGATTGTCACCACACCCTTCAGACTTAATTTTTTCCACAAGAGACAACTCATCATGGCTACCGACAAAGCCAACCGTACCACCTCCTCCTCGCACCACCTTACCTCTCAATGGCATAATACGCTTTCCCAATATAAAGTCACGAGCATTCCAACCATCCTTTTTTGCCCCATTTAATCAGGATTTTCCAAGCTCAAAATACCGGCTTTATAATCAAAGGCAAAGATCTCTGCGTAGCGACCCCACTCAATCACTGTCGCTAGGACTTCCTCTGCTCCTTCCTCACTGAGTGAATCTTCCAATTCACGCAGAAAGCGCTCTTCCTTGGCCATATGATCTGGTCTTTCATCCAACACCCGACGAATGTGCCTAGCCAATGGTACATAGCGCGTAAGCTGACTGGCAAATAGCGCTTTTTGCTCCTGAATATCTCCCTGAGCAAAATGCAAACCTGCAGGCGTTAATTCAATTTTACCGCTTGAAACCTTAGCAAAACGCAAAATTTCCAAAGTCTCGGTGATTGGAAACAAATCATCGACGCCCAAGAGCAAGTCATCTGCCAGCTCATGTAACTCCACTTTATCAGGTCTATCCTCAAAACAAATCGCCTCCATGAGACCAGATAATTCCGAAATCGATACCTTGGGCAGGCGATACCCTAGGCCAATCACCTTGAAAGTAGAACCCGTCATGGCTCGCTGCGAAGAAGGCGCTGTCATTGCTGAATAAATCTTATCCACCAAGGCATCAAAAGCCTCACTTTGCTCACGCCGCGGATGCGACAAATCGACCTTAATTTCGGCAATGACATTGCCAGGATTAATGCCAAAGATCAAAATCCTATCCGCCATTAACGCGGCTTCTTCAATATTATGAGTAACAAAAACCATGGCTTCGATATGGGTTTGCCGCTCTTGCCATAAATCCAATAAGTCATTACGTAAATTATCAGCTGTTAAAATATCCAGTGATGAAAACGGTTCATCCATCAACAATACCCGAGGCTCCACCACAATCGCTCTAGCAAAACCCACTCGCTGTGACATACCACCAGATAATTCTCGCGGGTACGCCGACTCAAAACCATCTAAACCAACAATATCAATGGCTTTCAATGCCCGCTGACGCCGCTCCTGCTTAGAGACCCCCATCGCTTCTAGACCCAGTTCCACATTCTGCAATACTGTTAGCCAAGGCATCAGGGCAAAATTTTGAAACACCATGGTCATTTTCGGCACGGGCGCACTCACAGGGCGGCCAAACGCTTTGACCGAACCACTATCCGGCATAGTTAAGCCCAACGCCACTTTCAAAGTGGTCGATTTACCCGAACCTGACTTACCCAATACAGCAACAATTTCCCCAGAGTAAACTGAAAGTGCCAAGTCACTCAGCACCAGTAAGTCTTGCTTATCACGCCGAAACGATTTAGCTACTGACTTAAGTTCGATTAAAGGATCTTTTGACACAGCCTTCTCCTAGTCAATCTGAAAACGTTCTTCGGCATAGTGATACAATGGCTGCCAAAGCAAATGGTTAATTATCAACACATAAAAACACATCACCGTAGTCCCCCACAACACTCTATGAAAATCGCCTGACTCGTAAAACTGGGTAATGTAAGCCCCTAATCCTGTCGTCTGAACTTGCAAATCGCCCCAAGAAACTGATTCAGCCAAAATACTGGCATTCCATGCCCCCCCAGCTGCTGTGATGGCACCAGTAATAAAGTAAGGAAAAATAGCCGGAATAGCCAATCGTCGCCACCATAACCATCCATGCAGACCAAAACTACCCGCCGCTTGTAATAACTGCTTGGGCATCGCTTCTGCCCCAGCAATCACATTAAAAAGAATATACCACTGCGTCCCTAACACCATTAAAGGTGCAGTCCAAACATCCCCATTCAGCTGATATTTGACAATGGCATAAACCACAACAGGAAAAATCAAATTGGCAGGAAAGGCTGCCAAAAATTGCACCGCGGGCTGACACCAACGGGTGAGCTTTGGTCGCAAGCCAATGTACACCCCTACAGGAACCCAAATCAAAGAGCATAACACAATTAGCACCATGACTTTAAAACCAGTATAGGCACCAAGCAAAACCACTTTCAGCATTTCATCTCGTGTTAGCTCCTGTGCCACCATTTTCACCACAAAACCACAAATACCACCAATAGAGCCCAGCACCAAAGCCAAGTAACCAAGATTAACCAAGCGCATTAAAATTATTGATGCACGAATCTTACATACCACGCGACGAAGCGCAGCAACCGCCATAAAACGTGCAACCAACCTCTCGCTCAACTTAACTCGCTGAACACGAGGAGAATGTCGGCTAGACCAACGGGTTGGCCACTGGATAAAAGCCTCCCATCCGTTCACCAGCATACCAGCAAGATACTGCAACCAACGACTACGCAAAAACAAGGTAGCAATAAAAGGCCTATCAGTACGCTCATCACCTTCCTCATGGGCCTGAAACTTTTGGGACCACAAGTGCAAGGGCCGAAACAACAGCTGATTATAAATCACAATCACAACAAACATTGCCACAATGGCATACCACACAGCTTGAATATCTTGCTGCTCAATAGCCAATGCAATATAGGAACCTACCCCTGGCAAAGTGATAGACTGGTTGGAAACCGTGATGGCTTCTGAGGCCACCACAAAAAACCAACTGGCAGACATTGATATCATCATATTCCAAACCAAACTTGGCGTAGCATAAGGAACCTCTACACGCCAAAAGCGCTGCCATGGCGACAACATAAACACATCACTCAGTTCTCGAAAATGAGCGGGCACTGTTCGTACGCTGTGATAAAAGCTCAAAATCATATTCCAAGCCTGAGAAGTGATAATGGCAACAATGGCTGCAAACTCAGGCCCCAGCAATGTCCCAGGAAACAGTCCCATCAGTAACGGTGCCAACATGGCCAAAAAGCTCAATACTGGGATGGATTGCAAGACATCAACAGAAGCAATAATAAACGTCTCTGCCTTACGGTTTTTTGCTGCCAAAGTGCCAAAAACAAAGGTCAAAATCAAAGAAAAACCTAGGGCAATCAACAGTCGAATTACCGTGCGCAAGGCATAATTGGGCAAATAAGCTGGATCAAGATGAATGACAAGCTGCTCACCCACCTGATAAGGAGAACGCATTTCAGCTGCACCTAGTCCAAGCAAAGTTAACAGCCCCACCAATAAAGCAAAAGCCAATAAATCCCATAAAGTTGGCAGCTCACGCTTAAGCATGGTACGGCTAAAACGGTCGTTGTGCTCACCTAACATCGACATCACCCTAAATAATTAGCCTACTAAGACAACCAATCGCGCAATTTATCTCGCGCCTCTTCTATCCCTACGCCCTGAAGTGCTGAAAAAAGCAACACGCTGATATTGTCTTGAGGGCAAGCTGCTTTAACACTGCGCTCCGCTTCCTTCAAAGCACCGCGTTTAAGCTTATCGGCCTTGGTTAAAAGTAACAACAATGGCACGTTGTAAGCAACAGCCCAATCAATCATAGCTTGGTCAGAATCTTTCAAAGGGTGACGAACATCCATCAATAACACTAAACCGCTCAAACAAACGCGATGTGCCAAATAGTCGTTGATAAAATGACGCCAACGCTCGCGCTCCGACTGCGGCACTTTCGCAAAACCATAACCAGGCAAATCGACAAGCCTACTGTGATCATCTAGCGCAAAACAGTTCATCAACTGAGTACGTCCAGGAGTTTTACTTGTCCTTGCCAAGCCTTTGATGCTAGTGATCGCATTGATAGCAGAAGATTTGCCAGAATTGGATCGGCCAACGAAAGCCACTTCTTTACCGGCATCCTCAGGTAGTTGCGTCAATTTCGCCGCACTAATCAAAAAGCTAGCTTGATTAAATAGCTGAACCCCAGACATGCTCGGCCTCCAAATCCATAAACATTGGCAGTGTTAAAGTTAATAAGCATAGTAACATTATTTGGTCACCAGGTTAACCTCTGGCAAAAAATGGACGATGGGTGAGAGTTAAATAAATGCATTTTAATACAACATAGAAACTACCTTGAACAAAAACTAATTGTGTTAAAGACTTATTTAAGCTAGTATTAAAGCAAAGTATTCAGGGCAGGGGCAGGACTCCTTTCCGGTAAGAGGGGCAAATGCATTCTGTCGAAAAAGCTATCCAGACACTAAAAGCACAAAAGCCAATCATCATTGTTGATGATGAAGATAGGGAAAACGAGGGTGACCTCATATATCCTGCAGACTTGATCGACGACAAAGCCATCGCTTTTATGCTTAAACATTGCAGCGGCATCATCTGCCTGACACTACCAGCGGAACGGCTTGATGAGCTACAAATCCCCTTGATGGTCAGTGAAACTGAAAATACCAGCAAACTTGGCACCAGCTTCACCGTTTCCATTGAGGCTGCCGAGGGCACCAGCACAGGTGTGTCTGCTGCTGACCGCGCCAAAACCATCCAAACAGCCATCCATCCCGACACAAAACCCAATGACTTAGCCAAACCTGGGCATGTTTTCCCTCTGCGCGCCCATCCAGGTGGGCTTGCCGAACGGCAAGGGCATACAGAAGCCTCTATTACTGCGGTTTCATTGGCTGGATTTTCTCCTGCGGCAGTGCTTTGTGAGCTAATGAACTCCGATGGCACCATGGCCAAAGGCGACCAAATCACCACTTTTGCGCAGGAAAACGGGCTTAGTATTATATCGACTGCGGCCCTTCACCAATACATGCTCGAGCAACAAAAACATGGATGAAGTCAAAAAAAGTCCTTGTGTTGGCATTTGTTCTACCGTCTACGGCGACGAAGTATGCAAAGGCTGCAAGCGCTTTTATGATGAAATTATTGTCTGGAATAGCTGGGATGATACACAAAAAAAAGCCGTCTATGAGCGCTTGGAAGCATTAATGGACCAAGCCATGGCGGACAAACTGACTATCAACACCCCAGCAAGCCTACAAGCAGAGCTCACTCAACACGGCATTCCTTACCAGCATTTCAAAAGCCATTGCTGGTGGTTATTCTTACTTTGGGTAAAAAAGCCAGAAGCTCTGAACAACTGGCAAAGATTGGGCATTACAGTCAATACAGCATACGAAAACATCCCGCCTACCGAGCTACTCAATCAAATCGATGATGCTGTCAACCTCAAAGCCCAGCAACTTTTTAACGAAAAACAAAAATCTAGCTAGCCCTGCAAGCATTTACCAATTATCTTTACGGATTGCAAAGCTATTTCATTCCTTACAATACCCATCTTGATACCAGCAAGTTTTTTCTCTATGATTTAAGAACTCTGCACAAGGATCACTTTATGAATCGACGTCGCACTAAAATCATCGCCACTTTAGGTCCTGCCACTGACGATATAAATGTACTCAGCCAAATTATTCAAGCTGGTGTAGACGTTGTACGTCTCAACTTTTCCCACGGCGATTCTCATGTTTTGAAACGGCGCGTCGCTGATGTGCGCCACGTTTGCGAGCAGTTAGGTGAAATGGTGGCTATCTTAGGTGACCTACAAGGACCAAAAATTCGTATAGCTCGATTTGCCAATGGCCCTATCGAACTTCATAAAGGTCAGGACTTTTGTTTGAATGCTGACCTTAACGACGAAGCTGGCAGCCAAGAAAGCGTTGGCATAGACTATAAAGCCCTACCAAAAGATGTCAAAAAAGACGACATTTTGCTACTCAACGACGGCTGTATTGAGCTAAAAGTAAATCATGTCAAGGGCAATCAAATCAACACCACCGTTGTTACAGGTGGTCCTCTCTCCAACAACAAAGGCATTAACCTCAAGGGTGGTGGTCTATCGGCAAAAGCTTTAACCGACAAAGACCGTAAAGACATTGCCACTGCTGTTGATTTAGATCTCGACTACCTCGCTCTCTCTTTTCCCAGAGATGCCTCAGACATTCAAGAAGCCAGAGATGTCTTAGCCAAACTCAACAGCAGCATGGCCATTATTGCTAAAATTGAACGCATCGAAGCCATGGAAAATTTAGACGCAATTATCAAAGCAGCAGATGGCTGCATGGTCGCCCGAGGTGACTTGGCTGTAGAAATTGGTGATGCCGAAGTGCCCACCGCTCAACGACTTATCATCAACACATCACGTGCCCTCAACAAACCTGTCATTACAGCAACGCAAATGATGGAATCGATGATCACCAGCTCGGTACCCACCCGAGCTGAAGTATCAGATGTCGCCAATGCCGTGTTAGAATGCACTGATGCGGTCATGCTTTCAGCTGAATCTGCGGTCGGTGAACACCCCATAAAAGTGGTAGAAGCCATGGATAGGGTATGCCGCGCAGCAGAAAAAAACCCCTCCACCATGATGTCACAACATCGTGTAGACTGCACTTTTGAACGACGTGATGAAGCTGTTGCCATGGCCACCATGTATGTGGCGAACCACATGGACATCAAGTGCATTGTTGCACTAACCGAATCTGGAGCTACGCCTTTGTGGATGTCACGCATTCGCTCGGGTATCCCTATTATTGGCCTTAGCCGCCATGTCAAAACCTGTAGACTGATGATGCTGTACCGATCTGTATTCCCAGTACAATTTGATGCTACCCAAGTAGACCGAGTCAAACTCAATGAAGCGGCACTAGAAAAACTTCTAGCCTTAGGTCTCGTAAAAAAAGACGATTTAGTCATTATTACCAAAGGATCACTCATGGGAAGCCATGGCGGCACTTGCACATTACGCATTGCCCGAGTGGGCGAAACTTATTAAAACGAAGGGGGAAAAATGCCACTTATTACTTTACGCCAATTACTCGATCACGCAGCCGAAAACCAGTATGGTGTCCCTGCGTTTAACGTCAATAACCTAGAACAAATTCGTGCCATTATGCAAGCTGCAGAAAAAACTCACAGCCCAGTAATCATTCAGGCATCGGCAGGCGCAAGAAAATATGCTGGCTCTACGTTTATTAGAGGCCTAATGCTTGCTGCGCTGGAACAGTGGCCCAGCATTCCTGTATGCATGCACCAAGATCATGGTGCCTCACCAGCTGTGTGTCAGCGCTCTATCCAATTAGGCTTTACCTCAGTGATGATGGATGGATCTTTAGAAGAAGACATGAAAACCCCTGCTTCTTTCGAATACAATGTTGATGTTACCCGTCGAACTGTTGATATGGCGCATGCCTGTGGTGTTTCTGTTGAAGGTGAGCTAGGCTGCTTAGGCTCTTTAGAAACTGGTGAAGCTGGCGAGGAAGATGGCTCTGGCGCCGAAGGCAAATTATCTAAAGAGCAAATGCTCACCGATCCGGAGCAAGCAGCCGACTTTGTCAAGGCTACACAGGTGGATGCTTTGGCCATCGCCATTGGCACCAGCCATGGTGCCTACAAATTTAGCCGCCCTCCAACTGGCGATATTTTAGCCATCGACCGCATCAAAGCCATTCATCAGCGTATCCCAGACACTCATTTGGTGATGCATGGATCCTCTTCAGTACCTCAAGAATGGCTAGAAGTGATCAACGCCAACGGCGGTAAAATGCCAGAAACCTACGGCGTTCCTGTAGATGAAATTTGTGAAGGCATCAAGCATGGTGTGCGCAAAGTAAACATTGACACCGATCTTCGTCTGGCCTCTACTGGTGCTATCAGGCAGTTTTTAACAGAGAACCCTGAAGAGTTTGATCCACGCAAATACCTCAGTAAAACCATCACTGCCATGCAGGACATTTGTGAAGCCCGCTTTGAAGCCTTTGGCACAGCAGGCCAAGCTAGCAATATCAAGGTACTTTCGCTAGAACAAATGACTGGGCGCTACCAAAAAGGTGAGCTTGCTGCTCGTGTTGAGCCAGAATAAAACCCAGAAATATCATGAGAATACCGCATATTTACTGCAACACCTCGATAGAACTTGGTCTATCATTTACCTTAGATTGGGCCAAATCACACCACCTAATCAATGTATTGAGATTGCAATCTGAGCACCCTGTAACTTTGTTTTGTAACAATGGCGCCGCCTACCAAGGATATATTGCCCAAATTAAACGTGATCAAGTCTCTGTACTGGCCACAAAAAAACTGGACTTACATCAAGAATCTCCCTTATCCATCACCCTATGTCAAAGTCTGTGCAAAGGTGAAAAAATGGACTGGGTAGTGCAAAAAGCCACTGAACTAGGTGTCACCAAAATTATCCCCATCATCACTGAGCGCTGTGACATGCGTATCCCCCACCAAAAAATTGCAAAAAAGCTAGCCCATTGGCAAAGCATTGCCATCTCTGCTGCCGAACAATCAAGACGCCAGGCCCTTCCTCATATCAATGCCCCCCTCAGCCTCACGGACTTACTAGAATACCACAAAGAATCAGGTCCATTACTGGTAATGACACTAACTGGCGGTTCCTCCTTAACATCCATAGAACCTAGACCTTCACAATGCCAAATTCTTATTGGTCCAGAAGGCGGGCTAAGCGAGGCTGAATACCAATTGCTCACAGAAACACAGGCTAATTTAGTGCAACTTGGCCCCAGAATATTAAGAACAGAAACAGCTGCTATCACTACCATCAGCTTGTGCCAAATGATTTGGGGGGATTTGCATCCCGGTGATAACTAGGGCTTATCACTTAAAACCACTGAGGAATATGCTGATTTACGTGTGAGACATTTGACATTTTAATGTAAGACACTATACACCAGTAAAAATGAATTAACTTTAAAAACATAAAGATAAAGAAAAACCACCTTTTGGACACAAAAAAAAACAACATACAGCACTTGTCTGAGTAATTAACACAGATATGATTGTCTTACTGAAACGGATTTGTCTTAGACCTGGATAGCCAAAGACATCAAAGACACGGAGTGTGCTCAAGGAAGAAACCAAGGGAGTGTGAGGTTTTGCACTGGAAGTAATGGCAAGGATGATATATGGAAGAACCAAAAAGGGGTGACGCTTGGTCACCCCTTCTTTTTGAATGTAAGATATATCTCAATGAAACGTAAGACATTTCTGTTTTTTTCTCACTAGATCAAAAGCACAAATCATCTAACCTTATGATATAAAAGTATTTTTCTTGATAAAATATGTCCCCAATGATTTTTTATTAAAAAATCTGAGATAACACCTTGATCAAGTTGACGAACAATCTAGAATGATTTTGACATCGTAGAGATGCCAATCAAACGATTTAGGCGGGTAGGAATTCGCCAAAGTAGACATGGAGTGTGCACATGGAAGTAAGTAAGGAAGACCAAGCTGAGGAAGGCACGACGGCAAAAGGAATATAATAATGAGGGGGGTGATGCACAGCACCCCCCGCTTTTTATACAGAGAAAAACCAGCCAAATCCTAACTTCAATCTAGGAACAACACAGCAATCTTACTCAGAAAAAACATCAAGAAGCACTAATAAAAGTACGCAACAGATAGAAGTACCCCAGTGACAAAAATACACCCGCGGGCAAAGTAACCGCCCAGGACATAAAAATGTTGCGCACCACGCGTAGATTTAACGCACCCATCCCTCTGGCCACACCAACGCCTAGCACAGCACCAACCATGGTGTGGGTTGTGGACACAGGCATACCAAAGGCTGAAGCCAGTAGCACCGATGCTGAAGTAGCCAATTGTGCTGCAAAACCACGACTAGGCGTCAACTGAGTGATATTAGAGCCGATGGTGGCAATCACGCGATACCCCCATGTCGCCAGACCTATCACAATCCCTGAAGCACCTAACAACATTACCCAAGAAGGGATAGGGCCATTTGCATACACATCTCCACCAGCATCAATAATTTGCACCACAGAGGCCAATGGGCCCACCGCATTGGCCACATCATTGGAGCCGTGGGCAAAAGCCATTGCCGCCGCAGTAAACACCATTAGTATGGCAAAAATATGCTCCACCAACTCAAACTGCTGACGTCGCCGTAAGCCTTCACCGGAAATTTTACGATAGTAAAAAACATGGGCAAACATCGCGCCAAAAAGTGCCATTACCAGCGAACCAACTGCCATCATTCCTTCAGACAAAGCCACATACCTAGACACGCCTTGGGACAACACGTATGCCAAAATAAACACTACCATCCATGTGTAAATCAAAGCATGACGCCTAACCCTCGACACAGGACTAAAAGCTCGAAAAATATGTCGCTGAATGTTGGCAAACAACAAATACGCCATCACAGAAGCCAGCAAAGGTGTCCCCACCCAACTCATGACCACCCGCCCAACAACCTGCCAATGCACACTATGCCATCCCACGGATGCTGCCGCAAAACCAACCACTGCACCAACAATACTGTGCGTCGTTGATACAGGCCATCCTCGGTAAGTGGCCATGACTAACCAAGTACCTGACGAAAGCAAAGATGCCAACATACCCAACACCAAATCAGCCGGACTTTGGGCAAACGCCGAAACATCAAGCAATTGACTACGAATGGTATCAGAAACATGGGACCCTGCAAAAAAAGCACCACACAGTTCAAAAACAATGGCAATTAGCGTTGCTTGCTTAAGCGTAAGTGCTTTGGCTCCCACCGAAGTTCCCATAGCATTGGCGACATCGTTGGCACCCACTCCCCAAGCCATCACAAAACCAAAAACCATGGCCATATAAAGCAACAAACCAGTATTTTCTAAAAGCATAGGTAAGCACCTCACCAAAACTATTCAAGCTTCATGCTACTCATTTAGGAACGCCGCATCAAATTGACCCGGCAACAATTCGGCAATCGTACAAACCTCATGCAACACTTTACCACTATCACAGACACAAGACATATACACAGGGACGTCTGGCGCAGCAAATTCAGCAATACGTTGACGACAGGCACCACATGGGGAACAAGGCTTATTTCCATAACAAATAACAGAAATAGCTTTTATTTTGACCTCACCCCCAGCAACCATCTGAGCAATAGCGCAGGTCTCAGCACAAACTGTCAAAGAGTAGGAAACATTTTCAACATTGCAACCTGCATACAACTTACCTGACTCTGACATAACGCAAGCACCCACATAAAAGCCAGAATACCGCGCATAGGCTCTGTCCATTACTGTTCTCGCTTGCATAACGCCCACTTCCCACATACTCATTCACTCCGCTAGCAACAACACAACTTTACCACCTACTTCTTGAGCATCATTAGCAAGGTCACCTACCTTCTCAATGATACGATACAAAAACATCACATCTACAGGTGGCAACTCAGACTCCAGTGCAAAAAGAGCCATACGCAAGCCCACTTGCTGGTGATCAGTTTCTGACTCAATATCATCAAGTTTGGAAACGATTTTTTCAATATGGTCGGCTTCACAGCCTCGAAAACCAATTTCCATCAATTCATCAACCTCTGAAATAGCATTGTGAGCTTCCTTAGCAACTTCGGCAGCCGTTTTGCAATAGACCAAAAAGGCCTCCACCATCGAAGATGGTATTTGAATTTTACGTCCCAGAGCTAGGCCAGATACATCCTTAGCATGATTGACCAATTTTTCCTGCGCCTTAAGCAAGGCCAACACATCACTGCGTGGAATAGACATAAACAAGCCCTTCGGCAAATGCTTGCGCAGCTCACGCTTGAGCTGATCGGCCACATGCTCAGCATCGCTGATATTTTTCTGAATAGTTTTGGCTTTTTTCCAATCCTGATCCACCAAAGCAACAAAAAATTCGTACACCAATTCTGTCGCACGCAAAGCTTCGCCCATATGCTTCTGCAAAGGCCGAACTGGTGAGCTGGCAAACATATTTAATACAGATATGGCTGGCATAAACTTGCTCCCCCTATGAAAAACCCCTTATGCAGCAAAGTTTATCGGAGTCTTCACCGAATCGCAAGGAGACTGCAGCAAGCAAACGAATATCTTCTCAAGCAAGTTGAGTCCCAGATCATCGTAATTCCACAAGTCACTGTGGGACAGCGAGGTTTTTTTGCAAGAAGAGCTGAAGAAGCTGCTTCATTAAATATGCAGCAACAGGGCAGTCATGGAGCTGCTAAAAGTCCTTGTTGTGGGTTAATGTGATGTAAGAGGTAATATAGAGCCATGCAGGCGGTTCTTTCCTGGTATAGGGTGCATGCAGTGAATGTCATGCTACCATAGCCTGGCAAAAGCGCCTAAAGCATCCTTTAAGAGGCAATCTGGTCATACGAAGCCCTGAAAGCTGTGCCGCAACTATTCAGGGCCTACAGACAATTCAACCACCAAAAGGACTGAAATTAGTATCTCTATCAAAAATATCGACATTTTCACGGCGCTTCAAAAACCCCGTAAGCACATAAACCAACGGGGTCACCATCACCTCATAAGCAATCTTCAATATGTACATAGTCCCCATCAAACTTACCATCTGATGAGCATCCAAAATGCCATAAAAAGCTATAGCCGTGAAAATAATGGTATCCGAAGCCTGTCCCACTACCGTTGAACCAATAGTACGCATCCAGAGGTGCTTACCTTGAGTTTTCACTTTCAATTTAGCCAACACATAGGCATTCATAAACTCACCCACAAGATAGCTGACCATAGAAGCAAAAACGATCTGCGGCGTGTGCCCCATTATCATAGCAAATTGTTCTTGTTCGTGCCAAATAGACGCAGGTGGAAGCAAAATCGCCACTTCTGCCAGTAGCGCAAAAGCAATATTACAAAACAGCGCCCCCCAAATCACAGGACGAAAATTTCTATAGCCATAAACCTCGGTAAGCACATCGGCCAACACGTATGTCATGGGATAGATAATCGATGCAGCCGTCACTTCATAAGCACCTACAGAAATCAATTTCTGAGCCAAGATATTGGCCGCAATAAGAAGTGATACAAAAAACATTGCCATAGGCACATAATAATGAAATGTCACCTGGGCCTTATTGGCATGGTGAATTTGGTTATTTACTTGGTTTGGCATATTTCCCCCTCGCGGATGATTGATTGAATTTCCACCAACATTTTTCTGATCGCTTTTCCTCTATGACTCATGCTGGACTTTTCTGCAACAGAAAGCTCTGCGGCAGAACATTGATGGCCAACACCCCTAAAAACAGGGTCGTAGCCAAACCCTTGTGAACCCACAGAATCATGAGCAATCGTGCCCTCCCATACCCCCTGGGTCACCACAGGAACAGGGTCATCTGCAGAACGCAAAAACACCAAAACACAAATGAAATAAGCAAACCGGTCTTTGACATCAGACATCGTCTCTAACAGCTTATATATATTTTGCTGATCTGTAGCCGTTTCACCAGCATAACGAGCAGAAGTGACGCCTGGCTTGCCGCCCAAGGCTGGCACCACCAAGCCTGAATCATCAGCCAAAACAGGGCACACCAATTGCTGTGCAACATGCCTCGCCTTGATCAAAGCATTTTCCAAAAAACTAAGCCCTGTCTCGGCAGGAGAAGCAACTTCATAATCTCGCATAGAAACAAGAGGAATAGATACCTCAGAAAAAGCTGAAGTGATTTCTTTGGTTTTACCCGCATTCAAACTTGCAAAGACTATACTCACATCAACCCCCTGGCCACATGGCTTTGGTAAAAATTTGCTTTCCTGACGCATCCTTACCATGCTCAACAGAAGCATATCCCGCCTGATAAAGCAGAGTCGCTATCGATTGAGCTTGATCATAACCATGCTCAAACACCAAGCAACCCTGCCTACACAAAAGAGACTTGGCCTCATCAACCATACGGCGAATAAAAGCCAAACCATCATTACCTGCTACCAAAGCCAGCCTTGGCTCGAAGCATACACCATCTCTCTGCAAATGTGGATCGTTTTCAGCGATGTACGGCGGATTTGATACTACCAAATCCACTGATCTCAATATCGATGCTGTCGCCTGTCCTAACAAACCATCCTGTTCTATAAACATCACACCATCAGCGCCGAGCTGCTGGGCATTTCGCTGAGCAACTGCCAAAGCCGCAGCACTCACATCAACAGCCATGATTGACCAATCACGCCTAGCCAAAGCCAAGCTGACCGCAATCACACCACTGCCAGTTCCCAAATCAATACAACGCAAAGACTCCTTTGAAGAAAATGCTAGCACCCATTCAACTAATTCTTCAGTTTCTGGTCTGGGCACCAAAGTATGCCTATTAACGTCAAAGTTTCTGCCCATAAAAGACATATCGCCAAGCAAATAAGCCAAGGGATTTCCCGCAGCCCTGGAAGCGACTAAAGTCGCAAAGATATCGAGAGTATCATTGTCAATGGCGTGTTCAGGATAAGTAATTAAGTATGCTTGCGATTTACCCAAAACATGCGCTAACAAGTGTACCGCATCCAATCTTGACGACGGCAAAGCCACCAGCTCTTGCTGAGCCCATATCAAAGCGCTGTGAACGGTATTATCCATTGACCTGACTTAATATTTCCGCCTGATGCTCACGCAAAATTGGATCAATCACCTGCCCCAAACAGCCCTCCATCACCTCATCCAGCTTATAGATAGTTAGCCCGATACGATGGTCAGTAACACGACCTTGGGGAAAATTGTAGGTACGAATACGTTCAGAACGATCACCACTACCAACCTGTAACTTTCTAGCCTTTGCCTGCTCATCAACCTTGGCCTGCTGCTCTGAATCTAACAGCTTTGCCTGTAAATAAGCCATGGCTTTGGCTTTATTCTTATGCTGCGAACGTTCTTCTTGGCACTCCACTACCACACCAGTAGGCATATGGGTGATACGCACGGCAGAATCGGTTTTGTTGACATGCTGTCCACCTGCACCCGAAGAGCGATAGGTATCAATACGTAGATCTTGTGGATTGATATCAATGGCTTCAACGCCATCCATCACTGGCAAAACTGCAACCGTACAAGCTGAGGTATGAATACGCCCCTGAGACTCTGTGGCTGGCACACGCTGTACTCGATGTGCCCCAGACTCAAACTTAAGCCTAGCATAAACTTGATCCCCGGAGACTTGGCAAACAATTTCTTTGTATCCCCCATGTTCACCAACACTTTCCGATACCACTGTCACCTTCCAGCCCGACATATCAGCATAGCGACTGTACATGCGAAATAAATCCCCAGAAAAAATAGCAGCCTCATCACCACCCGTCCCAGCACGAATCTCCAAATAAACATTTTTTTCATCGCTGGGGTCTTCTGGAATCAAATGTAACATCAGAGATTGATGCTGCTCTTCAGCCAGCATTTGGTTATCTTGCCAATCTTGCTTGGCAACCTCAGCTAGCTCAGGATCATCCATCAACGCAAACGATTCTTTGATATTGGTCTGTGTTTGCTGATAGGCTTCAAACAACTCCGCCAGAGGCCCCAGTCTGGCATACTCCTTGGACAGTGATTGAAATTTCGCTTGATTGCCAATAACCCCAGGGTCGCTCAGCAACACCCCAAGTTCTTCATGTCGCTCGACCAAATGGGCCAATTTGCTAAGTAATGCATCAGAAAGCATGATCAATCCTAACCTAATTAATAAGTAGTTTCTTCAACCCCAAGCAAGAGCTTCATAAGCATCAATATAGACTCATGGCCATCATAAGCAGCTTGTTTCATCAAAACAGTAGGCTTGTGGATAATTTTATTGCTGATAAGGCGAACACAATCAGCCAAAACCTTGTCTTGATCCTCACCTCGTGCCAAACGCTTCTTGGCTTTTTGTAATTCCAGCTGACATATACGTTCAACTTGGCCTCTAAACGTTTTGATGGCGTCATTCACATGCAGTGCTTGCAGCTCTTGATGCAAATGATCCGCCTGCAACACAATCAGCTTGTTAGCTTCTTCTGCAGCTTGCTGGCGACATTGCTTATTTTCAACCACCATGCGTTGCAAATCGTCCATGTTATAAAGATAAGTATTACGCACCTGGCTGACTTCTGGCTCAATATCCCTAGGAACCGCTAAGTCTACCATAAGCAAAGGGCGGTTTTTTCTCGCCAACATCGCAGTTTCCACCATGCCTTTCCCTAACGGTGGCAGCTGGCTTGCTGTGCTGGTCCTGGCTCCTTATCCACAGTATGCAGCCAATGAGGGCGTATCGGCAATACCAACAGCCTGACCTCTAAGACGATTGGCCAACAACTCGCCTTTGACCTGGGAACGGCTGGCAATGGTAAAATCCAGCACGCCACGCTTTTTCAGATGCAAGCCTGCCAATTCAGCAGTTTCGCCTGCGCCAACTAAGAGCACTCGCATTTGTGAAAAATCATCAAAAAAACGCTTTGCAATTTCCACCACCAAATAAGCCACACTAACCACTGAAGCACCAATAGGGGTGCAAGTACGCACTTGCTTACCTACAGTGAGTACACGTTCAAACAAATAGTGCAAATGACTGCCCAAAGTCCCAGCAGTTTTCGCTTGGGCAAAAGCTTGTTTGACTTGATGGCTGATTTGTGACTCACCCACCACCATGGAGTCGACACCGCTAACCACCTGCATCAAATGCTGGGTTGCAGTTTGTCCGTGATGGCAGTACCAATGCGGCGCCAACATTGCTTCATCTACCTCACAAAAGGCTGCCAATTGTGGCAATAAAGCTTCAGAAGAAGGCGCTTGCACATAAAGCTCAAAGCGGTTACAAGTGGACAGCACTACAGCTTCATTGGCAGCACGCTGTTCTTTCAAATGGTGTAAAAGTTCCGTCATACGCTCATGCGTCAACGCCAACGACTCGCGCAACGCCAATGGCGCCGAATGATGACTCAATCCACAGGCATATAAACCCACGATCAACCTCTCTTAAAAATTCTGGCCAGAGTCTAGCAGCATTCAGCATTTTTTTCAAAAGTCATTATGTTAGATGTAGGACCACCTCTTTAAAATTGAGGTTTATGACCTAAAGTCAACGCAGATGCAGCATGCAGCGACACCATTTAGTGCTTGAAGTTAAACGGGCCTCCTCCTCGCGAACCCCAAACGGCAGCGGAGGCCGGCCCTAAACGATGATTTTTATTGGGCATTTTCGGTGATGCTACTACTGGGTGTGACACACCTAATATTTTCGGAAGCGCCGCCTTTTTGGGCGGTGTTATCATCACTAGGAGGAAAAAAACTCATTTTTTTCAACGCTCCTGGCGGAGTAAATACAGGTTTAGGGGGTTTAGATAATATGGTTTCTCCCTTAAGTAGAGATTGGGTTGAAGAAAGTGTCTCAACCCATTCTTTTATTTTATCAAAATTACCACCCATCTCCCATAGTCGCTTATGATAGTAAATAGAACTATAGCTTGGAAAGCCGGGGCGCAACAACTTCTTCCAGGTCATATTCGTAGACTTATAAAGTATCAGCGTCTGCATAATCTTAATCAACTTAACCTCGTCCCGCTGCATTCCTGAAGGCGTTCTCAAAGCTGCTTCAAATGCTGGAGGCCTGGCACCCACGACAACATTACCGTCAACAGTCGTATCAGAGTCACGCAGATCTCTCGCGATCGCTTCGTCATTTTCTGTATCATTAGCAGGCTTAGACAAACGTTGCCAAGCAGCGACTGCTCCAGTCACATCAAGCACTTTAGGCAAAAAAAACTTTTCAGAAGGAAAATCCACCTCACTCCTTTCATCTTCAAATGCTTTTACCTCCTGTGCAAGATGCTCCTTACCACTTTTAAGAAAGTCAAGAACAATTTTATGACTATCTTCTTCTGTACTCCCTTGCCTTAAGACCCTTTTAACAAGATTATTAGCAATAAAATTGTACTCATGTGCCATGACGCTATCCCTTTCCTCCGAGTACTTAGGGCACAGATAGAAACCCATGCGCACCATCTGACCATAAACATTGCCACTATAAGATTCACTCTTCTTATCGGGTAAATACCTTTGAAAAATAGCGTGGCATTGTCCAATATAGATATCAGGTGTGTACTTTTCAACATCATTGAGTAGGGCAACAAACTGACCTATTGCTCCTTTCTGCACATTCTCAAAATACTGTAAAACCTCGAGAAAAGATCCGGTCAACATCTCTTTTAAGAGATTTTTTATTTCTTCTTTATATACATCGTTACCTACCAAAACATCTGGTCCAGGTTTAGTCATAGCTTCTTCGAGTTTTTCTTTCAAAAGGCTATAATTCAACAAATCTTCTGCAGACTTATCACGATAACCTTTTTTCTGTTTGCAAGCCCCTGCCACAATTAAAAGCCTGACTATTTTGGTGTGACCAGCTCTTACCGCAATATTAAGTGGCAAATCAAATCTAGGTCGTGAAGAGTCACTGGTAAACGGGCAAGCCTCACCTGATAATTCCGTCCAAAGCCAGTCAGGGTGGTCTTTCCAATTTGCACTGCCATCATCATCAAGTGAAGCACCTTCTCGAATGAATTTCTCAACTAACTCTTCATTCCCCCCCGAAATAACCCAGTTAAAAGCAGTAGGATGCTTATCTGGCTCAAATGTAATTTTTTTTGATTGCAATAGTTCGGCCCAAATCAAAGATTTTACTGTATCCCAATCTTCCAGATAAGCAGCTGCTGTTAGAGCAGTACCCCAAGGATAACTCTGCCAATGTAAATTGGGTTTCTGATTCAAAATCTCCTTGATAAATGCACTTTTCTTGTCCCCCAAATCATCTCTAATCACCGCCAAAATCAATGGAGTCTGCTGCAAATCATCGCAACAATTCACGTCAATCACTTGAGAGGCTGTAGACTTTGTAGGAACCAAAACATCTGGACTATCACAATCATCCATACCTGCAGACAGATCATCAGAATCATGCCACAACAAGTCCATCAGTTTTTCATAAGAACCTTCTCTTGCAATTTTTAACAGCGTTTCGTTTGACATACTGACCTCCCACCTTCTACTCTATAGCCCTGCAACAACACTTGAATAGCTCTTGATTCCCTTCAGGACGGGCACCTGAACTGGGTCATCACCACCATCATTTGACTTGAAATGATCAATGCAATCTCCAAGCCCCTCCTCACAAAGGGAATACTCAAGCAAACATTTTTCATCAACCAAAAACAAATTCCCTCCAGCAAAATTAGTAATATTTCCATCCTTAAGCATAACTTTCACCAAATTCTCCACAAAATCAGCGGTGCGCATGTCGATGTTATCACCAGAAACATTAGCACACACCATAGTGATAGTATCATTTTCTGAGTTGCATGAATCTGTGTGTCTCAAAGCAATCACACAGCCCTGAGGCACACCCTCAGTTGGAAAATCCACCCAAAAATTAGAGTCGAGCAAAGACGGCAGTTTATCCAAAAGAAGATTCATAGCCTTAACAAATGAACGAATATCTATATTCCCGTCGTAATCAAAGGGGTAGTAGGGGCAATAATATTTTGTTCAAAAACCATGTAGCCGCCAGCGAGGAGCCAAAAATTCATCATACACCAGCATATACCAGCCACTATCAGAGGCCATCAAAATACCAAACAATTTTTCCTTTGCCATATTCGCTGAAAGTGTCTTTTGAGGTAAATGCTCCTCGTCGATCATTATGCTATCCAGACGTTTTCTACCTTGCCCAGGCCGAAAGTAAAATTCATCAGTCACTAAATTGTCCACGCTCGTTAACACCGCAAGAGACCCTACATCGTGATTACCCGAGTAACCTATGGTACCCCCACCCCCACTGGAAAGCATGTCCTTTCTAAACTCACAAATATTCTCAAGTAAATTATCTCCATGATTCCAACCTCGATCTTTTGGATGTTTTCGCTTCTTCATAACAAACTCATAGGGGCTCAGACCATCACTTTCTGACGTCTTGTTAAGTCTCCTAGCGCCAACGGTAAACTCAAAATGAGCAGAATTATTGAGAATATGAGTCAGTCCTGACTGATCAAAGACCCCCCAAAATTCCCCAGGATTATGATGCATAAGCTCACCCAAAATAACGGCTCTACATCCAGCCAATTTATTGCAACAGTCTTCTACTTCGACACAAATCTTTTGGACCAATAAAGGATCTAACTGTTTAACCGCATCGATTCGCACACCCATAAAACCGTATTCAGAAATATACTTTTGAATTAGTGGTTTCCAAAATTTATCAAAGACATCGTCAAAATATCCCAGTTTATTTTCTTTTGCTGAATACAAAAACTTGCGAATATCCTCATTGGCGACACTTCTTCCACCTGGTGGAAACTTCTCAAGTTGATCTTTAAATTGGTTCACCAGGGGATTTTGATCGCTGTTAAATTTGTCGTCGCCCTCCTCTAATCTGCTCCCATGCAAAAATGCCATTTGGTGCTACTTAGCGGCCAACAAAAATCCATGCACAGCCCCAACCTTGGTATACTTAAGGGGTTTAAGCCAGTCAGGCCAATCAGGGTCTTTCAACTCAGTTTCGACATAAATCAAAGCTTCTTGAGCCAAAAGATTTTTAGCTTGGAGGATATCCACACTCACTGAAACCAACCCCTGGGAAAAAGGCGGATCGAGCAGCACCAAATCAAAAGGCTGCCCCTGGAGTTTGGGCACTATTTGGGCAAAGTTACCCTGATAAATCGATGTGGCTCGGGTTTCTAAAAGTCCAGCATTCGCATGCAAATGCTGCACCAAAACTCTATTGGACTCAATCATGGTCACATGTTCTGCCCCACGAGACAAAGCTTCAAAACCCAAAGCACCAGTCCCAGCATAAGCATCTAAACAACGCTTACCACGCACGCTCTGCTGCAACCAATTAAACAATGTCTCTCGCATTCTATCTGGTGTAGGCCTAAGATCCGGCTGATCAGAAAACCTCAGCACCCGACTACGCCAAGTGCCGCCGATGATGCGAACTTTATTTTGCTGCATGCGCTTCACTGCCCCCCACAGTGACGATCGCCATGTGGTTGGCATTTAAATGCTTATGAAAAGAGGCGCTAATGCCTTCCAAGGTTACCGCATTAATCTTATCTGGATAGGTATGCAAAAAATCCAATGGCAAATGGTAAAAGCCCATATTCGCTAATGCCTCTGCTAAGCCACTGTTACTTGCCAAAGAAAAAACATAACTACGACTTAAATAGCGCTTAGCGGAACGTAACTCTTCTTCAGTTACCCCGTTAGCCATAAAATCGGCAAACACTTTTTGTGTCTGTGACAAAGCCTCACTGGCTTGATCATTGCGGGTAGAAAACATCATGGTAAAAGATCCTGGAAACAAAGCCGGAGAAAAACCACTGCTAATGTGATAAGCCAATCCACTGGCTTCACGTACGGTTTTAAAAAGTCGCGAGTTCATCCCGCCACCCAAAATATGACTACCCACCAACAAAGGAAAATAATCCGGATCATCCCGCGCTATCGCCACCTGCCCCATCAATACTGTAGTCTGTGTCGATGGAAAATCTACGTGCTGCCGCCCTGCCCTCATGGTCTGATTGCTAACTGTCAAAGCAGGAACATCCCCTTTGGGCAAACCCTGCAGCACCATATCAGCCAAACTTTTTGCTTCCATGGTGGTCAGATCTCCAACTATGGCCAAAACCCCATGATTGGCAAGAAAGTGTTGTTTATAAAACCCCTGCAAACGATCACGCGTCACCGCATTCAAGCATGCCTTTGAACCCAAAGCCCCATGGCCATAAGGTTGATCACCATAAAGTGCTTGAAGATATGTGCGCTGTGCGGTAAACCCTGGCTGTTGCGCCATGATATCGTAGCTACGCAACAAATTATTGCGCATACGCTCCATAGATGGCTCCGGAAAATTGGGTTCAGTCAATACTTGATGCAATAACTTAACGGCTGGATCAAAATAATCAGGATCTCGCAACGTACGCAAATGCACGCTCACACTATCAAGCCCAGCACCTGCAGAAAAAGCAGCCCCAACACTTTCAAAAGCCACCGCAATAGCATCGGCATCTTGATCAGCTGCCCCCTCATCCAGCATCCCTGCAGTAAAATTGGCCACGCCAGGACAGTTAGCATCAAAAGCAGAGCCTGCTGGTAGCAATAAAGTCAAATCCACCATGGGTAATTCATGGGTGGCAATGAACAAAACTTCAGCTCCTTGCTTGCTTTGCCAATGTTCCACTGCCGGATTGGGCCTGGCTAAAGGCACATCATCATCGACCATAGCATCTAATCGCAACCATGCACCGGTCACCAAGACCATTCCCAACGACGCAACAAGCAATTTGGTTGTTAATCTATCCAACATCATGATCACCTCACCCTGAGTTTTGGCCATTATTTTGAGTAGTTTTCTCCGGAACAAGCGTTGCCTCAGTCATGCGATCAAAATCAACAACATCACATGCCGCCACCTGTACTTGCTTAGCCGTCACCTTACGAAGTGCCGCCACATATTCATCGGCAAAAGCATACCCAAGCCCCACCGTTTCCAGGTACCCTAGCTCTAAAGCTTGCTTATAAATGCTGTCTTTTTGATACACACGATCGGCAATCATCCGGGCTTTGACTCGATTCAAATCAGCCTTAGAAATCGGTGATCGGCACAATTGCGTTAGCAAGCCTTGCAAAGCCTCTTTCACCTCTGGCACAGAGTGCCCTGGTGCTGGAGTGGCAGAAAGGGTAAACAAACTATCGCCCCGCACCATACCATCATAATAAGCGCTACCTTCAGTCAACCATTCTTTGCCCCGCACAAAATCTTTGGCAATCAAACCACTGGCTCCGTTTAACAATGCAGCCATAACATCCAAAGCATACGATTGCTGAGCATCTTCTCTAAAATTGGTCGCAGGGAATGCCATCCAGTATTGAGGCACATTAGCAGTCACGTGCATATTGATAGAGCGCTTCACCTGATGAGCAGGAATGGCGTAGGTTTTTTGCTCAACCTTATTGATAGCATGTACACGCCCAAAATATTTTTTCGCCAAATGATGCACATGTGCAGGATTCACATCACCTACCACCACCAAGATGGCATTGTTAGGACCATAATACTGATGATACCAATTGACCATATCTCTCATAGAATATTGGGCAATGTCATTGGCCCAACCTATGGCCAAATGCCGATAAGGTCCTCCCGTATGCGCTGCAACGTAAAATTGCTCGTAAACCAAATTAGCAGGCTTGTCTTCATAGCGCATCCTGCGCTCTTCCATCACTACATCTCTTTCTTTAAGAAAGCCTGCTTCCGAAAAACGCAAATTTTGCATGCGATCGGCCTCAAGAGACAACACTTTGTCCAGGCCATTCACTGGGATCATTTCATGATAATAAGTAAAATCGTCACTGGTGCCCGCATTAAGGCTACCCCCTAAGTCATGAACAATCTTGGCAAATTCACCTTCTGGCACATGTTTGGTCCCCTTGAACATCATATGCTCAAGCATATGTGACATACCTGAACACCCCACTGATTCATCTATCCCACCAACCTTGTACCAAACCTGCACCATAGCTACAGGCATGCGGTGATCGGGCTTAATCAAGACTTTAAGGCCATTGGGCAACATATACTCATACACTTGCGGTGACTTCTGTTTATCCTGAGCCGCCTGAGCAGAAGAAGCAAAAGAAGACGCTAGAGGTAAGCCCAACAACATGCAAGCGCAGGCAAAAATCGTCGACTTTTTCAACATCATGATCTTCCCTTAAAACGTTATCCAAAGGCAGAAAATATGACTCAGCACAGAACAAGAGCCACGCTACCACTCAAGGCCCCCAGTTGTGAGGTCACCTAATCCCTGTTAGAATAGCGCAATACTCTCGGTCTGAAAAGTCCTTAGCCTCGAATTTATTTTACCATGTTCAATTTTTTAAAACGTAACCGATCTAAAGACGGCATATCACCGCCAGAACAACAAGGACTACAGAAAACACGTGGGCGTTTATTGCTCGGCTTAGAGCATATTTTTCTTGGCAAACGCCAAGTCGATCAATCAGTATTAGATGACATTGAAATGCTTTTAATCACAGCCGATGTCGGTGTAGAAACCACACAGCAAATGATTGAAACCCTCACTGACGCCCTCAGCCGCAAGGCCCTGAAAGATCCTGAAGCACTCATGGAAGCCCTAACCAGCCACATGAAAGCACTGCTCGATCCCTTTGCCAAAACCATACCCATGCCTGAGCACAGTGAAACCCCTTATACCATCATGGTAGTAGGCGTAAATGGTGCTGGTAAAACCACCACCTTGGGCAAATTAGCCCATTACTACGGAGCCAACAATCGCAGCACCCTTTTGGCTGCTGGTGACACCTTTAGGGCAGCAGCCATCGATCAGTTAATAGCCTGGGGAGAGCGCAATACCATTCCAGTAATTGCCCAAAAACCTGGCTCAGACAGCGCTTCAGTGATTTATGATGCCATGCAGGCTGCCAAAGCCAGAAACATTGATATTGTCCTTGCTGACACTGCAGGACGTTTACATACACAAATTCATCTCATGAATGAGCTGAAAAAGATCAAACAGGTCATGCGGAAATTTGACAAAAACGCCCCTCAGCAAACTTTGCTTGTACTGGATGCCTCTATGGGACAAAATGCCTTACAGCAAGCCAAACAATTTCAACAAGCTGTTGACGTGGATGGGGTGATCTTGACAAAATTAGACGGTACGGCCAAAGGTGGTATCGTGTTCGCCATCACCCAGACCTTGCAGTTACCCATTTACTTCATAGGCGTGGGAGAGCAAATCAGCGACTTGCAGCCGTTTAATGCCCATGATTTTGTGGATGCGCTATTTTATGACCGAAAAGATCATTAGCTTCAAACATGTTGTCAAAAGCTACGCCCTAGGCTCTGGCGAAGAAACCGCTATCAATCGTGTCAGTTTTGATTTAAAAGAAGGAGAAATGGTGTTTCTCACCGGTCATTCTGGTGCAGGAAAAAGCACATTGTTGAAACTGATTTTGATGCTAGAGCGCCCTTGTTCCGGCAGGATTGAGCTATATGGTCAAGACATCAGTAAGCTGCCAAAAAGAAAAATTCCCGGCATGCGCCGTACTATCGGTTTTATTGCCCAAAATCCCAAATTATTACAACATCAAACCGCCTATGAAAACGTTGCGCTGCCTTTGATCATTAATGGTTTTGGTCCTGCTGACGCTGCCAAACGGGTACGCCCAGCGCTAAGCATGGTAGGCTTGCTCAATAAACAACATCGTTACCCATCAGGCCTATCTTGTGGAGAACAACAACGCCTTGGCATCGCCAGAGCAGTTGTCACCAAGCCTTCTATTTTGTTGGCAGATGAACCCACAGGAAATTTAGATCCCTCGCTGTCCTTTGAAATCATGCAATTATTCGAAAAACTAAATCAAGTCGGCGTCACTGTGATGATTGCCACCCATGATTTGTCTTTGATAGGTCGAATCAAACACTTACTGATGACCTTAGAGCAAGGGAGGCTGGTGTAACTCGTGTGGTTCCAATCAAAAAAGCCCAAACGCAACACCAAAAAACAATCGATGATTGTGAGCTATTTTTCCCATCACCGCCTAGCTGCTGGACAAGGCTTACAGCAAATTTTTCATCAAAGCTTGCTGAATTCCATGGTAATACTGGCTATTGGCATAGCCATGGCTATGCCCACCATGCTATTCATGAGCTTTCATTACCTGCAGCACTACAATAATCATTGGCACGATAGCGCCCAAGCTGCAGTCTACCTGAAATCCAGTCAAAACCAGCAAGCTATTGACAAACTGGTGCTAGCCATTACACATGACCCCACGATTAAATCGGCACGTTATGTTTCACCTGAGCAAGGTCTCAACGATTTCAAAAAAGAAACTCAATTAGGTCAGGCCGCAGAATTGCTAGAAGACAACCCTTTGCCTGGTGTTATTTTGCTCAAACCATTTCTTAATCAGCCACAAGAGCACTTTAACACCCTACTTGCTAGTCTATACAATAATGAATTAGTCGATGAAGTCGACCTAGATGTTAACTGGTTTAATCGATTATTATCATTGCTCAATTTAGGAAGCCATACGGTAGTTTTGTTGGCAGTGCTATTAGGTGGCAGCATGTTATTGATTATCTGTAACATGGTGTATTTGGTATTGCAACGCTATAGCCACGATATTGACATCTACTTGACCCTAGGTGCTAGCAAACGTTTTGTCCGCAGACCTTATTTATACATGGGGCTTTATTACGGTACTTTGGCCTACTGCACTTGCTGGATGATCATTGCCATCTGTGGTGTTTGGCTGCAACCAGCATTGAGCCGATTTACCGGCAGCTATGGCGAACCGTTGGTGTTAGGCATGCCTAGTCAAAACTTGCTCGTCATCACGGCAATTCTAGCGCTAAGCTTAGGTTTATTTGGCGCCCGCTTGGCGGCCTGGCAGTTTCTTAAGCAGCATCGTTAGTGAAAAAACAACAATTATTTTCGCAACACTTTAACACCACGATTGACAGACCCACTTTGCTTTCTTTTTACCTGGCATTGTTCAAAAGGCTCATATATCTCAAGAGGAATACCAAGAGGCAGAAGGTATTTATCAATAAGGGGTGAAACATCACTCCATTTCAAGCCACCATTGCCACACCCCAAAGGAGGTACGGCAAGGGACGTCACACCCCAGTCTTTATAATTAGCAACCAAATGCTGCAATCCCCTTTCAAGGGCCTTAATATCCGATTTCCGTCTCCAATCGTCCTTCGTCGGGAAATTAATAATTTTTCTATCCATCAGCGGAACCTGATAAATATGAGACTCTCCAAGTCTAAATTTACCCTGATCACACATTTTTTTATACTCAGCAAACATAACTGGATATTGTTTTTTAAACGCCAATGCAATACCTTTTCCCATCACACCTTTACAATTCACCGTATTAATGAGTGTCTGCATCGTTGAACCCAATAAATCACCTTGCTTTCGCACAATCAAAGGGCGCGGTGTTAAATTCACCTTTGGCCTGAATAGCCCCCCCTGCGCTTGCCTTTTAGGCTGATTACCAAAAAATATGGGGTTAATCTCGCATATCGGAAGATTTTCACCATTTAACAACCTCGTAAATAGTTTTTGACCTCTTTGAGAATATATAATAACCTTTTTAATCCATGCCGTATTCATACGCTCAGTTTCCAACCAATTGGTCTTATTCTCTGGAGAACACATGCTCTCTATTTGAGAACTATCCTCAGGAACATCAACTTCAATAATAAACTTCTGATTGATATTGGTTTGCAATTCTCGACAGCTGCCCTGTGCCGAAGAATACATTTTAAGCCTCTTTATGGCCTGAGACTGACTTGCATGCTCAGGCATCCTGCCCGTACGAATTAAAGAGACCAGCGTTTCAGGCCTTGCCCCCAAATAATAGACTGCCATGTTACTGCTCCATAATTTTATGACCGCTTAAGAGGTTTAATCGTACCCTCATCACCCTCATCATCCGACGATTCAGGAGAAGATGGACGACCCTCAGTAAATTCCTTAGCATTAATCTCCCATGCCCTCAGCTCTCTGCTAGGATTTCCTTTACATAAAAAAACTGAGTCGTTCACTGTTACCTTAAGCGAAGGATGTTTCTCAGCAAGTTGCTTTTTAAGTTTTTCACAATTGACTATAACACCCTGAATATAATCAGGCGAAACATGGAAAGGAACCAAAACCTCCGCTTGACGGCATTGCTTATATGTAAGAAAATCTTCCTCGCAGATTAAAGTGCTTTGAAAAGGCTACATATTGTGATAGCTTTTTATTTGTTAGTAAAGCAGAAGTTAAAACGAAAACAAACCACAACAAGTCAAGGAGCTAAATATGGACACAACAAAAAAGACAAGCAAGCCAGGGTATGAGATAGCAGAAGCTGATGTACAGATAGATACGAGTCAGAAGCTGGGAGCAGGAGGATATGGTGCGGTATTTAAGGGGATGTGGCAGGGAACAGAGGTAGCACTCAAGGTGTTGCTGTCGCGAATGGAAGGAGATATGGAAGCGGAGTTTCGTCGGGAGATAGAGACGATGCTCAAGCTTCAAGGCTGCCCACAGTTAGTGAGATTGTACGGAGCAGTGATGGACGGGCACACCCAGGTGATGGTGATGGAGTTGATGCCAAGGGGGAATTTGCACAGTTTATTGCGCAAGGAAAAGGATCTAGATTGGGACACCAAGTATCGCATAGCGTTGGATGTGGCGTACGGGATAAAGTATTTGCATGACAGGAACATCTTGCACCGAGATTTAAATAGTATGAATGTGCTATTTAACAAAGAAGGCCGAGCACAGATAGGAGATTTTGGTCTGGCTGAGGTCAAAAGTGCGATGGCGAGGGATGGTTCAGGTGTGGGAACTTTATTGTGGATGGCACCTGAGTTGTTGGGGCGTAAGGCAACCTTTTCGAATGCATCAGATATTTATGCTTTGGGCATGGTGTTGTATGAGATGCTGACCCATAAAACACCTTTTGAGACAGAACTACAGCGGAGACATCCATCCATCATGATGCCCTATATAATTGACGGAGAGCGTCCAAAGTTAATAGAGACTGGCCCACAAGATTACAAGGCGTTGATAGAAAGTTGCTGGCATCAGGTCGCTGGATCAAGGCCAATGGCCAGTGATCTGATAGCAAGGTTAGAACCGTTGTGGCAATTGGAACAGGCATCACCGAACCATACACCAAATATGTTTAAGCCTAAAGCATCGAAGCCAGAATTGGATCAAAAGCTGGTGAATCGATTTGTTCAGCATGTAGCGTATGGAGAGCAGGATGAAGCCGAGGAGATGTTGAAGCGTGAACCTAAGTTAGCCTTAGGTAATGGCAATTGTAAGGACCATGCAGGCAGAGAGTTTAAGGGTATCACAGGCTTTCAATATGCGCTATGGGCGCTGGATTGGCACATGTGGGAGATGATAAGGGGTTATTTGGATAGGGTAGATCCCCAATCAGCAGCGATACAATGCCAAGCCCAGGAATCACTGACAAGCGCTCAAGGTCATGGAGCACATTTTTCCTTTGAGCCATTGGTAAATGCCTATAAGACATACATGGACCATTATGATGGCTTTTGCGCAGCAAGTAATTGGAAAGGGCTGAAACAATTATGGGTCCATGGTGTAGGAGGAGCGCAGCGAGATGTTGTTGCGCATGTAGCACAAGAGTATTGTCATCCAGGCAGGTCATTTTATCTAGTTCCAGACTTTACAGCGAAGCCCTTTCCCCGTCAGCTAATAGGAGAGGAAGGAGACTGGTGGAATGCTAGAGTCGATGGAAAAATATTAGGAGGCACTCCAGGTCGAGTTTCTGAGTCAAGTATGTCTGGTTTTTCTTGGATACGTCATGGCTTACTGTACGCGGGTGCGGCCACCGCGATAGTGGCGAGCCCAACCCTGTGCGTGCCTAGGCCAGCTCCTGTCACAGACGGGATTTCTATCGCCAGTTTATGTGAAATCCGTACTTTGCAACTTGGCATGATCCGTCTAGAGTTGTCAACATCGGTACCCTACCATTACGGTGGAGCCTGGGGCTCCTTAGCACTTGGCTAATGCATCAGTCTAACGGGCTATGCCAGCAAAGGTGCCAATATAGGCTTTTAGTTCTGCCAACAAGTTTTGCTGTTGATTATCTAGGTTTTGTTGCGCACAAAGCAATATGGCCTCTTGAATTTCACTAAATGTGATTCTTAGCTTACCCACATGATTAAGCATAGGCCGGTCATCACAAAACATCTGAGTGCGCTGTGCCAGGCACTGTCGCTGAGTTTCAGAAGCATCATGCGCATAGTGTTTGGCCAAAATATCGTCTGCTAACTGCTGTAGGTCTGGCCGTTGTATTTGCTTGGCCAAGCGTGCTTTTTGCTCTGGCTCGGCCAGATGAAAGGCAGCACATTGTTGCAGATCTTTGCTGCTGAGAAAATTTGACTGATATAGGTTGGCTTGCGGTGGCAAATCCGGCAGCTCAGGATATTGCCACTGACAGTGGTGTGTCTGCAGTTTTTCCAATAGTCCTACATTTTCTTTAAGCCACGCTAGGTTACTCTCTAATATTTCCTTCTGATCAGGTAACAATTTATCCATATATCTTGGTTTATCTGGCAAGAAAAATGGCGATTCGCCAGCTTTCTTGCGAATAATCCATGGCAGTGTACCTAAGTTATCTTCATTCAGATCACTGAGATCTTGTTGGTCCAACTTAAGCCAAAGGGTTTGATTGTGATAGTGATGATGTGTGCCCAGGCCCAACACTGGGCATTGGTAGTGATTTTTGCCACCGAAGTTGCCATCGATCATCAGCGCCAAATGACAGTTGCGTAAAGGTTCAAAAGGGCGCAGTTGCTGCAAACGCTTTTGTCCCACGTGTTTGTTAAAGTACCCCAGCAAATAATCCCAGCTAGCACCAGAGCTTTGAAAGCGCTTGGCTAAGGAAATGGTAGCCTCAACATCCACCAAGGCGTTATGTGCCTGGCCCTGAGCTAATTGATTGGTAGCGTTCAGATGCTCCAATTTTAAGGTTGGGCTGCCCTCAATATTAGGCCAAGTCAGGCATTCAGCTTGCTGCCAGCGTAACATTGCTGCCATGGGATAAAGATCAGCACGACCACAACCATTAGCAAATTGATGGGTGTAAGGTGTGAGCAGATTGCGGTGAAAAGAAAAGCGCAAAAATTCATCGTCGAAGCCCAGCGTATTATAACCGACACTAATGGTGTTCGGTGTGTTCATCAAAGCATGAATGCGCTGCATGGCTTCATATTCATTCAAGCCAATGTTTTGACACGTGTTGATGCTCACTCTATGCAACATCAGGGCATGGGGATTGGGAATGATATCAGGATTGATTTTGACAAATATTTCGTGACGCTCAAGCTCATTAAGCGCCATATCAGTGCGAATCCCTGCAAATTGTTGTACCTGATCGTAAGATTTGTCTAATCCAGAGGTCTCTAGGTCATAAAACAATAGCGTTTGCTGCATGTGAATATCCTTGTATGCTTATAGCGTAATCATTCCTAGAGCTTGCTGTGCCTTTTGCAAGGTATGCCTGGCGCGTTGGCTAGCTTGTTCAGCACCGCGCTGCAAAATGCTTAGCAGTGCTAGCTCGTCTTCACGAATAGCCTGGTAACTACTCTGAAGAGGTGCGAGCATAGCCACAATAGCCTCAGCCGTTTGGGTTTTCAGTGCGCCATAGCCTTTTCCAGCCAATTGTGATTCGCACTCTGCAATGGATTGATCGCTGGCGAGAGCCAGAAGGGTCAATAAGTTGGCTACACCTGGCTGGTTCTTAGGGTCATAAATGATATTATTCTCTGAATCAGTCACACTGCGTTTAAGCTTTTTGACAATGATATCAGGCATGTCCAATAGACGAATGACACTGTTCTCATTGTCATCAGATTTGGACATCTTTTTGCTCGGGTCTTGCAAGCTCATGATGCGCGCACCATGCTCAGGGATATTCGGTTCTGGGATGGAAAAAATATTCCCATGATAATGATTGAAACGGATGGCTAAATCTCTGGCTAATTCCAAGTGTTGTTTTTGGTCATGGCCCACAGGCACTTTCTGGGTTTGATACAGGAGGATATCCGCCGCCATTAGGATTGGGTAGGTGAACAAGCCAGCATTGATGTTATCGGCATGCTTTTGCGACTTGTCTTTAAATTGGGTCATGCGGTTGAGCTGGCCTATCTGAGCAAAGCAATTAAGAATCCAAGCCAGTTCGCAATGCTGTGGTACGTGTGATTGTAAAAACAAAACACTCTTGTCAGCATCCAGGCCACAAGCCAAATACAAAGCCAGTGCATCCAGTACTTGGGTGCGAAATTGCTCAGGATCTTGACGTACAGTAATGGCATGCAAATCTACCAAGCAAAACAAACAGTCGTGGTCATCTTGCATGGCGAGCCAAGGTTTGATGGCGCCAATATAATTGCCTATCATCAACTGACCGGACGGCTGAATGCCACTGAATAGTACTGGTTTGCTCATGAAATCTCACCGTTATGTAGTAGAACAGTGATCTTATCTGGTTTTAGCGCCTAGGTGCAAGCGTAGAAGCAAATCTATCCAGGGTTTGTTGCACAAGGTTATTCACAGTACTCTTGTTTTTTTGATTGCCAACCATCGTGTCTGCGTAAGGGGAAATGTATAAGACTTTTGGCGATCGTAATGCTGCGAATAAAGCTCGAGTCTGCCAGAGAGGTCCGTAACTATTATGGGTTTTTTGTAGAAATAATGTGGGAGCTTTTACTTGGGTAATCCACCTTGTGGCATCGAAAAAATCCCAGGGAAGAACACGCCATTGAGTGATGGTACGATTGCTGGACAAAAAGGGTGCAATAGCAATGAGTCCTGCAACATCGTGCTTCGCCGCCAAACGTATTGCCACTGTACTGCCAATGCCGTTGCCATAGAGGATGATTTGCTTCTCAGGAATCCCCAATGTTGTGGTTAAATAGGCAAAAGCATCTTCGCTGTCAGCATAAAAGTGTTGTTCGGTGGCGAAGCCAGAACTATGACCATAGCCCTGATAGTCGTAAGCTAGAATATTATAGCCCATGTCATGGAGTTCGCGGATGTAATAATCGTCATAACCAATGTCAGTGGCATGGCCATGGTTGTAGAGTATGGTGGCTTTGGCACTAGTTTGGGTTAGCCAAAGGGCTTGCAGAGGGCCGATTTGAATTATATGCGGGTCAGTTTTTTTGTACCAAGGTGGCTGAGGTGGATGAAATACCATGCGCGCGGTGGCGCAGTAGAGCAATAACCCTGTCAATAAGGCCGAACAAAGCTGACGTTTAGGAAAAGAGAGCATGCGCAAAATCATCTAAGGTAGTCATCAAGGTGTTTGGCGCATTCTAAGCATGCTCAGCTGGGCAATGCAAGTGGATTAAGTGCCATACGTATCAGTGCCTTTAGAAAGACATGGTGCAGGTGTTTGTTTGCTGATATCAACCGTTACCTGAAGTTGTTTGGTTGTGAACACTGCTTGAGGTGTTGACGCCACAGAAGCTGAAACCCTATGATCATTATTCATGGTTAATGATTTGCTGCTATCGTTTTTGCTAAATGAGCTATCTTTGGTACCTGAAGGCTTAAACTTAATACTTGGGCTATCATTTTCGGTGATAATGATGTTGTAGGCTCAGCAAGATGGGCTTGATGTTTGATAGCCAGCCCTTTGTAATCTGTGGCTAACATTCACATAGCAGGTGCACAAGCCGATGAATGACATCAGAAAGCCAGGGATAAGGCCAAGGCTGGTAATGGCAGAAGAAAGGCCAGCACTGGCACCAGCAAACCAAGATTTTACCACTTCGGCAACCGCCGACATCCCCATCAAGGTATTAGGAAAAGCGTTAATCAAGATAGCGCCAAACTGCCATTTGTTGATTTTGTCTTCATTTTTTTGTTTAGCATAAGCTGTAGGTTGATCATCGACCATGGCAGTGACTTCCATGTTTTCATCTTTAGCACCTATGGGCGCTTTGTCACCTTTTCCAGTAGCAAGTCGTTGCTGTCTGCGGATCAAGATATTGGCCAGGGGTGTGATTATCAGCAGCCAAACCGGTGAGGTGATATACAACAATGAACGGGCAAATCGATTAAAGGCTAGTTGGATCACAGAGTGTCTGTCTGCAATCTTGCTCTCATAAGTTATTTTATCAACAATGCCCATGACAAGTTTTGTGTAAGCTTTGATGCCATAACCAAGCGCCAGTACAGGAAGCCAAATGGGTACAGTTAGGGCAGTTACCAAAGTGGCCAAGCCAATAAGGGGGACCATGCTGGCTGAAGGCAATTTGGTGATGCCAATCCAATCAAATGCTTTGAACAAAGGCAGCATAACCTTTTCAGCAAATTTAGCAGAAGAGGTCGCCGCAAAGCCGGCCATGGCTAACGTATTGATACCCACACCCACAGTCCAGGCTGCTGCTGCGCTACCACCAAACAGCGCCATGCCAGTAGGACTAAAGGCAGCAGCGTAACCACCAAGAATACCACCGACATTAATAAGTGCGAAGATCAAGCCAAAAACAGTCCAGAAAATCACTTTGGCGGCCAGATTCTGGCGATTAGCATCCTGCTTATCTGAATCAGATAATTCAGCTGATGGCAATAAACCAGTATTGGTCTGAATTTTCTGCAGTGATGTACCTAGATTGTTCTTGATGGTTTTAATAAGCCCACCACGGATAAGTTCTGTGTAACTTTTCAAAAACAGCACGTTATAAACTGCAAATAACACCACAGCACAGACGATAGCCAGTGGGAAGGCAGCGCTTGAGCTAAACGCCAAGGCAGCAAAGGCACCTTGAGGACTGAAGATAGACACAACTGCATTGAAGGTAAAGATGGCAGCAATCGCACTGGCAGTTAAAACAAATACACTAGAAAGACCAGTCAAGAATTTTTGCCAAGCTGTGTATTCACGCACCTCATGAGTGACAGTGCCATCCAGGTCTTTTTCGTTGTGCCAGTAGGTTTTTTTGCTTGAGAAAATAGGTGTATAAGCAAAGAAGTCCAGTAACGTTTCAGGCACCATGTTTTGGAATAGCTTAAAGTTAACCCAAGCACCATCAGCTGCAATAAGGCCAGCTAAGACAATGGCTGCAATCCCTAGACCAAAGGTGCCTAAGAATTGGAAAGCAAATGCCATCAGGGTCAGCAATACTGCAATAGAAACCCACACGGCCAAAAATTTACCCAAACGATGCCACAAGTAGGCACGACGAGGCTTGAATTTATCTAGTGCTTCTAATGTGGCGTTGTCTGCAATGTTTTTTTGGTATTTGTAGGCATAGGCTAAAGCATCGTAGATGCCTTCTTGCCCTTTAGATACATTGATGGAAGCAGTTAATTTATTATCTTCAAAAGATGTGCTTTGTTTGATGTTCTGCAGCCCAAGGCCAGCTAGAATCATATTGGCTTCACGGTCGGTACGAATATAGCGACCAAGGCGCATACGTACACCATTATCCACTTCAGTTTTGTGCTTAATTAAGTGAGTGATAAGTGAGTATAGAGCTGCAAGGCGGATTTGATGTGGTCCGCTGGTAATGGAATTTCCTGATGCTAGCAGATCGTCAGAAACGATATAAGAAGATTCGGCACTACCATTGTCCCTCAGAAGTGCTAAGCCGTCACTAGTATTTTGATTTTTATGCAAACTTATCATATAGCCCAGCAACTTTCTCAGGCTTTTAGTTAATTGTTTTTCAGTGTGTTTTTGGTGCCTGGCAGCAAATGCATCAACAGTTTCATTGTCATTTTTTGCAATGGAAGGCTCTAAATGACCGTCTAAGAAAGCCATGATAGCTTCTGCCTTGTTTTTGGGAACAATCTTGTCTGTAGGTATTCTTTTCGCTGCATCTATTTCCACGAATGCATCGAATTCACTTTTTTCGGTGTTAGACATGCCTATTTCCTTAAAAAATATTTATCTAATTCTAGTCACTATTAGTATTTTCTCAGGAATGTCTTAAGGAAAAATTAAGAAATTATCTCAAATACTTGTTTTTATTTGATTTTATAATTTAGTGACCAGTGTCTAGTCATGCTTGCGCCCAGAATTGGCGCTGTAAAAGTCGTTCTAGGGGTTGGGGAGTACAGTCCACATCATTCCCAGGAGATCGCGAAGGGGCAACCTGGGATCACTCACAGTTGATGACCACTGGTCATCTCGGTTGCATCCTCACCTTTTCAATCCCCTTCATATAACTTACAACAATATGAATACAGCGCATTTCAAGCCAGTCAACTCTGAAGATAGGGATTTTCTGCCAGATTTCGCTTTTCCTTGTGGCAAAGAAACGACTGCTTTACAGCGAAACCAATTTGTACTATATTAGTATCAATTACCAAAAAGGGCAAACCAACCGTGCTTAAACTTAGCAAACTTGCCGACTATGCTCTACTGATACTACACACGCTGGCTGCGCAGAAGCAGGACGGATTAACAGGCAATGGCCTTGCAGAAATCACGGGCTTACCACTGCCAACTGTGCGAAAAATCCTTACCCAACTGCTTGAGCACAAGTTGGTGCAGTCCACCCCTGGATCACGTGGAGGCTACACACTTAGTAAGTCTACTTCAGCCATCACTTTGTATGCTATCCTTAATGCCATTGATGGTGAGTGGGCTTTAACAGCATGCTTTGCCACAAAAGCAAATCCAGACAACATCTGTGTCTATGAAAATTTCTGCCAGCTCAAGCATAGCTGGAATATTGTTAATACTTGGCTAATGCGTATGCTTAGTAGCATAAGTCTAGAAGATATGAGCAGTGGCTTGCACCAGCATGATCTCAATAAACTTTTCGCACCCGCCTATGAGCCGATAAAGGATTCTATAGCATGACCACACAGAATCAAGCCATTGAAGACCATCTCAACCAACGCTACCAGCACGGTTTTGTCACCGATGTGGACGCCGACACTTTGCCACCCGGCTTAAGCGAAAATACCGTGCGATGGATTTCCGCCCAGAAAAATGAACCGGACTTTCTTCTGCAGTGGCGTTTGCAGGCCTTTCGTCATTGGCAAACTTTATCAGAACCACAATGGGCACATTTGCATATCGATCCCATTGACTTTCAGGCTATTTCTTATTATTCCTCGCCACACAGCAAAAAAGATGCGCCAAAAAGCTTGGATGAAGTTGATCCTAAGCTACTAGAAACCTATGAGAAATTAGGTATTCCTCTGCATGAGCGAGCTGCCTTGGCGGGTGTGGCTGTCGACGCTGTGTTTGACAGCGTGTCAGTGGCCACCACGTTCAAAGACAAGTTAGCCGAGGCCGGGGTGATCTTTTGCTCATTCTCTGAAGCTGTTCAACAACATCCTGAGCTCATCAAGCAGTACTTGGGTACCGTGGTGCCTTATCGTGATAATTTTTACGCGACGCTCAATTCGGCAGTATTCAGTGACGGGTCTTTTGTATATATCCCCAAAGGGGTGCGTTGTCCCATGGAGCTTTCTACATACTTCCGTATTAATGCAGCCAACACTGGGCAATTTGAGCGTACTTTGATCATTGCTGAGCCAGACAGCTATGTCAGCTACCTTGAGGGCTGTACTGCCCCCATGCGCGATGAAAACCAATTGCATGCCGCGGTGGTGGAGTTGGTGGCTTTGGATAGGGCTGAAATCAAATATTCCACCGTACAAAACTGGTATCCAGGCGATGAAAATGGCAAAGGTGGTATTTACAATTTTGTCACCAAGCGCGGTGCTTGCCGAGGTCAGGCCAGTAAGATTTCTTGGACCCAAGTTGAAACAGGTTCAGCCATTACCTGGAAATATCCCAGTGTTGTGTTGCAAGGGGATGACTCTGTTGGAGAATTTTATTCGGTCGCTTTGAGTAATCTTTGTCAGCAAGCAGATACAGGTACGAAGATGATTCACCTGGGGAAAAACACCAAGAGCACCATTATTTCCAAGGGAATTTCCGCAGGTAAAGGTCAAAATGCCTACCGCGGTATGGTTCGTGTGACACCAAAAGCCAAAGGTGCGAGAAATTTTACCCAGTGTGATTCGCTATTGATTGGCTCAAGCTGTGGAGCGCATACATTTCCCCACATAGATGCTGCCTGTGACGATGCCATCATCGAACACGAAGCCAGCACCGCGAAGATCAGTGAAGATCAACTTTTTTATTGTTTGCAAAGGGGCATTAGCGAAGAAAATGCCGTATCCATGATTGTCAATGGCTTCTGCCGTTCGGTATTTCAGCAATTGCCCATGGAGTTTGCTGTGGAAGCCCAGAAATTGCTGGAAGTAAGTTTAGAAGGGGCTGTAGGCTAAACCTGTCCAGCTAATACAGATAAATATGAGGTAAAGATGATAGTTATCGATAATTTACAGGCTGAGGTTGAAGGCAAAGCTATTTTAAAGGGTGTGAATTTGACCATGAATCCTGGCGAAGTCCATGCCCTCATGGGACCCAATGGTGCTGGTAAAAGTACCTTGGCCGATGTTCTGGCAGGGCATGGTGATTTGACCGTCACCAGCGGCTCTGTACGGTACTATGACCAAAATTTGCTCGATTTAGCGCCAGAAGAGCGCTCCCATGCTGGTGTATTCAAAGCGTTTCAATACCCAGTGGCCTTGCCTGGTGTGAAAAATGCATATTTTCTCAAGGCAGCTATCAATGCGCATCGCAAAGCCCAAGGCCAAGATCCTCTAGATGCTTTTGATTTTATCCAAATGACCAAAGAAGCCATGGTGCGAGTTGGCATGGACGAAAGTTTTTTGCAGCGTGACGTCAATGTCGGTTTTTCCGGTGGGGAGAAAAAGCGTAACGAAGTGCTGCAAATGCTGCTTTTAGATCCGAAATTTGCCATTCTGGATGAAACAGATTCGGGATTGGATATCGATGCCTTGCGCACCGTAGCTGAGGGTGTGCAAAGTTTGCGCGACAGCAAACGTACATTCTTGGTGATCACCCACTACCAGCGTTTGTTAGATACCATCAAACCTGATTTTGTCCACGTACTAGCGAATGGCAAAATTGTCAAAAGTGGTGGTCCAGAACTGGCCTTAACACTAGAAGATCAAGGTTACGCTTGGTTGAGTGATGTTGAGGGGCACAATGATAAATCTTGATCAAATCACAGGGCCATTGCTGGTTTTTATTGATGGTCAGTTTTCCTTAGAAGCATCTCAGACTGAGTGCATTGGCTTGGAGGTTAAGGCTGATAATGATGGGCATACGGTAGTGGTGCACCTGAGCCAAGATGTGCCAGCAATTTATTGTCTCCATCAATGCGATGGTTTGTCACCTGAGGCCCCAATTGCACTGACAGTCAAGCTCGACGCTGGCGTAAGTACAGAAATACATGAATATGTATTTGGTGAAGCCAATCAGGCGTATCAACAAACCCTTCAATGGCGCTGTGAAGTGGCGCAAGGATCACATTTGCTGTGGTTAAGTCATCAAAACCTGTCTGAACATGTGCGGTGGCACAGCCAAGGTGAGCATTATGTTGAAGGTCAATTAAGTTATCATGTAGAGACTTTAGGGCAAAGTTTGATTGAGGCTGAAATGCTAGTGAAATTGCTGGCTGAAAACGCCGAATGCCATGTGCATGGTTTGTTGGTTGGACAAGGCCAATCCAAGAGTAGGCAAGATTGGCGCATTGAGCATTTAGCACCTAACACCACTTGTGATATGCATTATCGCGCGCTAATGGGCAACAATGCCCAAGGCTCTTGGCTGGGTCACGCCCATGTAGCAGATCAGGCCAAGGGTGCCAAAGTCACACAAATGAGCCGGCAAATGCTGTTTGGCAAACACGCACGCATGCATGCTAAGCCAGAGCTAACCATCCATTGCGATGAAGTAGCCTGTCAACATGGCGCTACCGTGGGACAACTGGATGAGCAAGCATTATTTTATTTGCGTAGTCGTGGATTGCTGCATTGGCAAGCGCGGATGTTACTCACTTGGTCATTTGTTCAGGAAGTATTGGTCATGCGCCAAGCATCCAAACATTGTTTGCCTGAAGACAGCATGCTTCAGCAAAGCCTAGCAGCAGTGATGGATCACGATGGTACAAGTGTGCTAAACGACTTTTGGCAAGGCAAAGAGGTGAAGCATGATGAATGGTGAGTCTTTGGTGCAAGCTTCCAGGCGAGATTTCCCGATGTTGTCTAATTCTGTGCATGGTAAGCGTCTGGTTTATTTGGATAATGGTGCCACCACACAAAAGCCCCAAGCAGTGCTTAATCGAATCATGCACTATTACCAGTACGAGAATGCCAATGTGCATAGAGGTGTGCATTGGTTAAGTGAACGAGCTACTCTGGTCTACGAGCAATCTCGCAATAAGGTAAAACAATTTGTTGGTGGTTCTGATGAATATAGCTTGGTCTTCACCCGAGGTGCCACAGAAGCTATCAATTTGGTGGCGCATGGCTTAGGCCAATCTCACTTAAAGCCAGGTGATGAAATTGTTATTTCTTTATTGGAGCATCACTCCAATTGGGTGCCTTGGCAACAGCTTGCTTACCAGGTAGGGGCAAGGCTAAAAGTTATCCCATTACAGGAAGACGGCAGCTGTGATTTGCAAGCCTATGCCGACATGCTATCAGAAAAAACCGCCCTAGTTGCCATCACCCATGTTTCCAATACATTAGGGACGGTCAATCCAATAAAAGACATGATTATCTCAGCGCATGAAGTCGGGGCCCAGGTGTTGGTGGATGGGGTACAAGCTGTGCCACATAAAGCTGTTAATGTGTCTGATTTAGATGCAGATTATTATGTATTTTCTGGGCATAAAATGTACGCGCCGATGGGTATTGGCGCACTTGTAGCCAAGAAAGATGCATTGGCTGCATTACCCCCATATCAAACTGGCGGAGGCATGATTCGCACAGTGGCGCTAGAAACAACCACATTTGCTGAAGTTCCCGAGCGATTTGAAGCGGGTACTCCTAATGTTGCTGGGGCCGTTGCCTTGTCAGCTGCATGTGACTACCTGGAGGCCATAGGAATGGGCGCTATTTATGCCCACGAACAAAAAGTCTTGCGCTATGCTAAGCAAGTACTGGCAGATATCAAAGGTATAGTCATCCATGGGCAAGCTGAGGGTAACGATGCCATTCTTTCCATGACGATGGATGGCATTCATCCCCATGATTTAGCTAGTATTTTAGATCAAAATGGCGTTGCTGCGCGTGCAGGGCATCATTGTACCATGCCTTTGATGAAGTGGTTAAAAGTCCCAGCAACTTTAAGGGTATCCCTGGGACTTTACAATGATATCGATGATATCGATGTGCTAGCGCAGGGCTTGTTGGCAGCAAAAAAAATATTTCAGGTGACGTGATGAGTGATTTATATCAGCAAGTTATCATTGATCATGCACAGTCACCAAGGAATCAGGGTGAATGTAAGTATGCTACCCACGCTCAAACAGGGCACAATCCCCTTTGTGGTGATCAACTCACTCTGAGCTTACAATTGAAAAATGGCGTAGTGGAAGACGTGCACTTTCAAGGCGATGGATGTGCCATTTCCATGGCTTCTGCTTCGTTGATGACTGAGGCGATTAAAGGCAAATCGCAAGAGCAGGTTGACGCATTATTTGCTAAAGTACACGCATTAGTGACTGAAGGCAGTGAGGTTGATGATGCCAGCCTAGGTAAATTAGTGGTGTTAAAAGGAGTGCATGCATATCCCATGCGTGTAAAATGCGCTACCTTAGCCTGGCACACTTTGCAAGCCGCCCTGAAAAAGGGCGAGAATTTGATTTCAACAGAGGTTTAAGATCGTGACGTCACCATTGATCACATTTTCTCCTAATGCCCTGGCGCATATTGCGCAAATTCGTGCCGCCAGAGAATCTGGCCAGGGCATGGGCTTTCGTTTGGGCTTAAAATTGGCAGGCTGCACTGGTTGGCTTTATCAGCCAAACATTGTCGATGGCCCAAAACCTGAAGATATTTCCTTTGAATACGAGGGGTTGACAGTGATAATCCCGGGCGAGCACAAAGCTTTGCTGGCTGGAACTCACGTTGATCTTGAAGAAAAAGGTTTGGGGCAGCAAGTATTGATGTATCAAAACCCAAATGCCCAAGGTGAGTGCGGTTGTGGTGAGAGCTTCTCAGTGGTTAAGTCAGAAGGTAGTGAGCATGACTAATTCCAAGCAACAGCCATCAATGACTATTGTGCGTGAAGATTGCCCTGCCGTGCTGGTCCCAACAGGGGTGGATATCGAGCTCAAGAAAGGCACAGAAGTAATGGTAACGCAGTCGTTAGGCGCTAGCTTTACTCTTAATGTCTATGGTAATTTAGTGCGTGTTGCCAACAAGCATGCCAAGGCTCTGGGTTTAGATCCACTGCCACTACCCGAAATCCCCCAAGAAGCCAATTTGGAAAAGCAAATTTATACCATTTTAAGGACCTGCTATGATCCAGAAATACCTGTCAATATCGTTGACTTAGGACTAATCTACGGCTGTGAAATTTCCCCAATGTCGAAGTTCGAAAATCACGTCAAAATCACCATGACCCTCACAGCGCCAGGTTGTGGCATGGGGCCTGTACTCCTGGAAGATGTTAAAAGGTCAGTGCTGTCATTGGATAAAGTAGTCGACAGTGAGGTTGAGTTGGTTTTCGACCCGCCTTGGGATCGTTCAATGATGTCGGAAGAGGCAGCCCTAACTCTGGGAGTTTTCTAGCCCAGAATTCAGCAATACCTTAAACGCTTATAATTAGGTAGGTCCACCCACACTATGTTGTCTGCAAAGGTCTATGACTGCTATGCCTGCTAACCCCTAGTTTAATAGGTTGACTATTCAAATTTCAGTAAATCGTTTCTTCTTTACCCCAACACACCTGTTTTGAGCAATGCTAGCTTAAAACTCTCTTTTTTTCTCGGGGCATTTTAGGGCAATCTTACAAATGTCTTTTACTAAATCCATTCATTGTGATAAATTCGTAACGGTATGTAAAAAAGAAGTTACAGCAAAAAAAGCAATCACAAGTCAAGGAGCAAAGCATGGACACAACAAAAAAGACGGGCAAGCCAGGGTATGAGATAGCAGAAGCTGATGTACGGATACACCTGGATGAGGAATTAGGAACGGGGGGATTTGGGAAGGTATTTAAAGGGACGTGGTTAGGTGATGAAGTTGCACTAAAGGTGCTGCCAGCACACATGGAAGGCGAAGAGGAGAAAGAGTTTCGTCATGAGCTGGAAGTGATATTGGGTTTGAATGATTGCCCAAGGCTGGTAAAGCTGTTGGGTGCAGTGTTGGAAGGGCCAAAGCAAGTGATGGTGATGGAGTTGATGTCAGGTGGCAACTTGCACAGTTTATTGCGAAAGGAAAAGGATCTAGATTGGGACACCAAGTATCGCATAGCGTTGGATGTGGCGTACGGGATAAAGTACTTGCATGATAGGAACATCTTGCACCGAGATTTAAATAGCATGAATGTGCTACTTAACAAAGAAGGCCGAGCGAAGATAGGAGATTTTGGTCTTGCTAAGGTGAAGAGTGTGGCTAAGAGTCGCGCGAGGACGAACAGTTCAGGTGTGGGGTCGTTGTTGTGGATGGCGCCTGAGTTATTTAACTTAGAGGTGCGTTTTTCAAATGCATCAGATATCTACGCATTGGGCATGGTGTTGTATGAAATTATGACCCACAAAACACCTTTTGAGATAGAACTACAGGGTGAACATCCAAGCATAATAATTCCCCATATCACAAAGGAGACAGGCCAGACATGCCTGATGCTGGGCCACAAGATTACAAGGCGTTGATAGAAAGTTGCTGGCACCAGAGTCAGGGACAAGGCCAATGGCGAGTGATGTGATAGCAAGGCTACAACCGTTGTGGCAACGGGAACAGGCTTCTACAACAGTAAGTGAGGGTATCCAAGAAAGTGTACCCGATTTGAGTATAACAGATTCATCTAGCTCATTGTCATCGCTATCAGACGAAAGGCTAGTAATGTCAGAAAAAAATTACTTAGATTCAGGTTATAAATCAACAGATTCGGCGCAAGCGCAAAGTATGTCAGGATATGGGATATTCAGTGGAGCACAGAGTGGGTTATCAAGACCAAGTTCAAAGCCTTCGCTAAGTTCAGAGCCTTCGATAATACAACAGAAACAAACATCATCACCGGATCCTAAATTGTATCAAGAGAAGGTGAATCAATTTGTCCAACTTGTAGCATATGGTAAGCAGGATGAAGCCGAGGCGATGTTGATGTTAGAGCATAGGTTAGTATTAGGCAGAGGTCATTGTAAGGACCATGCAGGAAGAAAGTTTACAGGCATCACAGGCTTTCAATATGCCTTATGGGCGCGGGATTGGCATATGTGGGAAATGATAAGGGGTTATTTAGATAGGGTAGATCCACAGTCAGCAGCCATACAATGCCAAGGCCAGGAAACCCTGACAAGTGATCAAGGTCATGGGGCACATTTTTCCTTTGAGCCATTGATAAGGGCCTATTATACCTACATAACCCAATTTGAAGCCTTGTATGAAGCAGATAACCGGAGAGACTTGAACCGATTGTGGGTCCATGGTGTAGGAGGAGCGCAGCGAGACCTTGTAGCGCATGTAGTGCAAGAGTATTGTCATCCATTTAGGTCATTTGAACCAATGCCAGACTTTACAGCGAGGCCCTTTCCCCGTCAGCTAGATGAAGGATGGTGGAGTGCGAAAATCAATGGAGTAGGATTAGGAGGCACTCTAGATCAAGACCCTGATTATCTTTTCTTCGGTGGCGGAGCATGGAGGACAGAAGAGAATCAGCCTGGCATAGTATTTCAATGGTTGTCGTTTTGGCCAGTGCTGGATGCAGATGCAATGGTTATTTTATGTGAAACTCGTACATCTCAGCTTAACGATATCCGTGAAGAGTTGTTAGCATTGGCTGTGCCCCAGCCCGGTGTTTGAGGTGCCGGCGTTAAGGAGACCCCCCACCAATCCATATATACTTGGGTGAGTGCTCCAAAGTATATGTAGCCTAGCGACAGGTATGGGGATGAGCCTCTGCCGTGCACGGTTTTTACTTTCTGGGGTTTTGCCCCACCAGGAAGTTAATGCTGCACTGCATATTAAGTGGCCTGAGATAAAGATCATACTGAAGCCATGTGTCACATAAAAGTGCTTTAATAGGCCTTGGCCCAAATAACACGTTGAGGGCTTATTTCACTGGAGAAGGGACATATGCCTGCCTCTGCGCTTTCATCAAAAACAGGTATGCAGCGTATGGTGACTTTCAAATCTTGCTTGATTTTTTCTTCAATAGCAGCATCGCCATTCCAATGGGCCAAAGCAAAGCCATGGCCCTCTTTGTTGTCATCAGCAAAAAAAGCATAGAAGTCTTCATGGCTATCAATGATTTTGGTATGAGCCTTTTGAAAATCTAAAGCGCGCTGGAATAGGTGATGTTGGATATTGTCAAGAGTCTCAACAACTTCGGCGATCAATAATGCCTGTGAGCAAGTTCTTTTTTCCTTATATGGTGTATAACGCAAATTAATAGTGGCGCTATTATCTGCTGCTTCCCTAGCACCAACTTCCACACGAATCGGCACTCCTTTCTTTACCCAATTCCAAGCGCGTCTACCGCCTTGCTCAATATTGGCATCAATTTTGACGCGAATGGGGGCACAGTGATAGGTGATTTCACGCAATTTCTGAGCCAAAGATTCACACTGTGCCATGATATTTGCTTGATCAGCCTCGTTGTGAATAATAGGCATGATGACCACATGCAAAGGCGCCACACGGGGCGGTAGCATCAACCCATCGTCATCGCTGTGCACCATAATAATGCCACCGATCAAACGCGTGGAAACACCCCAAGAAGTGGTCCAGACATGCTGGCGGTGTCCCTGGTCATCCGAGTAAGCAATATCCAGAGCTTTGGCAAAGCTTTGTCCCAAGAAATGCGAAGTGCCTGCCTGTAAAGCTTTTTTGTCTTGCATCATGGCTTCAATGCAATAAGTAGCCGTGGCACCAGGAAATCGTTCGCTTGGGGACTTTTCACCTTTGATAACTGGCATGGCCAAATGATCTTGGACAAAATTAACATACACTTGCAAATTACGTTTGGATTCTTCGTCGGCCTCATCGGCAGTGGCATGGGCAGTATGGCCTTCTTGCCAGAGAAACTCTGTTGTACGCAAAAACATGCGCGTACGCATCTCCCAGCGTACGATATTGGCCCATTGATTGATTCGCAAGGGCAGATCTCGGTGTGATTGAATCCAGCGGGCAAATGCATCACCAATGATGGCTTCTGAAGTCGGTCGAATCACCAGCGGCTCCTCTAGAGGGCCGGCCGGTACCAATTTTCCATCGTCACCTTTAACCAATTTGCTGTGGGTGACTACGGCACACTCTTTGGCAAAACCACTGACATGTTCTGCTTCTTTTTCTAAGAAACTCAGAGGAATAAGAAGAGGGCAATAAATGTTGTCGTGGTCAACATCTTTGATTTTTTCGTCCAGTTGTTTTTGGATTTGCTCCCAAAGGGCATAACCCCAGGGCTTGATAATCATACAGCCACGCACTGGAGAAACTTCAGCCATTTCCGCCGATTTGACCACTTGCTGATACCATTCAGGATAGTTTTCTTCGCGTGTAGGTGTGATTGCTGTTCTTGCCATGGTGGGCTCCTCAATAAGCTCTATGGATAATAAATGTTAATAATTGAGCCAGCGCTTCGCGGTAGTCAGAAGCAGGTAAAGCCTTTAAACATATTTGGGCCTGGTTAGCCCGTGCCTTGGCCAAAGCCAGTGGTTTCTCAAAACAGTCATGCTGTTGCATGATGGCTAAGGCTTGTTCAAAAGCCATAGGTTGCTCACCTTGAATATGTCGTTCAAAAGCAGCTTTATACTCAGAAGCTTGCTGTAGTGCTATGATAAGCGGCAAGGTGACTTTGCCTTCACGGAAATCATCTCCCCGGTTTTTACCTAAGGTAGTATCGCCAGTGTAATCAAGTATATCGTCAATCAATTGATAGGCCATACCTAAGTGTTTGCCATAGGATTGTAAGGCTTGTTGGGTGGACTCAGATTGATTGGCAATGACTGCACTGAGTTGACAGGCTGATTCAAATAATTGTGCAGTTTTGTGATGAATAACCCGTAAATATGTGGCCTCAGCCAAATGGGGTTGGCAGCTATGGGTTAGTTGCAATACTTCGCCTTCAGCAATGATGTTGGTAGTGTCGGCTAATACCTTAAAAACGGTGGTGTGGTTGAGTTTCGCCATGCCCTGAAAGCTGCGTGAATAGAGAAAGTCGCCCACCAAGACACTGATAGGGTTACCCCATTTGGCATTTGCGGTGATTTTACCACGTCTTTGTGTGGATTCGTCAACAACATCATCGTGCAATAAGGTTGCGGTATGGATCAATTCTATCACTGCAGCTAGCTGAACATGGTCATTGCCTTCATAGCCACAAGCTCTGGCACAAAGTAGGGTAAGCAAAGGTCTTAGACGTTTTCCTTGGTTTGCGGTAATATGCTGACTGATGCTATTGATGTTTTCAATCGATGAATGCAAGGACTGGTGGATGGTATAATTGAGTTGTGCCAGGTCATCTTTGACGAGTTCACGGATATAGGACAGTGTCGCAGTATCAGCCATGCTGGTCAATGAGGAGTGTGGTTTGTTTGAATGTTGTTCATTTTGCTAAATTTTTAACGGAAAACCAAGTACTATTTGGTTTTAATTGATTTTTTTCATCTAAAAGCTTGCAGCTTGACGCTTTTTTCACTAAAATATCGCCCTTTCCATAAGAATAGCACGTTGGAGTAGAGCATGTACGCGGTTATAGCATCGGGCGGAAAACAATACCGAGTGGCGCTGGGGCAAGTCCTCACACTTGAAAAATTATCGCTTGAAGAAGGTCAAGACATCACTTTTGAAGAAGTGCTTATGATAGCTGATGGTGACAATTTTCAGATTGGTCAGCCTTTACTGAAAGGTACGACTGTCAAGGGCGTGGTTAGGCAGCAGAAGCGGGGCAAGAAAATTCAGATCATCAAGTTTCGTCGCCGCAAGCACTCCATGAAGCAAATGGGACATCGCCAAGATTTGACTGAGGTTGAAATTACACAGATTGGTGATAAAAAACAAGTGCTTTCTAAAAACCTGTTAGCAGAAAAAGACGATGTGAAAGAAGTTCATGTGATGATCAAAGTGCAAGTTGAGAAAAAGCCAGCAGCGGAAACTCAAGAGGAAAAGAAGCCTGTTGCCAAGAAAGCAGCTGCCAAGAGCGATGAGAAAAAAGCCACACCCAAGAAGCCTGTGACTGAGAAAAAAGCTGATGGTATGAAACCTTCAGCAAAGAAGCCTGCCGCAAAAAAGCCTGTAGCAAAGAAACCTGCAGCAAAGAAACCCACTGCCAAGTCTAAAGACGAAGGCGATAAGTAATTAATAAGCGCATAAGAACAGGAGATATGCATCATGGCACATAAGAAAGCTGGCGGTAGTACAAGAAACGGACGTGATTCCAATCCACAATACCTTGGTGTAAAACGCTATGGTGGTGAAGTAGTCCCTGCTGGAGCCATAATTGTGCGTCAGCGCGGTAGTTCTTTTCATGCTGGTGAAAACGTAGGTATGGGTAGGGATTACACGCTATATGCATTGACTGATGGTAAAGTTTCCTTCCGCATGAAAGGCAAGCCACAGCGACGGCATGTCTTTGTTGAGCCTGTTGATCAGGCTGACAACGCTTAAATAAATCTGACTTTGTCTTTAGCTCTAGAGCCACCTTTGGTAATCATGGCGCGTTGTGGCCCAGGTTTTTTCTACAGAGATTGCCTAGAATTTAACTCTGCGTCACAAGATCCTGATGCCAGTAAAATCTGGTTTAATCAGCAGCTTTCTGATAAGATCCCCCTTTTGTTGGGGGTATGATGAAATTTGTCGACGAGGCAACAATCTCTGTACAGGCAGGTAACGGCGGGCATGGCTGTCTTAGCTTCCGTCGGGAAAAATTCATCGAATTTGGTGGTCCTGATGGTGGTGATGGTGGAGATGGCGGTAGTGTGTATGTTCAAGCAGTGCCTGGGATCAATACCTTGATTGATTACCGCTTCGCCAAAACTTTCAAAGCTAAATCTGGCCAAGGCGGCATGGGTCGGTTGCGTAAAGGCAAAAGTGCTGAAGATTTGGTCTTGCCCGTCCCAGTGGGAACCAAGGTAGTGGAAAATGAAACAGGTGAGTTGATTGCAGATCTCAATGCAGTGGGGCAGCGGGCCTGCGTCGCCCAAGGTGGCTACCATGGTTTGGGTAATGCCCGTTTCAAAAGTTCAACCAATCAATCGCCACGCAAAATTACCCAAGGACAGCCTGGCGAAGCCAGAACCTTACAGTTGGCGCTGCATTTGTTAGCTGACGTCGGTTTAGTAGGCTTGCCTAACGCTGGTAAATCGACGCTTATTCGTAGCGTCTCGGCCGCTAAGCCAAAAGTGGCCGATTATCCATTTACCACTTTGTATCCACAGTTGGGTGTTGTGAAATTGGGTGCTTACCAGTCATTTGTAATGGCTGATATTCCTGGGCTTATTGAGGGCGCTGCTGAAGGTCATGGGCTAGGCATTCGATTCTTAAAACATCTATCACGCACGGCCATACTGCTACATGTGGTTGACGTAGCCTCAGCCGATGGCAGTGATCCAGCTGAGGCATTCAGACAAGTAGAGTCGGAATTGGCCAAATACGACGACGATCTGGTCAATAAGCCACGGTTTTTGGTATTGAATAAAATGGACTTGGTTCCAGAGACTGAACGAGAAGTGCTTAAAGCAGCCATCGTTAGAAATCTGGGGTGGGAAGGGGAAGTATTTGCAATATCTGCGGTTTCAGGAGAGGGCACTAAGGCACTCTGTAGTGCCTTGATGCAGCAAATCAAATTATGAAGCCAGCTGTTTTACCTTAGCGTTTAAGCGACTGACGTAGCGCGCAGCGGTATTTTTTTTGATAAAGCCTTTGCTAGTCATGCCATCGATCAGTTTTTGTGCGTGATGCAATGCAGTCATAGCAATGCTGTGATCGCCTTGCTTTATAGTCGCCAAAACTTTCTTAATGGCAGTGCGCATACGTGTTTTTAGTGCAGTATTATTGGCGCGAGCCTTGTTGTTTTGACGAATGCGCTTTTTTGCTTGTGGTGAGTTTGCCATGTGGGCCTCTCAGTTCATTAATTTAAGGCATATTATTATGGGTTTTTTTTGTAGCTGTGTCAATGATTGTATCGCTATCAACGATCAGGGGATTATGCTAACATCGATGGCTCAGCCGGTTTGGAATAAGCAATTTTGTCTAAACAGTTAATCAAATCCGCCGTAACCGTGTCTTCACTCACCTTGATGTCGAGAGTGATGGGCTTTTTACGTGATATTGCTTTTGCTCAAGTGCTTGGTGCTAGCAGTGGCTTTGACGCTTATGTGGTGGCAACCAAAATTCCTAATTTCATGCGCCAACTGTTCGCCGAAGGGGCGTTTTCTCAAGCTTTTGTGCCAGTATTGAGCCATTATAGGGCTGAGAACCCGCCTGAAAAAGTACATTTGTTCATGCAGCGAGTGCTAGGTCTAGTTACCATAGGTTTGGCGGTTGTGACAGTGCTGGGTATGTTTGGTGCTGAGATTTGGGTAAAAATGTTTGCGCCAGGTTTGGCCAGTGATGCGGAGCAGCTACAGCTCACAGCGCATCTATTGCGACTGACATTTCCTTATTTATTTTTTATTTCTTGGGTGGCTTTTTCTGGGGCAGTGTTTAATTGTTTTGGCCGTTTTGCTGTGATGGCTGCCACACCACTGTTGCTCAATATTGTCCTAATTATTGCTGCATATTTTGGTACCATGCATATTACTCCTAAGGTTGAAGCCTTAGCCATTGGTGTCACGGTGGCAGGGGTGTTGCAGTGGCTATTTCAGTTGCCATTTTTAAAAAAAGAAGGCTTTGTATTTCGTCCACGCTTTAACTGGCATGATGCCGGTGTTAGAAGGGTGCTAAAACTGATGGTGCCGGGTCTGTTTGGGGTTTCTGTGGCACAACTAAGTGCCGTGATCGATACTTGGTTTGCATCTTATCTCAACGAAGGCAGTATTTCTTGGCTCTACTACTCAGATCGCTTGACCTATTTCCCACTAGGAATTTTTGGCTTTGCCATTGCTACTGTGATCTTACCACATTTATCCAAGCAATACGTCAATGCTGATAGCCAGCAGTTTAACGCTTCGCTCGACTGGGGTATACGGCAAATTTTGCTATGGGGACTTCCAGCTGGGCTAGGTTTGTTCTGGTTAGCTGGCCCTATTGTAAGTACGCTTTTTTATCATGGGAACTTTACCGATACCGATGCCTTAATGACCTCTTATAGTTTGATGGCCTACGTAGTGGGATTGCCCGCTTTTATGCTGATTAAGGTATTGGCAGCAGGCTTTTATGCAAGGGAAAATATCCGCACCCCTGTGCATATGGCAGCTGTTGCTTTGTTGATCAATGTGGTACTCAATTGCTTGCTTGTGGGGCCGCTTGCTCATGCCGGCTTGGCTTTAGCCACAGCAGTTTCAGCATCCGTGAATGCTGCGATGCTTATGGTAACTTTGCTAAAGATGGATTATTTCCACCCCCTGCCCGGTTGGCGGGCGTATTTGACCAAGCTAGTAATTGCTTGCTCACTAATGACTTTGTGGCTATGGTCTCTCCGCGGAGATTGGCATCATTGGGTGATTTGGAGTCGCTGGGCCAAATTGATCCACCTAAGTTATCTGATTGGGGGAGCAGCTTTCATATATGCTGGGGTTCTTTGGGTATTGGGTATTCGTAAAAGTGACTTTTACGCCGAAGTGTTTTAGCGTATATTATGCCATAAATAGTCAAAATTAGTGGGGTTCATGTGCGTTTACTGAGATCGTATCAAAGCCTAAGCCCATCACTGAAAGGTTGTATAGCAACTATTGGTAATTTCGATGGTATGCATTTAGGGCATCAGGCCTTGCTGAATGAAGTTTTGGCACAGGCAAAAAAAAATAGTGCTAGGTCGTGTGTTATTTTGTTTGAACCACACCCAAAAGAATTTTTTGCTGCTGATAGCAGTCCGGCTAGGCTGATGTCATTTCGTGAAAAAGTTAATTTTCTCAAGGAATACGGCATTGATAGCGTTCTGCTATTACGCTTTGATAGGTCTATGGCTTTGCTGTCCGCCAACGATTTTGTCCAACAAATTCTAGTGCATGGCCTAGGCATCCAAACCTTGGTGATAGGCCATGATTTTCGCTTTGGCCACCAAAGAAAAGGATCTGTGGATACCTTACAGGCCTTTGCAGACAAGCAATTGTTTGGTTTAATCTCATTGCCGCCTTTTTTGGTCGATGGATGTCTGGTGAGTAGTACGGTTCTGCGTCAAAGATTGGAAGTAGGCGATTTTGATCATGTTGCACAATTATTAGGTAGACGCTATCAATTTGTCGGTGTGGTGAGATCAGGTGTTGGAGAGGGTAGACAACTAGGTTTTCCTACAGCCAATTTGGTATTTCAATATCGTGTTATGCCGTTATCTGGCGTTTTTGCTGCAGAAGTTATAGACGAAAGTGGGCAAAAATATATCAGTGCGGTCAGTGTTGGCTTTAGGCCATTCTTTGGTGGGGGGGAGCGCATGTTAGAGGCTCATTTATTGGATTACAGCGGCAGTTTATACGGTAAAGTGTTGAGCGTGGATTTCCGTACCCGTTTGCGAGACCAGTGGAATTTTCCTACCCTTGATGCGCTGAAGGCACAAATAAGTCGAGATGTCGCTACTGTGCGAGCATTTTTTGAGCAGGGAGAATGATCATGCAAGTGGCCACATGGAATGTAAATTCGTTGCCAGTACGCCTCGAGCAGGTACTGACGTGGCTGCAGCAATCAGACACCGATGTATTGCTGTTGCAAGAAACCAAAGTCACTGACGATAAATTTCCCCAGCAGGCCATTGAAGACGCCGGTTTTCAAGTCTGTTTCTCTGGACAAAAAACCTATAACGGGGTGGCAATAATATCTAAGCAGCCCCAAGAGTCTGTGCAGCTGGGAATGCCTGGTTGGGAGGATGAGCAAGTAAGGGTGATCAGTGCTACCATAGCTGGGCGAAGATTTATCAATATTTATGTGCCCAATGGCCAGAAAGTAGGCTCGGATAAATATGCTTACAAACTTAATTGGCTAGCGCATTTGCGAGGCTGGATTGAAGCTGAATTGCACAGCTACCCAGAGCTTTTTCTCATGGGTGATTTTAACATCGCTCCACGAGATGAGGATGTCCATGATCCCGAAGCATGGAAAGGATCAGTGTTGGTAAGTCCTCAAGAGCGCGCAGCTTTGGCTGATATCCTTGCCTTGGGTTTGTTTGATACCTTTGTTGAAAAACCTCGGGGAGAAGTGAACTTTAGTTGGTGGGATTACCGGCAAGCGTCATTCCGGCGAAATATGGGGTTACGCATCGATTTAATTTGCATTTCCCATGCGCTACTAGAGCAA
>JAGYIW010000010.1 GCA_018402195.1 Gammaproteobacteria bacterium
AACATTTGGGCAGAGTAGCTTCACCGAGAATTGCTGAAAATTATTGTCTTGGCTGGTAAAAGGCATTAAGATAGTGTTATGAATGAGGCAATTTGATACCAATAATAAAGCGTCTTTCGATTGTAATTCTCTGACTATCGCTCGCTTTTGGGATATCTGCTCCTCCTTATTTTATTTGCATAAGGGCTAAAAATGAGTGATCAACAGAGCTACCACACCAATAAACTCAATGCAGCCATCATGCGTGTATACCGTGAGGCTGAAATAGCCTACGAACGTGATGTTGTGGGCAATTTCAGCTACGCTGGTAATGATGGCAACCCTGTAGAAGCCATACGAGCTTTGGGTGAAGAAGCGATTAGTTTACACTCAGCTCTCTTTGCCCGTTGCGCCGTTGAAACTGCCATGGCGAGAGTGGTTGATTATTCGAAGGCCATTGAGGTTTTTTGTGTTAAGAAAAGTCTTATTAATGAAAGTAAAAGGTATGCTTTTTCTCATAATATGAAAGACTTTTCAACGTGGTTGGCTGATAACTATCAAGGTGGCCAGCTAACCAATGATAGTAAAGATGAGAGCCTGAGAGAAAGGATGGAAGGCTTTTTGCAAGAGCGGTTAGATCAACTCATTGGTCCAGAAGGAGCAAGACTAAGGCCTGCGAGAGTGACATGGTCTGAATGGTTGGCACGAAAGTTAAAGGGCAATGGTGGCAACCCCTTGCCAGCTGGGCGTCGCGCGCTCAAAGCACAGCTGAAAAGCACAGAAGATCGCAATGATTTTCAGTCTTTACTGGAAGAGTTAGATAAAGCTATCGTTACAGCAGGGAATACCTTAGACACCTACCTAACGTCACAAGGCAAGCACTTTCTTGCTTTTGATGATTACAGGGATATTTGGCAATTGGCTCAGCCTGTTGCTGAAAACGGAGGGAACAAAGTTTTTGTTTCAGATGAAGGTGAGACAAAGCCCGTTCTTCAAAGAGAAGAATTGATCAAAAATCTGTCTCCAAAAGCGCAACAAGATCACTTTCATCAGTTGCTTGATGCCTTGTGTGAAAAGAGACAAGCAGCCCTCGAGGAGTTAATTAAGTTCAGCTATTATGATCCTGCATTTAATCCACCAAAATTTTCCATTTTTCGGCGAATTTTTGGACTAATTATGGCGCCTGCTGCATTGCCATTGTTTGCCATTTTGGGTGCTATTCAGTCCTTTAGTTCTTGGAATGGGAATGAAATTTGGCGGTGGCCTATGCTATACCTGAACCGTTTTGGCTTGCGTATGTCTGCCATACAAAAACTGGCATACCTGGCTAGGGCAGTTCATCATGAAGGCAAAGGCAAATTGTCATGGGAAGACTCTGCTTGGGATAAGCTTGTTCATGTACATTGCATGGAGTTAAAGCAAGATTTTTATGAGAATATTGATGCTCTTGGCGATAATCATGATGAATGGGTAGCGGGTAAAGAAATTAATTTTTATACCGCAGTTGACGTTGTTAAGAGATATTCCGATTCCATCAAAACACTCACACAGGCCTATAAAATACATCTAGGTGTTGATCCTGAGTATGTTGGGGCAAGGAAAACTGCTCGGCATTTCTTAAATAACTTGAAATTAGAGGATGTGTTAGATTTTAACCCCTCAGACCAAGCCAGTAAAGTTATTGCTGCCACGGAAGCCATGCACAGAGGTCGTGGTTTTGAACAAGAAAGTAGTCAGCCTATAGGTGCCACAACATCTGATTTATTGCAAAAACGTACCAAGGTGAATGCCATTCTTGCGCCTGGCTTAGCAAGTAATAAAAACAAGCGAACCCAACTAAATGTGGGGCTGGATTTCTTGAGCATGCGCCAACCCAAAACCATGGTTGGTGTTAAATCGGCTGAAGAACGTGATGCTCTAGCTAGCTTGTATAAAAAACAAGTGGCTACAGTGGGTATTAGCTACAAGCAAAGCTTGGTCATTCGCTTATCTAAACTAGGGGCATTTCTTTATGCCTTAGGTTGTGGGTTGCAAATCGCTGGTGGTTTGATGACTGTCATGGCATTTCCTGGTGCTGCAGCCATCGCGCTGCTTTTTGGCTTGCTATTTACAGCCACTTATAACTGGTGGTTATCCAAGTATACCTTGCCCGTGATCATCATGGGTATGTTTAATGGTAAGAAGGGGCTGCTGCAAGACTTAGAAACCAATCACGTAGTTTACTGGCCTTGGATGATGGCAAAATCGTTGGTTCGATCTGTATTTCAAACTGTCAGAGTTGTTACGGGTATTGTGCTGTTACCGGCCGTGTATGTACTGACCAAAAGTTATGATTTTATCTTTGCTTTAAGTAGCTACAGTGGCAGTGGTGCCAAAACTTATGAATTTATCATGGGTTGGATGTTTGCGCTTATTCCTTATGATGTAGTTACTGACAAAAAATATCAGTCACAGTTTGATAAAGAAGTACGCCCAGATTCTCTTGCTTGGGCCATGCTAGGATTACTAGGTATTGGTACCGCTTTGATCATGACAGGCACAGGGCCTTTAGTCTTAGGGTTTGCTGACCATGGTAGCTGGCCGAAGGTTTTATTCATATGTTAACGGGGAGGGGACGGCAAAATATACTGACGAGCACAACCAGAAAAAAGCCATGTCTAAGCCCAGACGCTTTGTGTTAGCACTTTTAACATGCTTGGTCTTCCTGATGGGGCTAGCTAATGGTGCGCTGGTAATCCCTGGGATAGAAATTTTCAAACAGGTACTTGCGCCTTTGGGGCTTGCTGGTTATGCACTTGTGGTTGTAGTACCTGTAATGTTGGGTACCATTATTGCTGTGACTGCCCTTATGTTGGTAAGTTTTGCAGATTTCTTGAAAAAGCAAAATGTGTGGAAAAACCTGAAGAAATTCTTTTTGGGCACCATGTGGCGCGGCAAAAAATCTAAATCTGTCGGTCAGGCTAATGCTGGACTAGGATTTGATGCCAATCCAAATGAAGCAGCTGACGAGGAAGATAACGTTGATAAGGGCTGGTCATGGCGTGGAGCTATGGCAAGAACCCTAGGGTTTATTACTGTATTTGCCTTGGGTATGTGGGGTACAGCCTCGCTTTGTATGACCATGGCCGATAGTATCTTGGATATGAGCGCAGTGTTTGCTGGGAGTAAAGGGCTGGTAGCTGTTGCTTTGTTCATTGGCATGATGGGGCTGTTCAGTGAAGTGATGGTGGTATTATGGAAAGAATTAGTAGCTGTCATTTCTGATCCAGTGGGTACGGCAAAAGATATTAAAAATGCCTTTGCCAACATGATTGAGTGGACTTATTCTTCCATTAGATCACCACTGCCATCCTCTATTGAGTTGCACGGCACCCATACCCCTGCCCGCTACAAAGTATGGTACAGCTTATTTTACTATAGGACTGCTTTCGGGAAGGATGCGCCCGAACGGCCACCTTGGTATGAACGTACTAATGTGTTTGGAAAAATACTGATGGTATTATTTTTCTTGCCGCTGTTTATTGTTCGCAAAGTAGCCATCAATAGCATTGTCCTGGCTTTCCAAATTTTAGTAGAGATTCCTATATTAATTGCCGAGGCATTTGTTAAGACTTTTCCTTCAGCGTTTACTTTGCTCATGAAGGGTAAGCCAGTAAGCTTAATTTTGCAGGAAAAAGATCCCCATGCAGGTGATAACTTTGAGAGCTGGGCTGCAGGAAACAAAAATTTTAAAGGTTTTGTCAAAGTCAGAGCTAGCATGGCAAACTTTTATCGGCAATTTACCCGAATTGGGAATAACGTAGGTAACGGTTTGTTGGTAGAAAAATCAATTGATACGGTTTTTCACAGTGGAGTGGTAACGGTGCTTTCAGTCTTGGCGGCATTCATTAACTCATTCTCAGCTTTATTCATCACCTTACGGAATGAGAAAATTAGCAAACAAATTGATACAGCCTCAGATGCTAGGATGGAAGCCGGTGCAGATATTTCTGAGCTTGCAAAAGCTTACGTTGCTGAGGGTAATGAAGAAGTAGATCATGCTGAGGCAGCTAACTCTACTGATTCTCATGTGAAGTATCATGAGGCTAAGTTGGATAAAAGAACTATCGCTCGAGCACTTACTCTCGAGTTGTCGCATAAACGTGCTATCTTAGAGGAAGTGATTGCTGATAAAGCAAAGGCAAGCGCAGACAAGGATGGTGTAAATGATAATGAGAGTGAAGATCTAACCACGATGGCCAACATTTCGCCTAAGAAGCATTTCTTTCCACGTGAGGACCATAAGCAGGTTGTTGTCAGGCTTTGTCAGCAAAGGTTATTTGTGCCATCTAAAAGTGCTGTTGATTCGGCTTTGCAAGAGCAGCTTCTGCGTGAGCAGTTTGGCTATGACGCTCCTAGTGCCAAAGATATGGCAAAGAAGTGTGAGCAGATCGCTTCTTTGTCAGTAGTATAAGAAAAATTGAGCATGTTTATGATTATCAGTATGCTCCGAGCATTTGCTGTATAGGATGTGAATCATGTTAAAACCTTTGGTGGTAGGCAATTGGAAGATGCACGGTAGCCAGGCTATGGTTGAAGCGTTGGTGAAAAAGTTACTGTCTTTAGCCGGAAATCTCGATAACGTTGATTGGGTCGTTTGTCCGCCTTACCCTTATCTTGAGAAAGTGGCCACATATTTAAAAGAAAGTGTTATTGAATTAGGTGGACAGAATCATGCGGCGGTGCTTGAAGGTGCTTACACAGGTGAAGTATCTCCGAGTATGCTTAAAGATTTAGGCGCCAGTTGGGTGATTCTTGGGCATTCCGAGCGTCGATATGGGTTGGGTGAATCTGTGTCTTTTGTTGCGGAAAAAACCCAGTTGGCTTTAACTACTGGACTCAAGCCCATTTTCTGTGTGGGTGAAACTGAAGCCCAACGAAAGTCTGGGTGTACTGAAGCCCTATTGGAGCAGCAGCTAGACCCACTACTGCATGGTCTTGCGCCAGATGTTCTGCAGAACCTTACTTTGGCTTATGAGCCTGTGTGGGCCATTGGTACCGGGATGACAGCAACACCGGAGCAGGCAGGGGAAGTGCATGATTTTTTACGTAAATTACTGGTAAAATATGATGAATCCCTTGCAGGATCAGTGCGAATTCTGTATGGTGGCTCAGTTAAGCCCAGTAATGCTGAAGATTTAATTGCAGTCCCGGACATAGATGGGTTTTTGGTAGGGGGTGCCTCTTTACAGGCGCAATCGTTTTTTGAAATAGGTGAAGCATGCATCAGATCTTATTGATTATTCATACTATTGTAACTTTTTTGCTCATCGCATTGGTGCTTGTGCAGCAGGGTAAAGGCGCAGAAGCTGGCGCTTCGTTTGGTGCAGGCGCATCCAACACCATGTTTGGGAGTAAAGGTGCAACACCGTTTTTAGCAAAGGTAACTGCCACATTGGCTATGCTCTTTTTTTCCACCAGTTTGACATTGACTTACCTTGATTCGCAACAGGGGCAACAGTCGCTGTTGCAAGTTCGAGAAACTAGCACACAAAGTGAGAAAGAATCGGATAAAGACCAAAAGAATGACGTACCCATGAGGGCTGCAGCAGCCAAAGCAAAAAAAGTCACAAGCAAAATACATCAGGCTAGCTCCCCTCTCGCCAATCCAAAAAAAGGTTAGGCGCATATGAGAGAGAAAGGTATTGCCGAAGTGGTGGAATTGGTAGACACGCTGTCTTGAGGGGGCAGTGGCGAAAGCCGTGCCGGTTCAAGTCCGGCCTTCGGCACCAAATGATGGGTAAAAAAACCTCATTTGTCCCTGGTGTTTTCGAGGGAATGGGGTAAAATAACTGTGACAACTTTTGATGAATTTTCAACCATAAGGGTTTGACCAAGCGTGTTAGAGCAATACTTCCCGGTGTTGGTATTCTTTGGGTTGGCCATTATGTTTGGTTGTGTCCCTTTGGCCGCAGGCAGGCTGTTAGGCGCACACAACCCTACAGAAGTGAAAAATGCTGGCTATGAATGTGGTTTCAGTGCCTTTGATGATGCCCGCGCGCCCTTCGATGTGCGCTTTTATCTGGTAGCCATTCTCTTTATTCTTTTTGATTTAGAAACAGCATTCTTTTTCCCGTGGGCAGTGGTATTGCGTAAAATCGGCTGGCCCGGTTTTATAGCTATGATGATATTTTTGGCAGTTGTGTGGCTATCTATGAATGGAAGAAGGGGGCGCTGGAATGGAGTACGCCTAACACCAATGCTGTGGATATGCAAACCGAGCAAGAAGGGGCATTTGTCACTTCAGTTAATAAGTTAGTGGCTTGGGCTCGAGGGCATTCCATGTGGCCAGTATCATTTGGCCTAGCTTGTTGTGCCGTTGAAATGATGCACGCTGCCGCTTCTCGTTATGATTTGGAGCGTTTTGGCATGCTTTTTCGTCCTTCGCCACGCCAATCCGATGTTATGATCGTTGCAGGTACACTATGTAACAAAATGGCACCAGCTTTGCGGCGCGTTTACGATCAAATGCCTGATCCTAAATGGGTGATTTCCATGGGGTCATGTGCCAATGGTGGTGGCTATTACCACTATTCATACTCAGTGGTAAGAGGTTGTGACCGTATTGTTCCTGTTGATATTTACGTGCCTGGCTGTCCGCCCACTGCAGAAGCTTTGGTTTATGGTATCTTGCAATTGCAGCGTAAAATTCGTCAATCTAAAGTCATACAAGTGAGACGAAAAACTGGGGGGCTGCAGCATGAAATCAAATGACTTGGCTGGTGCATTAAGAAACAACCTAGGCGAGTCCATTGTTTTGGTTGAACACTGTAATCAGTTGACGCTAACTTTGCCTGCAGAAGTCTTACTTATGACATGCCAAACCCTTAAAGACAATGTCTCATTTGCGTTTGATCAATTAATGGATGTGTGTGGGGTCGATTATCTAGATTACGGTGCCAGCGAGTGGAGCACCAAGCATGCCACAAACCGAGGCTTTAGCCGTGCTGTCGAACCCATGGGTGCAGAGCATCCTTCTACTTGGACAGGGCCAAGGTTTGCTGTGGTTTATCATCTTTTGTCGATACAGCACAATCATCGCCTGCGTTTGCGGGTATTTGTGCCTGAAGATAGGATGATGGTTGATTCTCTGGTGCCACTGTGGCCTAGTGCCAACTGGTTTGAGCGCGAGGCTTTTGATCTCTATGGTATTTTGTTCAGCGGTCATCCAGATTTACGCCGTCTCCTTACCGATTATGGTTTTATCGGTCACCCATTTCGCAAAGATTTTCCCATGATTGGTGAGGTAGAAATGCGTTACGATGCGGCAGAAGGTCGATGTGTTTATGAGCCAGTGAGCATTCTGCCAAGAACCTTGGTGCCAAAAGTCATTCGTGACAGCAACCGTTACTTGCAGACAGAAGGGGAAGGCTAATGGAATTAAATAGTTACACCTTTAACTTCGGCCCTCAGCATCCTGCTGCACACGGAGTTTTGCGCTTGGTGTTGGAAATGCAGGGTGAAGTGGTTTTGCATGCTGATCCCCATATTGGTCTTTTGCACCGGGCAACAGAAAAGTTAGTAGAAACCAAGCCTTATAATCAATCTATTGGCTACATGGATAGGTTAGATTATGTGTCAATGATGGCCAATGAGCATGCTTATGTCATGGCCATAGAAAAGTTGATGGGTGTTGTGCCGACCAAACGTGCTGAATACATTCGGGTGATGTTTGTCGAAATGACGCGTATTTTGAATCACTTAATGTGGCTGGGTGCTCATGGTATCGACTTAGGTGCTATGTCGGTGCTGCTATATTGCTTCCGTGAAAGAGAAGATTTACTAGATTGTTACGAAGCTGTCTCTGGGGCACGCATGCATGCGACCTATTTCCGCCCAGGTGGTGTGTATCGCGATTTGCCAGATAAAATGCCGCAGTACAAAAAAGTTCCTTGGCGTTCTGACAAAGAAACGACAGCTTTGAATGAGGCAAGACAGGGTTCTTTACTTGATTTTATTGAAGATTTCACCCTTAGGTTTCCTGGACTGATCGATGAATATGAAACTTTGCTCACCGACAACCGCATCTGGAAACAGCGAACGGTCGATATTGGTGTGGTTAGCCCTGAGCGTGCCAAGGCTCTAGGCTTTAGCGGTCCCATGTTGCGTGGCTCTGGGGTAGAGTGGGATTTGCGTCGTAAGCAGCCTTATTCTGTGTATCCTGACTTGGATTTTGACATTCCACTGGGTACCCATGGTGATTGTTATGACCGCTATTTGGTTAGGGTTGAGGAAATGCGGCAATCTAACCGCATTATCAAACAATGTGTGCGGTGGCTACGTGTCAATCCAGGTCCTGTCATGGCTGATGACACTAAAGTGGTCCCACCCAAGCGAGTCGACATGAAGCAAGATATGGAGGCGTTGATTCACCATTTTAAACTATTTACTGAAGGCTATTGTGTGCCTGCCGGCGAAGTGTATTCTGCCATTGAGCATCCTAAAGGCGAGTTTGGCATTTATATGGTATCTGATGGCGCCAATAAACCTTATCGTTTGAAAATTAGAGCCGCAGGATTTGCCCACTTGGCAGCTTTGGATGAAATGACCAAGGGGCACATGCTGGCTGACGTGGTAGCGGTGATTTCCACCATGGATATTGTTTTTGGGGAGATAGATCGATAATGACAGCCTTGACTGATCCCATGAAAAAAATTATCGATGACGAGTTGAGCCACTATCCGGCTGATAAAAGACAGTCGGCGATTATTGGTGCTTTGATGGGAGTGCAGCGTGAGCATGGAGGACATCTTGATCAATTCATTATTGATGCTGTGGCTGATTATATGGACATCCCTCGCATTGCTGCCTATGAAGTTGCGACTTTTTACTCCATGTTTAATCTCTCGCCCACAGGTCAATACCAGCTTAGTGTCTGTGCTAATATTTCCTGCATGCTCAATGGCGCAGACACCATCATTGATACCATTAAAGAAACTTTGGATGTTACCCCGGATGGAGTGAGCGAAGATGGCCTGTTCTCATTAAAATTGGTATCTTGTCTAGGGCATTGTGATAACGCGCCAATGTTGCAGGTCAATGACCAGCGCTGTGTGATGAAATTAACCCCAGAAAAGGTTAAAATGTTGCTCTCAGAATTGCGCGGGGGGGCTAAGCTTTGATGGAAAGCACCATGAATCACGTTTGTTACCGTACCATAACGCTTGATGATCCTGCCTCATTAGAGACTTACCAATCTTTGGGTGGATATGAGACCTTCAAAACAATTTTGAAAAATAAAACTGATCCTGCCGTAATCATTGAGACAGTCAAGACTTCTGGCTTGCGTGGACGTGGTGGTGCAGGGTTTCCTACAGGCTTAAAGTGGAGCTTCATTTCACGTGATGTCCCTGGGCAAAAATACTTGGTGATCAACTCTGATGAGAGTGAGCCAGGTACCGCTAAAGACACATATATTTTGCGCTTTAACCCACATCAAATCATCGAAGGCATGTTGATTGCCGGTTATGCTCTGGGCATTTCCATTGCTTACCACTATTTGCGTGGTGAGTATTGGGATGAATTTCAGGTTTGTGAAAAAGCCTTGGCTCAAGCCAAAGCCACTGGCTTGGTGGGTGAGAACATCTTGGGCTCAGGTTTTGATTTTCAAATCCATAATCACCTGGGTGCAGGTGCGTATATTTGTGGTGAGGAAACCGCGATGCTGGAGTCCTTGGAAGGCAAACGCGGCTACCCGCGATTCAAACCACCTTTCCCAGCAGTTCAAGGTCTCTATGGAAAGCCTACCGTGGTTAACAACACCGAGACCATCGCATCTATTCCACAAATCATGGAAAATGGTGGTGAGTGGTTTGCTAACCTGGGTGTTGAAAATAGTGGCGGGACTAAGATTTTTTCTGTATCTGGTCATGTCAAAAATCCTGGCGCCTTTGAGTTAGCTTTAGGAACACCCTTCTCCAAATTACTAGCGCTAGCCGGCGGCATACGTGAAGGTCGAAAGCTCAAGGCCGTTATTCCTGGTGGGACTTCCATGCCAGTTGTACCAGCTGATGCCATGATGGTGGCTACCATGGACTTTGACGGCTTACAAAAAGCTGGCTCATATTTGGGTTCTGGTGGCGTCATTGTTATGGATGATAGTACATGCATGGTCAAAGCTTTAGCCAATGTTTCCCGTTTTTATATGGAAGAATCTTGTGGTCAGTGCACGCCCTGCCGTGAAGGCACAGGCTGGTTGTACAGGACCCTAGAGAAAATTTTAGCAGGACATGGAGAGATGGCTGATTTGGACAATCTATTGCGTGTTGCCAATAATATTGAAGGTAGGACTATCTGTGCATTTGGTGAAGCCACAGCTTGGCCAGTACAGAGCTTTTTGAAACATTTCCGTGATGAATTTGTTTACGCTATTGAGCACAAACGTTCGATGGTCACAGATCAAATGGCATAAGTGAGTAAGAGCATGGTGAAGTTAGACATTGATGGACAATCGCTAGATGCAAACTCGGGTGATATGATCATTGAGGTTGCCGATAAAGCGGGGACGTACATTCCGCGTTTTTGCTACCACCAAAAACTTTCTATTGCTGCTAACTGCCGTATGTGTTTGGTGGAAGTTGAAGGGGTAGGCAAGGCTGTGCCAGCCTGTGCCACGCCAGTGGCAGATGGCATGAAGGTTTTGACTCGTTCTCCCAAAGCCCTAGAAGCCCAACGTCATGTTATGGAATTTTTACTGGTCAATCACCCTTTGGATTGTCCCGTTTGTGATCAAGGAGGCCAATGTGAGTTGCAGGATTTGTCCATGGGCTACGGCGATGGCATTTCTCAATATAATCAAGGTAAACGTTCGGTGCAAGACAAGAATATTGGGCCGTTGATCGACACAAATATGACACGCTGTATCCATTGTACGCGTTGTGTGCGTTTTGGTACCGAAATCGCTGGGGTAAGAGAGCTAGGCCTAACTGGCCGTGGTGAGCAAACTCAAGTCGGCACTTACGTCGCTAAGCTGGTGAATTCAGAAGTTGCTGGCAATGTCATTGATCTGTGTCCAGTAGGTGCATTAAACGCGAAACCAAATGCCAAACAGGGCCGGGCATGGCATTTGATCCAACATGCAGGTGCAGCCATGCACGATTGTTTGGCTAGCCCAGTCTATTGGCACGCCGATCGAGATGATCGTGGCCAATCGCACATCGTACAGGTTGTGCCGAAAATGGGTGATGGTGGCGAGCATTGTTGGATCTCAGATCGAGATCGCTTCAGTTACACAGGGTTGGCCCATAAAGAGCGCTTGAAAAGCCCCATGATCAAAAAGAAAGGCGTATGGTGTGAAGTCTCATGGCAAGAGGCCATCACTCAGCTGTCAGCCATTGCAGAGGGCATCCAACGTGAAGATGGTCATGGTGACAATTTGGCAGTTTTGGCTTCGCCGTCAGAGTCCATGGAATCCTTATACATGCTGCAAAAGCTATGGCGATCTTTGGGGTCATCAAACATAGATTATCGTTGGCGTCGTTGGGATTTCTCCGATCAGTCTAGTGACTCTTTGCTACCTGGCTTGGGTTTTGATCCAGAAAGCTTGGGCGAAAAACATGCTATTTGGTTGGTGGACTGTGATCTGCCTCGAGAGTGTCCTGTACTTAACATTCACGCTAGGCAAGCCACATTGAAGGGCGCAAAAGTGATGACAACTGCCTCGGCTAGTTACGATTATCCCATGGATATTGCAGTTGAGCAGCACCCTAAAAACGGTTTGGTAGATGCCTTGCTTGCAGTGTTGCAGGCTTGCTTGTCTGAAACCAAAATCAAGGCTGATACAACTTGGGCCGAGCACTTAAAAGGTATTCAGTTCACTGAAGAAAGTGAGGAAATTGCCAAGCAGATGTGTAGCCAAGAGGATGCCACGATACTATTAGGCCTGAAACCACAAAGCCGTCATGACTTTGCCAATATTTACGCAGTGTTGGCTAAGATTGCTGAAGTGTCGGGTGCCACTTTGGGTGCTTTGAGCCACGGCGCTAACGCAGCCGGTGCAGCTGCTATCGGCTTTTTGCCACACAGGGGGATTGGTGGTCAAGCTGTAGAAGCGGTGGGGCAAGATGCGCGAAGTATTTGGAATTCACCAAAAAAACTGCTTGGTTTGTTTAATGTTGAGCCTGAGCTGGACACACCTTATGGGGCAGCCATGCTTGAGGGTATGAAATCTGCGCATTGGGTAGTGGCATTTACATCTTATGCTAACGATACCATGAAAAAATTCGCCGATGTTATGTTGCCTATTGCTGCCATGGGCGAGTCCGCAGGTACTTTGATGGATGGCAATGGCAAGCTGCACAGCTTTGCTGCTGCTGCAGATTTACCAGGCTTTGCCAGGCCTGCTTGGAAGGTTTTCAGGGCTTTAGGTTCAAGTTTGTCCTTGGTAGGTTTTGCTCAAATGACCTTACAAGATGTGCGTGATGCCATGCATGCTGAGTTAGACAAAGCTGCACCAGTAACACCGACAACACCAGCGATGACATCAGAAAATGGTGGAGATCATATGCAGGTTTATTGGCCTATTTATCTTACCGACAGTGTGGTGCGGCGGGCTGAACCTTTGCAGCAAGCATTGCCAGCTTCTGCAAAAAGGGTGCAAGTGGGCAGTGATGTGGCTACTGAACATGAATTACAGTCTGGTGATACCGTGATTGTCCAACAAGGTGAGCATCATGCAACATTAACCGTCTGGGTGGATGAAAAAATGTCAGCGAAAGGCATTTGTTTGCCCATGGGCCATACAGAAACACGCGGTTTTGATTTAGGCGACATACAACTGCACAAGGGAGAAGCCCATGTTTGAAGGGTTTTTTGCACTGATTTGGATCGTGATTAAAATCTTGGCGATTGCTTTGCCATTGATAGGAGTTGTGGCTTACTTGACTCTGGCTGAGCGAAAAATCATCGGTTACCAACAGTCGCGTATCGGCCCCAACCGTGCCGGTGTCCGTGGCTTGTTGCAACCAATTGCCGATGCCATTAAGTTGGTTTTCAAAGAAATGATATTTCCCACCGCATCTAACCGTTACTTGTTTATCATCGCGCCACTGTTAGCATTTGTGCCCGCGCTGGTGACGTGGTCTGTGATTCCTTTTTCAGAAGGACTAGTATTGGCTGATGTAAATGCTGGGGTATTGTTGGTATTGGCCTTTAGCTCTTTGGGTATTTACGGTTTATTGCTGTCGGGCTGGTCTTCTAATAGTAAATATGCTTTCCTTGGTGCCTTACGTGCCTGTGGCCAGGCAGTTTCTTATGAAATCCCGATGGGCTTTGCCTTGGTTGGCGTATTGATGGCTGCTGATAGCATGAATATGAGTGAAATTGTGCGTCACCAAGCTGGGGGCATCTGGCACTGGTATGCAGTACCTTTGCTGCCATTGTTCTTGGTATATTGGATTTCTGGACTGGCTGAGACCAACCGGGCGCCTTTTGATGTTGCTGAAGGTGAGTCAGAAATTGTCGCAGGTTTCCATGTTGAGTACTCTGGCATGGGCTTTGCACTGTTTTTCTTGGCAGAATACGCCAATATGGCGCTGATCGCGATTTTGACCAGTTTGTTTTTCTTAGGCGGCTGGAATTCACCTTTTGAAGGTGCTGGATGGTTGCCTTCCACGCTGGCTTGGTTGCAGGCGCCATGTATGCTTTGGTTATTTATTAAAACAGGCTTTTTCTTGTTCTTGTATTTGTGGATTCGGGCAACTTACCCAAGGTATCGTTATGATCAAATCATGCGATTGGGTTGGAAGGTTTTGATTCCAGTGACTTTGGTGTGGTTGGTGGTTGAAGGCTTAGCCATTCAATGGCATGTGCAACCGTGGTTTGTTTGAGGGGAATGGCCGATGATGCATGATAACCATACGTGGATACTTGCGACCTTGCTGACGCTTGGGCTTTGGTTGTGGTGGGCGTACGCGCGTGCTAACCAATTGTCCTTGTTACAGACGGCGTGGCATTTGTTGCGTAGTTTTACCTTATTTGACTTACTCAAGGGCTTGACAGTCACTGGTAAACACATGTTTATTCGCAAGGCGACTATACAGTATCCAGAAGAGGAAACACCTATTTCTCCACGCTTTAGGGGGATGTTGGCCCTACGCCGTTACCCTAATGGCGAAGAGCGTTGCATTGGGTGTAAGCTATGTGAAGCGGTGTGCCCAGCTTTGGCCATTACCATTGATACTGAAGAGCGCGAAGATGGCTCTAGGCGTACAACCAAATACGAAATTGATGCCTTTAAATGTATTAACTGTGGATTTTGTGAGGAGTCTTGTCCGGTAGACTCCATTGTTGTTGTGCCAGAGATGCACTATCATATGGAGGAACGAGGTGAAAATATCTTCACCAAAGAAAAACTCTTGGCCATTGGCGATCTTTACGAAGATCGACTGGCTTCTGATAGACGCGAAGATGAAGCTTACCGCTAGGAGATAAACCGTTGATCGACGTTCAAACGCTTACATTTTTTGCTTTTTCTGGCTTGCTGTTGTTGTCAGCCGGTGGTGTGGTCTTTTCTCGCCATGCTGTGAGTAGTGTGATGTTTCTCATCCTTTGTTTCTTATGCTCAACCGTACTTTGGCTGATGTTGCATGCTGAGTTTTTAGGGCTTGCTTTGCTGTTTGTTTATGTTGGTGCGGTAATGACACTATTTCTGTTTGTGGTCATGATGCTCAATGTCAAAATTGATGCCACCAAAGCTAGATTGTTAAAATACTTTCCTTTTGTGTTAGTCCTAGGGGGGGGCTTAGTTACCATGCTATGGCTGGCCCTAGGGCCAGATGCTTTCTCAATCAAAAAAACCGGTGTCTTGGCTTTTTCGGAGCATTACAACAATACCCGTGCCATTGGCGAGGTTATGTATACTCAATTTGTCATACCGTTGGAACTTACAGCTGGCATTTTGTTGGTGGCCATGGTTGCTGCTATTGCCTTAACCTTCCGTGGGTCTCAGCAGCGCAGAGTGCAGGATACTCCTAAACAGCTCATGGCTAGCAAAGCTAATAACTTAAGAATCGTTTCCATGGCTTCTGAACATGAGGGGGGCGAATGATTGGATTAGCACATTATTTGGTGCTGAGTAGCATGTTATTTGTTATCAGTTTCATTGGCATTGTTATCAACCGTCGGCATTTGATTGTTATGTTGATGTGCGTGGAAATGATGTTGTTGGCCGTGAACATGCATTTTGTGGCGGTGTCACAATATTTTCATGACATCTCTGGGCAAATTTTCGTGTTCTTTATTCTGGCTGTTGCCGCAGCAGAGTCAGCCATTGGTTTGGCCATACTTGTGCTGTTGTACCGTTGTCGTCAGACCATTGACGTGGAATCAATAGATCAATTAAAAGGGTGATTGTAAGGTGATGGGCATTCATGAAATCACATTATTGACCATTTTTGCCCCTTTGTTAGGGGCAATAGTGACAGGTCTTGCCTGCAGGGTGTGGTCAAATCAAGCGGCACACAGCATGACCATCGGTGGAGTTGCCGTGGGATTAATGTCTGCCTTATATTTGGCGCATTGGACGTTAATTGCCCATCCAGGTTTTAGCGACAATTGGACTCTTTATACATGGGCTAGCTATGGCAGTAGCCACTTTGACGTCGGTTTCTTGCTGGATGGTTTGTCTGCTATCATGTTAGTGGTAGTGACATTTGTATCTTTGTTAGTACACATTTACAGCATTGGTTACATGGAGGAAGATCCTGGCTACCCAAGGTTTTTTGCCTATATGTCTCTATTTACCTTTGCGATGTTGTGCTTGGTATTGGGCAATAACTTTCTGGTCTTGTTCTTTGGCTGGGAAGGTGTGGGCTTGGTGTCTTATTTGCTGATTGGCTTTTGGTTTAAGAAAGATTCTGCGGCTGAGGGAAGCTTAAAAGCCTTTTTGGTTAACCGTGTAGGTGATTTTGGCTTTTTGATAGGCATTGCTCTGCTGCTTAGCTATGTGGGTAGCCTGGATTATGCTGAGGTGTTTACCAAAGCTCCTGCCTTGGCAAATCTGACTATTTCTGTCATTCCTGGAGTCGTGTGGTCTTTGCCCACATTGATTTGCTTGATGCTATTCATCGGCGCCATGGGTAAGTCAGCTCAAGTGCCATTGCATGTTTGGTTGCCAGAATCCATGGAAGGTCCTACACCAATTTCTGCTTTGATCCATGCAGCTACTATGGTGACTGCAGGGGTGTACATGGTGGCAAGAATGTCACCTTTGTTTGAGCTTTCTGATGTCGCTTTGACCACAGTAATGTTAATTGGATCTACGGGTGCTTTGATGATGGGGTTGGTAGGTATTGTCCAACACGATATCAAGCGTGTGATTGCATATTCTACCATGTCACAGCTGGGTTATATGATGGCAGCCAATGGGGTTTCTGCCTATGCGCTGGGTATTTTCCACTTGACCACACATGCCTTTTTCAAGGCATTATTGTTCTTGGCTGCAGGTTCGGTGATCATGGGCATGCACCACGATCAAGACTTACGTCACATGGGAAATTTAAAAAAATACATGCCTTGGACTTATGCGGTGTTCTTAATTGGCACGTTGGCGTTGGTAGCGTTACCTCCATTTGCTGGTTATTTCTCCAAAGATGCCATCATCGAAGCGGTGTTTTTGTCAACATTACCAGGGGCAAAATATGCCTATGTTTGTTTGGTATTGGGTGCTTTTGTCACATCATTCTATAGCTTTAGGGCGTTGTTCTTAGCTTTTCATGGTAAAGAGCGCATGAGCACACATCAGCGTGATTCCCTACATGAATCACCTTGGGTGGTGCGGGTACCTTTGTTGCTTTTGGCTTTGCCATCTGTGATCATTGGTGCTGTGCTGGTTGAACCCATGGTGTATAGCCATGCTGGCTTCCTAAGTCATGGTGAAATTACCGTTTTACCAAATCACGATGTGATGACTACCTTACACCATCACTTTGATGGAGTATGGCATTTGGTGGAAATAGCGCCACAGGGCCCAGCATTCTGGGCAACTTTGCTAGGCTTAGGTTTTGCTTGGATTGCTTACATCAAAGCCCCCGCATTGCCAAACCAACTTGCTGCGTCCTGCAAAGTGTGTTACCAGGTGTTGGTGCAGAAGTTTGGTTTTGATTGGTTTTATCAAGAAGTCATTGTTAAGTTTGCAGATAGCACTAGCCAAGTGTTGTACAAGCGTCTAGATATGGGATTGATTGATGGTGGGATTGTCAATGGTTCTGGGCGTATGGTTGCCTATGTAGCTGGGCTAATGCGCCGATTGCAAACTGGTTATTTGTACCATTATGCATTGATAATGTTATTGGGGTTAGTGGCCATGGTCACTTGGTTTATGTTAAGACATTATCATATAGGATAATTTTATGTTGTCTTTTCCTTGGTTGAGTGGACTGATTTGGGCTCCGTAGCAGGCGGTTTTGCCATACCAAGGCGTTGAGGAACAAAGACAAGCTTTGGTACCATGGGCTGCCCTGCTCGTGACGGTGTTCGACGGGCGCCATGTGTGTGCCATTATTGATACATCTTTTGATGCCCATGCTATTACCATGCAGTTTACTGAACACCATGCATGGATTCCTTCGTTGGGCATTGCCTATGATTTAGGCATTGATGGCATTGCTTGCCATTGATATACATGGCTTTTAATCCACTCATAAATCACCCCCCCATGCTGGCCCTGTGGGTCTCGTCACGCCGGCTGAATATTACGCGCTATTTTGATTCTCCAAGGCTTGATCATCGGGGTTTTCTGCGCGATGGACGCAATTTTGTTTTACTTCTTTTGGGAAGCCATGCTGATTCCTATGTACCTGTGTATAGGTATTTGGGGCGGGGCAAATCGTCGCTATGCGGCAATAAAATTTTTCCTCTATACCTTTTTAGGGTCTGTGTTGATGCTTGCTGGTTTGATTTACTTGGGCATACATTCAGGAACATTCTTTATTCCAGCATTTTATGATTTGCCTTTAGCACTACCTATTCAAGAATGGTTGTTTGTCGCATTTTTTCTAGCTTTTGCGGTGAAAATTCCTATGTGGCCAGTGCACACTTGGTTGCCAGATGCGCATACCGAAGCACCTACTGGAGGGTCTGTAGTATTGGCAGCAGTATTGCTGAAGGTAGGAGCTTATGGCTTGCTGCGTTTTAGCTTACCCGTAGTTCCTGATGCCAGTGCAGTGTTTGCTTGGCCTATGATTATTCTGTCATTGATTGCTATTGTGTGCATTGGCATGGTAGCCATGGCACAAACCGACATGAAGCGACTTATCGCTTATTCTTCCATTGCTCATATGGGGTTTGTGACGTTAGGCATTTTTGTTATCTACTTGCTTGGCCATGTCGATGCTGCGCGCCTTGGCTATGAAGGCGGCTACTTACAGATGATTTCCCATGGTTTTGCTTCTGCCGCCATGTTCATTGGTTTTGGCATGCTCTATGATCGCATGAAAACCCGCAACATTAGTGAGTACGGTGGGGTGGCCACAGCGATGCCTGTATTTTCAGCCTTTTATTTATTGTTTGCTATGACCAATGTGGCGTTACCTGGAACATCAGGGTTTGTGGGTGAGTTCATGGTGATTTTGTCCAGCTTGCAAGCTAATTTCTGGGTAGCGGTGATTGCTTCACTAACATTAATCATTGGTGCGACCTACACCTTGCTGATGTTCAAGCGTGTATTTTATGGACCCATTCAACATGGTACCGTAGAAGCATTGCAAGATGTTAGTGTACTTGAGCGTGTGATCTTGATTTTACTAAGCTTATTTGTGCTAGGACTAGGATTGATGCCTGATATGTTGTTACAACATATTCATGCAAGTGTTGATCATTTGATAGATTTGAGTTTGGCGCACAAAGTGGGCGCCATAGGCTAATTGTTGAGGGGGTGCCATGGGTACTTTTCTGATAGCTAATAAAGTACTATTGCCGGAAATGTTGGTGTTTCTGATGAGTTTGCTAACTTTAATGGCCGGGGTGTTTTTGCCAACACGAATGCGGGAGTCCTCAGCGTTGGTGTTTGCCCAAACAGCACTTTGGGGTGCGATAGCTTTAGCATTTTGGGGGATGTTGGCTGGGACAGTGACATTGTTCTCAGGTACTGTTGTGGTAGATCATTTAGCATTTACCTTAAAAGTCCTTAGCTATGTCACTGCTTCAGGAGTATGTTTTTATGCACATGCATATCTCAAAGCCATGAAAATGCCAGTGCTGGAGTTTTATGTGCTCACCTTATTGTCTGTACTGGGGCTATCTGCACTGTTGTCTGCCAATCATTTTATCACTTTGTTCGTGGGCTTAGAGCTGATGTCCATGCCTTTGTATGCCATGATTGCCTTACGTCGTCATCGTTCTGACTGCCTAGAGGCTGCATTAAAATATTTTGTCATTGGCGCTATGGCCACAGGTATTTTACTATATGGTATCGCCTTGCTTTATGGTGCTACCCATACACTTGGCTTCCCTGATGTTGCTAATGCTATTCCTGTGGCCATGCATGGCCATCACTTGCTAATGTCATTTGCGCTAGTTTTTATCACCATAGGCATTGCGTTTAAATTAGGGATTGTACCATGCCACATGTGGTTGCCAGATGTGTACGAAGGTGCGCCAACCATCATGACCATGATGGTAGCAACCTTGGCAAAAATTGCTGCTTTGGGCATGTTGTTACGTTTGTTAGTTAGCGTTATGCCTGCTTTGTTTGCGGAGTGGCAACCATTATTGATGGTGTTGGTGGTGTTGTCACTGTTTGTCGGTAATGTGACAGCGGTCAAACAAGCCAACTTAAAGCGATTGTTAGCCTATTCATCCATTGCCCAGCTGAGCTATTTGTTATTGGGTGTATTTACTGGAACCACTGCAGGCTACAGCGCTGCTATGTTTTATTTGGCAACCTATGTTCTGACCACATTGGCTGCATTTGCCTTGATCATGTGTTTTCGACGTGAAGATGGTGAAGAAGCTGTAGATATTGCCGATTACGCAGGCTTATTTCAACATCACCCCTGGCATGCAGTTATGTTTGCCATTGTCATGTTTTCTCTGGCAGGTATGCCGCCTTTTGTTGGCTTTATTGCCAAACTACAAATCTTCCAAGCCCTGTTACAAACTGGACCATTTTGGTTGGTAATTTATGCTTTATTGCTCACTGTGGTCGCGGCGTATTATTACATTGCTGTGGTAAAAGTCATGTTTTTTGATGAGTCTCAAACGCCTTTGCGAAAGGTCTCCCTTGGATTAGGCAATGGCTTGCTCACACTCAACGCCTTAGGTGTGGTGATGCTTGGGGTGCAACCAAGTGGTTTGTTAACTTGGTTGAGTTTATAACGTATCGATCAGCATGTAGGTGCTGAATCATAAAAAGGAAGACTGCATGAGTGTTCATATAGCCGCCCAACCCGGTGACATTGCTGAAAAAATGATTTTTCCTGGCGATCCTATTCGAGCAAAGATAATTGCCGAAACTTACTTGGAAGATGCTGTGTGTTATAACCAAGTACGTGGCATGTTGGGGTATACCGGCACCCACCGTGGTCAGCGGATCTCAGTGCAAGGTCATGGTATGGGTATGCCATCTATGTCGATTTATGCCCATGAACTATTTGCCGAGTATGGTGTCAAGCAAGTCATTCGGGTTGGTACCACGGGTGGTTTACAAGAGCATGTTGCTACGCGTGATGTGATCATGGCGCAGGGCGCATGTACCGACTCTAACATGAATAACCGCCGTTTCCATGGCATGAGTTATGCGCCTTTGGCCGATTTCGAGTTGTTGCTTAGAGCATATGAACAAGCTTCATCGCACGATCTTTCCATTAAGGTAGGTAACGTACTCACTTCAGATGCCTTTTATGCATCATCTGAGGACGAGTGGAAAATCTTCACTGGTCATGGCGTACTCTGCATCGAGATGGAAACTGCGGCCCTCTATACCATTGCCGCCCAGTTCGGAGTACAGGCTCTGTCACTGTTGACCGTAAGCGATCACCTAATTACCCAAGAACGCTTGTCAGCTGAAGAGCGCCAGAATGGCTTTATGGCCATGGTTGAACTGGCCTTAATGACTTTAGTAGATTAAGTCCCTACTTATAGCTTAAGCACTTTCTTTCATGCGTGAACGTAGCACAGAGGGTGTCAATCCCGCACCATAGCATATAGACATCAATACTAAAATCATGCCAACTGAGTCCAGAATATTGATGCGCTCTCCCAGAAAAATAATGGCCAATAGAGTGATGCTAATGGGTGCAACAGCTGTCACTAGCGCTGCTGTCGATGCAGGCACATGTGGTAAGCCTTGGTACCAACCAAAGTAAAAACCAATGCCACTGGAAATCTGAGCAGCAATTACCAGGCAATCTGTCAAGGTCAGATGTGCGTGTAATATTGCAGGAATCATACTTAAGACGATAGGCAAGCAAAACAAAGCATTGGCCATGTTACAGATGGTGGCGGTAACAATGGCAGGAATAGGAGTGTTATGCTTTTTGGCAATGATGGTAAACATAGCCTCAGGAAAAATCGAAGCGACCACCAGCAGATTACCCCAAAGACTGTAGGCCGCATAATGACTACCCAATTCGCTCAGATGCAGACACACAATACCTAGCACAGCAAAGATAATGGTGAAAATCTTGCGTTGTGAGAGCGTTTCTTTCAGTAGCCAATAAGAAAGAAAAGCAATCATTGCTGGAGTCGTCGCACTAATAATGCCTGCTGTGGCTGCATCGGTATATCGCAACCCAGTTAGCACAAGAAAATTATATAAAACCCCACCGCTTAAGCCCTGTAGGCAAATCATGAATACATCTTGCAGGGTTATTTTTTCACCCAAGCTATTTTCCGCCAGCGACTTGCCTCTAATTAGGCAGAAACTATGGAGAAGAACTGAACTAATGCCAAAGCGTAGAAATATAATAAAGCTAACGGGTAGGACAGTGACTAGATGTTTGGCAGAAACAACATTCACGCCAATAAAAATTTGTGCTAGGCAGAGCCAGAGTAGTGCATGTTTTTGCTTCACTCACGGTCTCTCCTAGCAGTCAAAGAGCGACTATGTTAGGTGTTTTTTTGTGTGAATGCAAGCAAAAGTTAAAAGTTCATCTGGATGATTTTTAAGGATTTTCTCTTGTTAGTGATTGTTTATATGTTTTTTTACTTAAAACCCAAATTGGCATGGTTGAGGCTATTGCTAGGTAATTGACATATAGTGCCATTAAGTACATAATTAACCATTACAATATCATAAAATGCTTATGTCAAATTCGTCAATATCTCTCGTCCAACTTGATGAAAAAGTTTTTGAATGGTGGCGGCCCTGGGCTGTATGGGCACTTGGCGCATCTTTTTTCTTGTTTGAATATGTTGTGAGGGTCAGCCCAAGCGTTATGGCACCTTGGCTAATCCAAGATTTTCATACCAATGCGTTAGGGGTAGGAACACTATCTGGACTGTATTATTATCCCTATGTTTTGATGCAATTGCCGGTTGGTGCCATGGTAGATCGTTATGGCTCGCACCGGTTATTGACTATTATGACAGCGCTTTGTGCATTGGCTTGCGTGATGTTCGCACAAGCCAGTAGCTTATGGTTGGCTGGCCTGGCTCGGATGTTGATTGGCTTTGCCACTGCCTTTGCATTTGTGGGGGCCTTGAAATTGGTAACTGTATGGTTCCCAATTGAAAAATTTGCTTTGCTGGCAGGTTGCACACAAGCACTTGGTATGATTGGAGGAGCAATAGGTGAGGCCCCCATGTCCTATGTTGTTAGATCATTGGGTTGGCAAGAAGCTACCTTATGGTGCAGTTTATTATTTCTCATTTTGTCGGTATTGTTTGCCTTACTGGTGCGCGATCATCCACCAAAACCTGTTTCCAATACCTTGAAAAAAACACCTGAAAATTCTCTGGGCATGATAGCTGGGCTAATGATGGTATTAAAGCGCAAAGACATGTGGATTAATGCTGGTTTTGCAGGGTTTCTTTATGCTTCAAGCGCAGCTTTTGCAGAGCTTTGGGGCGTGACGTTCTTGCAACATGCTTACCATTTGTCCCATCAGCAGGCAGCAAACGCTGCGGTGATGATTTTTATTGGCTGGGGTTGCGGTGGTCCTTTGACAGGCTGGTTGGCTGGAAAAGTATCGAAAAGACGACCTCTACGCATGCTTTCATCGGTCGGGGGTGGCCTACTAATGACTTTGATTTTGTATGGGAACGATTTAAGTTATTTGAGCTTGATGGTCATTTTATTTGTTTATGGTGTGCTTAATTCCGGCCTTATGCTAGCTTATGCGACTGCTGGAGAAGTAGAGCCAAGAAAAGTTGCTGGTTCTTCGATTGCCTTTTCAAATATGGCCTCAGTGATTGTCGGAGCCATTCTTCAGCCGGTGATTGGCTGGTTGTTAGATTGGCACTGGCAGGGAGCAGTCGATGCTTTAGGCCACCGCATTTACACGCTTGAAACCTTGCGCTTTGGCTTATGTGTACTGCCAGTCTGTTTTGTTTTCGCGTCACTATTCGCCTGGTTTGTGCCTGAATCCAATCCTTGGATTTGCCATGGTCAAAGCAAATCTCCTAAGACCGTCAGCTGATGGCTTGAATAGTACCATAAAGTCTAGTTTTTGGATGCGATGTGGTTTGCAATGTGTTAGATTAAACGAATAGTTTTTTCTGAAAACCAGGTTGAGTCTTAAGGAGGAGATCTTTCATGAATTTGTCACGATTAGGCATTGCTGCTTTACTGGCTTATTGTCCCCTAATTTGGGCCATTCCGGGCATGTTAAATGCAGAAGAAGATTGGCTGCATAGTTTACCCAGACAGTGCTTACTAAAAAAACAAAGTCACTTTGATCAAGAGATAGCTATCAAGGCAGAGAAAGGAGATGTGAATGCCCAATATCAATTGGCATTGTCTTTGTTGACTGGCTTGGGTCTTCCCAAAGATTTGCCACAAGCATATCGCTGGATGTTGAAAGCAGCTCAAGGCGGCCAGATCCGCGCGCAGCTAGCTTTGGCTTCTATGTACAGACATGGTGAAGGCGTAACCGCCTCATTGACGGATGCTGCCTACTGGTACCAACATGCAGCCCAGGCTGGTGATGAAGAGGCTAAGTATGCTCACGCATTGATGCAGTTTTTTGGTGATGGTATGCCACAAAATCAATTAAAAGCCACGCAATGTTTGATAGATTTAGCCAATCATGATTTTGTCTCTGCGCAAACGCGCTTAGGGGAAATGATGCTACAACAAGCCAAGCAGGACCCATTAAAAGCACGGGAGGCTGTGACTTGGCTGAAGAGAGCTGAAGCCAATGGTAGTGATAATGCTAGCTATTTGTTGGTGTTGGCCCATATACAGCAGACACCCAAAGAACCTTTATCTGAAGAAAAAATCATGTGGTTGACGCATGGCGCTAACGATGGTGATGTGAAAAAGCAGTATTTGCTAGGAATGGTTTACCGCTACGGCGTTGGGGTGAATCAAAACTTTGCCCTGGCCAAAGAGTATTTGCAAAAAGCAGCTGCTAGCGGCAACGAGTCAGCAACTATACTTCTGGGAACTATGCCAGAATGAAATAACAATACCAGCTTGAGGCATTTTGCAGCGCAAAAGGCATCATCTCGCAGGCTACATAGACTCTAAAGTCTCTATGCCAAGCAAGTTAAGGCCAGTGTGCAAGACATTTTGTGTCACCAAACAGAGCTTAAGACGACTTTGCTTGGTTTCATGGTTGGCATTAAGGATAGGGCAGTGTTCATAGAATCGATGGAATAAGTTTGCTGCCTTATAGAGGAATTGACACAGGCGGTGAATAGCCAAGTCAATGCTAAGTTGATCAATCAGTTCAGGAAATTGTATAAGATGTTTGGCCAAATCAAGTTCCTGAGGTGATTCGAGCAGCCATGAGACTGGGTTTCCGTCTTGGTCATCAGCTTTACGTAGGATCGAAGCAATTCTAACATAGGCATTGAGTAAGTAGGGCGCAGTATTGCCATCAAAAGCCAGCATTTGTTCCCAATCAAAGACAATGTCTTTGATTTTATCATTGCTCAAATCAGCATATTTGAGTGCGCCAACACCAACAACTTTGGCTACTTGCATGGCTTGTACATCAGTAGCATCAGGGTTTTTACTTTTGTACAAATCATAAGCACGCTTTATGGCTTCATCGATCAGAGAGGCTAGCTCAATCACTTGGCCTGAACGGGTTTTAAATGGCTTACGATCATCGCCCAGCATGGCTCCAAATGGCACATAGTCAAGACGCACCGAGTTGTCAGCATAACCGACATGTTTAACAGCTGCAAACAACATGTCGAAGTGTTGCCTTTGGCGGCAATCAACCACATAAATAATGCGATTGGCTTTTAGATTTTCAATACGATATTTTGCCGTCACCATGTCGGTAGTGGCATAAAGATAGCCGCCATCACTTTTCTGTAGAATCATGGGCAAGGGATTTTTATCTTTATCAACAAAACCTTCCAGAAATAGTACCTTCGCTCCTTGGCTGATGGTTAAGTACTTGTGCTTCTCAAGATCATCAATCAGTTTGGGGAGATCGTCGTTGTAACTGCTCTCACCACGGATATCATCTTGGGTGAGGAGTACGCCAAGTTGATTATAAATAGACTGAAAATGTTCCTGGCTTTTGGCAACTAGGATTTGCCAGAGGGCCAAGGTATCAGGCGTCCCAGCTTGAAGGGCAACAACACGCTCCTTTGCAGCTTTGGCAAAGACTTCATCAGTATCGAAACGTTTTTTGGAGGCCTGGTATAGGGTATTGAGCTCTTGAATAGAGTCTAAGCTATGTAAATCTAGCTTTTCTTGGATGATATGCTCGATCAACATGCCAAATTGTGTGCCCCAATCGCCAACATGGTTTTGACGAATAAGATGGTGCCCTTTAGCATTTAATAGCCTAACCAGGGCATCACCAATGATGGTAGAACGTAGGTGACCAACATGCATGGCTTTGGCAACATTGGGGGAGCCATAATCGACGACAATAGTTTCAGGGTGTTGGCTAGGATTAATCCCAGCTTGAGGTGATTGTAGCATATTAATCAATGATGCTGACACGCAGGCAGGTGTCAGGCGAATATTGATAAAACCTGGTCCACTGATTGAGGTTTCTTCGATAATATCATTGGTGGGTAGATGGGCTAGCAGTTGCTCAGCAACAGCTTGGGGTGATTGCTGTAATTGCTTGGCCAGAGCGAAGGCAGCATTGCTTTGATAGTCACCTTGTTGTTGTTTGTTCGCCACTTGGATGAGTGCTTGCCAATGACTTTTGCCAAAAGCATTGGTCATGGCGGTGAAAAATAACGATTCTAGCTGAGCAGATACGGCAATCACGACAAAATTCTTTTGGTTTGTAACGTTGGCATTGTAAATTATTTTCTTAGCCAAGACCAGAAACTCCAGCCATAATGGCAAGAAAGCCTGTCAGCAAAAGGGGAGGCTAATTTTGTTCAGTCACGCAGTGCGTATAACCACTTCCCTGGTAGCACGTCTGCTCAATCCTATTTTGACGATCTAATTCTTTCTGTTCAAGGGTAAAGCGTTGATCCAACTGTTTTTGTTGGAAAGTAGATACACAGTCAGCATAAGCATTGTCTGTTACGTCGGGGTCAGGGAAGTGATAACCTGCACCCATGCAATACAAATGTGGAGCAATATAGGACTGGCAGGCAGGGCCATTGTAATAGCCATCTGACTGCATGCCAGCATTCATACACATGGTATAGTGGGATGGTCGTGAAGAAAAATGCTAGGAGCAGGCCAGTTTGCACTGCTCAAAATTGGCTTGTCGCTGCTCTTCAATCCAGTCATGGCATCCGATTAAAGGCAGAGAGATGGCTAATACAAGAAGACTACAGCGCGCGGCTTTCATATTGACCTCCCGTGTCGTATGATGTACTCAGATGCTACCATAGCCATGAGGTTAGTGCAAGGCGGTATGTGTCAAAGGAAACTAACACTAAGACTAAAGCCTCACCAAGCTCACTTACTCAAGGCAATATTCAAGTTAACAGTATTTTTAGAGTTGAGGGATGATAGATTGGCATTTATTGTTTAAGGCCATTTAGGCCGTCATAGAAATCTGGATCACGGTTAAGCCAATTGAATTACTCAGATTTAATGCGTAAATATTAAGCCACCAGCGTAAACAGTGCGGTTAATTAGCCTCTTCTTCGTCTATATCCATAAAGCTAGAAAGATTTTCTGCTCGCGTAGGGTGACGTAGCTTACGTAAGGCTTTGGCCTCAATTTGACGAATACGTTCACGGGTGACGTCAAATTGTTTGCCGACCTCTTCCAAAGTGTGATCGGTATTCATGTTGATACCAAAGCGCATACGTAACACCTTTTCCTCTCGAGAAGTGAGTGAGGCAAGGACTTCTTGTATGGTTTCTTTGAGACTCTCATTGGTAGCAGATTCAATCGGTGACAACACAGCAATGTCCTCAATGAAGTCGCCCAAGGATGAGTCTTCATCATCACCAATAGGGGTTTCCATAGAAATGGGTTCTTTTGCGATTTTCAAAACTTTACGAATTTTGTCTTCACTAATATCCATGCGTTTGCTGAGTTCTTCAGGTGTAGGCTCTTGCCCAGTTTCTTGGAGGATATAACGAGAAATACGATTAAGCTTGTTGATTGTTTCAATCATATGCACGGGAATACGGATGGTCCTAGCTTGATCAGCGATTGCACGGGTGATGGCTTGTCTAATCCACCAGGTGGCGTAGGTAGAAAATTTATAGCCACGTCGGTATTCAAATTTGTCCACAGCTTTCATTAAACCGATATTGCCTTCTTGAATAAGGTCAAGAAATGCCAGGCCGCGGTTGGTGTATTTTTTGGCAATAGAGATCACAAGCCGCAAGTTGGCTTCAGTCATTTCTCTTTTCGCTTGACTCGTTTTGGCTTCCCCAATAGAAATTTGCCGATTGATTTCTTTAACTCTGCTCAAAGGGATGGCTGACAACGTTTCAAGAATGATAATTTTCTTCTGCGCGCGCATAAAATCACGGCGATATTGCTCTATTCCAACGTCTTTTTTAGCTTTTTTTGCCAGCACTTTGTCAAACCACTGTAGGTTGGTGTGATTGTCTTTGAATAGCTCCAAGAAAGTTTTTCGAACAATCTTGGCCTTGCCAATACCAATGTTAGCAATGATTCGTTCTTGCTTTCTGATTTCAATAAGCATACTGCGTAGTCGTTTGATTTGTTTGTTAAGTTGCTTGGGTGGTAGCTTCAATTTAACAAAAATAGCGACAAGTTCTTCATGCTGGGGAATAGATTTTTTATGGTCGATGCCGAGTTCGGCAACCAGTGCTTCGTAAGCAGTTTGTGCTTGTTGCAGGTCAGCAAAAAGTTGGGTGATGACTCTGGGGTCCGGGCCGTAGGAGAATTGATCATTTTCACTCTTGGCCTCACCTTCAGAGGCTTCTTTGCCATCTTCGGTGCTGTCATCATCACATTTTTCTTTGTCTAAACCGTCTTTGCTTTCACTTGGCTTATGTTTTTCTGGTTTGTTGGCAGCAACTTCGAGTGCAGAGGTGCCTGCTTCTGGTGTAGGCCTGTTGTCAGTTTCAGTTTGTTCGTAGCCAACAATACCTGAGACTAAATCTGTGAGTCTGGCCTCGCCATCAATGGCATCCTGGTAAGATTTGAGTATGGATTTGATGGTAGCATTATCTTGAGCGAGTGCTACCATAATGTGGTTGATGCCTTCTTCAATATTCTTGGAAATGCGGATTTCATCAGCTCTCGATAAGAGTTCCTTGGTGCCCATATCACGCATGTATAGGCGGACAGGGTCAGCCGTAGCATTACCATAGTCGTGCTCCATGACTGGTGCCATGTTTTGTTTCAACTGCTTGTTGTTTTCAGTGATTTGTGACAAAGTTTCTTCGTCAGTATTGTCATCGACTAGCTTGATCGACATCATTTCCAGTTGTTCAAGAACCCAACTGATTTTATCTGGATCAGTGAACTCTTCTGGTATGATGTTGTTGAACTCTGATGTGGTCAGGAAGCCTTTTGATGATCCTTTTTCTTTGAGGGCTTTGATTGTCAGGTCATCATCGTTATTGTGTGTAATCATGCATATGCCCGGAGAAAATCGAGGGAGCATTATACCGTTTTTTATCCGTAATATACAACTTAATTTTGTTTTTTTTGTTGAGTAATAAGCTGTTGTAATTTTGATTTTTCTTCTGAGCTAAGCAGGCCTTGCTCAGCACGTCGAATCAGGCCTTGAATGGTGTGCTTGATTTTCGATTGCAGATATTGGTTTATTAAAGCTTGCGCTAGTGCAGCAGCTTCATCGCCCTGGGTAAAAATTAGCTGGCCAGCCAGTTGGCTAAGTTGTTTTTTAAAAGTTGGGTCTTCAATGTGTTGTAAAAGAGCACCAGTTGATTTTATTTTTGGTGATTTTTCAAGAATTTGCATAAGATGTTTAAGCTGTGGGATGCCTGGGGTGGTGTCGTTGCTGAGGGCATCAATGTTAAGCTTGCTAGCAATGCTGGGGTAATGTAGCAGTAGTGTAATAATCTGCCGTATCGGCGAAGATTTGGTTTGCGATGCAGGTCGCATCCGTGGACGTGGCTGGCGAGATTGTGTGGGTTGTGCTTGTGGGTTTTTTAACTCCTCAACGGAGATGTTGACATTTTCAGACAAGCTTTTGTAAAGCAGTGATTTAAAAATCCCTTCTGGCATTTGTTTGAGATAGGTTGCCGCTTCTTTGGCTAGGCTGGCTTTATTATCTAGGCTAGTGGGTGGATGATTTTGATAAAGTTTTTCCATGAAAAAAGTCGAAAGGGGCAAGCTTTTATCCAAGTGCTCTTCAAAAGAGTCTTTACCATGTTGGTTGACAAAACTATCAGGGTCTTCTTTTTCAGGCAGAAAACTAAAAAATATGTGAGTGCCATCATGGCAGTGTGGTAAAGCTGTGGTTAGCGCTTTCCATGCGGCTGTATGGCCAGCAAGGTCGCCATCAAAGCAGAAGTAAATAGTGTCACATTGTCTTAGGAGTTTTTTGAGATGACCTGGGGTAATGGCAGTGCCAAGAGTGGCTACGGCATAATGAATGCCGTGGTTGGCAAGAGCGATAACGTCCATATAGCCTTCAACCACAAGGATTTTGCTGATTTTTTGTGTTTGCTTTCGTACATGGTATAGGCCGAAAAGCTCATCACTTTTGTGGAATAGGGGTGTTTCGGGTGAGTTGAGGTACTTGGGAGTCTCTTGGTTGAGAACCCTGCCACCAAAAGCGATTACTTGGCCTTTATGGTTGATTATGGGAAACATGATGCGGCCACGAAAGCGATCGTAGATAGAGTTCTTTTTTTCTATGGCCATGCCTAGGGTGATTAAGCGTTTCATGTTGCTTGGATCTTTGGCAAAGCGGTTGAGGACAAAGCGCCATTCATCTGGCGCAAAGCCGAGTTGAAAGGCTTTGATGGTCGTGTTGCTCAAGCCTCTTGCGATCAGGTATTCCATTGGTTTTGGGGCTTTGTTTAGTTGTTGCTGGTAGGCTTTAGCGATAGCTTGCATCAGGGCCCAGTCTTCTTGGTGGTTTTCTTGTTTGCCACCTGTTAGTGTGGGCATGCTAAGGCCGTGTGCATTGGCTAAAAGTTCAACTGTTTCCAGGAAGGTGTAGTGGTGGTATTCCATGATAAATTGGATAATATTTCCCGCTGCCTTACAGCCAAAGCAGTAGTAAAACTGCTTGGTCTGGCTGACAGAGAATGAGGGTGATTTTTCTTGATGAAAGGGGCATTTGCCATGCCAGTTGCTGCCAGAGCGTTTCAGTGAAATACGTTCACTTATCCATTCAACAATGTCATTTCTAGCAATGAGGTCATCAAGAAAATCTTGAGGAATTTTCTGCTTTACGGTCATGGCGTCATGCTAACACACAACTTCGGTTGCTGCTAGAGGCATATAAGTTTCTCCTACGAGCATCTAATGTATTATTATATGCGAGACCCAGCTGACTGTCTGGGGCTTATGAGGCAAGCTTCCTGGGGTTTTGATTATGCTATTTTAGTGGGAATGACGCCAATGTTTAATGTTGGGGGAGATAACTAAGCAGAAAGTTTGCCTTTGACAAGTCGACTAACCAGTCCCATGTCAGCTCGTCCTAGGAGTTTGCCTCTGAGGGCACCCATTACTTCTCCCATCGCCTGCATGCCAGTACTGCTGGCATTGGAAATAGCCTCTTCAACTGCTTGGTTTACTTCTTCTTCAGAGAGTTGCTCAGGCAGGTAATTTTGATAGATGGAGATTTCGCTTTCTTCTTTTTCTGCCAGCTCAGGGCGGTTGCCCTGGAGGTATTGCTCAGCAGACTCACGGCGCTGTTTGATCATGGCATTGATAACTTGTAGCGTATCTCCATCACTAAGGTCACCATCTGGACGCTCATCAATCTCTTTTTGCTTAATGGCAGCATGTAGAGTTCTCAGGGTAGTGAGCGTCAGGGTCTCCTTGGCACGCATGGCTTGTTTGATATCATCCAATACGCGGTTTTTGATTTCACCCATAATGCGCTTACCTGATGGTTAGGATGCAGTATCTTTAGTGCTTTCAACAGAGCCGTTGATTTCACCCATAGCGTTTTGCTCACGAAGTTTTTGGCCAAGCTCAGAAGTTTTCTTCAGCTTTTTGTAAAGCCTAGATCGTAACATGCGAGTCATAGACTCTTTTTCTTTACTGAGCTTTTTTTCCCAGCGTTTTACGGCAGCAGCAGCTTTGCGTTTGCGCTCTTTGGTTGGCTTAGTGTGCGCCATGTTCTTGCGGACAGTGGCAGGTAGCCCAGCTTTGTCGACGCGTCGTTTGAAGTTACGTAAGTCTCTTTCTATGTTGTGGTCGGGCGATGAAATGTGAACTTCAGGCATATTTTCCTCTTAAATTAAACGCCATAAAACGTAAGGTGCGAAATTCTACCACCTCAAACAGTGGTATGTAAAGTAAAAAGCCCATTTTTCTTGGCTGTGTATGAATGATGATGCTCAATCTGAAGATTAAAGAGCCTTTTTAGCACTAAATCTTGTAATTATTTTGTGCTCATCTTAAACTTTATATCAATTCGAACATTTTTTGTCTCACCATCAACATCAATAACTTCCTTCATCATCACGATAAGGTTGCAATAGGGGGCCAAATGTTAGTGCTTGGCATAGAGTCTTCGTGTGACGATACAGGAGTTGCGCTTTACGACACGGATAAAGGTCTAGTAGCGCACGCGCTAAAGTCACAAAGGAATCTGCACAAACCTTTTGGAGGCGTGGTGCCTGAGCTGGCATCTCGAGATCATCTCAATCATATCAGTCCACTGATTAGGACTCTTTTAACTGAGAAATTCATGTCGGTCAAGGATCTAGATGCTGTTACCTACACTGCGGGTCCTGGCTTGGTTGGTGCGCTACTGGTGGGTGCTGCAGTAGCGAGAAGCTTGGCTTGGGGGTTGTCCATCCCTTGCCTGGGTGTCAATCACTTAGAGGGCCATGTCATGGCTTGCATGCTGGAAGCTGAAAAGCCTGATTTTCCCTTTATAGCTTTACTCGTCTCAGGTGGGCATACACAGTTGGTTATGGTTGAGGGGCTAGGGCGTTACCAAGTTCTGGGTGAAACGCTAGACGATGCTGTGGGAGAAGCCTTTGATAAAGTCGCCAGATTATTGGGCTTAAGCAATGCCGGCGGGGCAGCTTTGGCCAAATTGGCGGAAAAAGGCAGTGCCCAACGATTCAAATTGCCCAGGCCTATGATTAACCGCCCAGGACTAGAGTTTAGTTTTAGTGGGTTGAAAACAGCTGTGATGCAGCTTATAAATCAACAAACTTTGGCTTCAGGCGCTTTGTCAGAGCAAGATGCTGCTGATATTGCCAAGGCATTTGAGCTAGCTGTGGTGGATACACTAACGTTCAAATGTGCGCGTGCTATGAAAGAAACTGGTTCCAGTCAGCTAGTCTTGGTGGGTGGGGTTGGTGCCAATACCTGCCTTAGGACAACCTTGGCCGAAAAGGCAGATCAAGCAGGGTGGCAGCTATATTATCCGCGTCAGGCCTTTTGCACAGACAATGGGGCCATGATTGCTCAGTTGGGGGCAATGCGTTTGCAAGCTGGGCAGCGTGACCTTGGCTTGGCAGCCGAAGTGCAACCACGCTGGCCACTCATGACACTAACACCGCCAGATAAATAGGGACTTTTGTGTTTGCATAGCAGGCATTTTTCAATCATCTCAGGGTCTAGTTCGGGTTTAAGCATGTTGGCATTGGTGTGGTTTACTGTCTCATCAATGTGTTATTTTGATGGCAAGACAGGACTTTTTGCTGATGTGTGGGGGTGCTACTTGGGGCTGAATGCAGGCTCTGTACCCCGCATTAGACGGTGTATATTGCTTTTGTGGCGCCAAAAGATCAGTAAGCTAAACAGGGCTAATCCCAAGGAGCCATGACCAAACCAGATGCTGCAAACTACAGCGCAAAGTGATGATAGCATGGTTGCTAAGGATACGTAGCGGCTGATTTTGGTTACTATTAGCCAAGTACAAGTCATGATTAGTGTATTGATCAAAGATATGCCGCACAAACAGCCAAAAAATGTCGCCATGCCCTTGCCACCTTGTTTGAAAGACCAGAAGGGATAGCAGTGCCCAAGGCCAGCACACAGAGCAGTCACGCCAAGCGTCCAGGGGGCTAAATGCAAAAATTGTGCTAATAATATCGCTGCCAATCCTTTGAATCCATCCAGTAAAAAAGTCAAAAAACCAGCTTTTTTGCCACCAATACGTGCAACATTGGTGCTGCCAGGATTTTCAGAGCCATAATGTCTAGGATCAGGAAGCTCCATTGCCTTGCAGACTATGAGTGCACCAGGGATGGCACCAAGCAAATAAGCACAGGAAAAGACTATGATCAATGTTAAATCCATTGGCATGATTCCAGAGGTTTAGACAAAATGTTCATAGGCATCTCAGTAATTCTCGGTGAAGCTACTAACGTCATTTCCTTTTGATAAGTGATTCCATTATACTCCCATTACCTTCATGAAAAAAGCAAAGGAGCATATTTGAGCATTCCTGAAAATAGAATTATTTGGATTGACTTGGAAATGACAGGTCTAGATACCAGGCAGGATAAAATCATTGAGATTGCCACGGTAGTCACAGAATCCGATTTGACCATTGTTGCCGAAGGCCCTGTGCTGGCCATACACCAGTCAGACGAGGTGATAAACGGCATGGATGAGTGGAATACCCGCCAGCACGGTGGATCTGGTCTCATCGATCGTGTACGTGCAAGTTTGCTTAGCGAAGCAGATGCTGAGCAAGCTACCCTGAATTTTCTCAGAAAGCACGTTTTGCCAGGAAAATCGCCCATGGCTGGTAACAGCATTTGCCAGGACCGACGCTTTCTGTTTCGGCTTATGCCATCTCTAGAAGGTTATTTTCACTATAGGCATTTGGATGTGACCACGCTTAAACTGTTGGCCAATTATTGGCGGCCAGATTTGGATAAGGGCTTTAAAAAAGATATGCAGCACCTTGCATTGCAAGATATTCATGACTCTATTGCTGAGCTTGCTTATTATCGGCGGCATTTTTTTCGCTTGGAAAAAGCCTAAAATTTGACTGGAGAAGGTAAAATGCTGCAAACATTTGCCACAAATGCCCAAAAACCTGAGCTGGTTTATTCGGTTGCCCAAATTCGCCAACTAGAACAGGCTATTTGCCTGACTAACAACATCACACCGCCTGAGCTGATGGCCAAAGTAGGTAAGGCATTGTATGACTTTTTTGCCCAACGTTGGCCGGATGCAAATCAAGTCAAGGTGTTTGTTGGTCCAGGTCACAATGGTGGTGATGGCTGGGTATTTGCCCGGCATGCTCTGCAGCACGATAAGTCAGTATCTGTGGTGACGGTTTTGCCAATCGAGTATCTAGAGGGTGATTTGGCGGAGGTGGCTGCTACCTACGTGGCTGATGGGGGTGTAGTCAGTGTTTGGCCTGATCAGGGCCGTGCATCGTGTGATGTAGTTGTTGATGGTTTGCTAGGCATTGGGGCTCAAGGCACATTGAGGTCACCCTACGATGCCATTGTTGAAGCGATCAACAGATGTGATGCGCAAGTACTGGCCATTGATGTACCTACCGGGCTTAATGCTGACACCGGTGAAATATCTTTACCCTGTGTGCATGCACAAGTGACAGCCACAGTGTTGGGCTTGAAATGGGGTCTGGTCACTGGAAATGCGCTAGGTGTGGTCGGAGAGCTGGCAGTGTTGCCCTTGGATGAGGTTGCGTCTCCCAATAATATACCTACAAACGGTGTTCATTTAACACAGGGGCGCATGCCACTACCCAAACGCCAACCCAATTGCCACAAAGGAGATTTTGGCCGTGTGCTATTGGTAGGCGGATTGGATAACATGCCCGGTGCCATTTGCTTAGCTGCTGAAGCTGCAGCTCGAGTAGGCGCTGGCTATGTGCAAGTGGCTAGCCACAGCAAGTATCTTGGCCAAGTATTAAGCAAAAAGTCTGATTTTCTATTGTTACCCTTGGAAGATGATATGGCGCTTAGTCAGGCTATAGAACAAGCATCTGCCATACTAATTGGCCCGGGATTGGGGCAGGGTAGGCTGGCTAAACAAGTATTGGCAAAAGTTTTAACTAGCTCCAAACCCAAGCTTCTCGATGCAGATGCTTTGAATTTGCTAGCTGAAACGCCTATGGCACTAGACAATGCTTTGATAACGCCACATCCAGGTGAGGCAGCAAGGCTGCTGGCGAAGTCAAGCTCATGGGTGCAAGTTCACCGCAAAGAGACCTTGCAAGCATTGGCAGAGAAGTATCAGGCTGCTGTAGTATTGAAGGGAGCAGGTACTTTGATGCAGGATCATCAGGGGCATATCAGTGTTTGCGGATGTGGTAATCCTGGTATGGCGGTGGCTGGTATGGGTGATGTACTGGGTGGTATGATTGTTGGCCTGGTGGCGCAAGGGCTTCCCATGGATCAGGCCATGGTGATGGGGGTAATGAATCATGCTGGGATCAGTGATAGCTTGGTAGCTCAGTCCGGTGAGGCGGGTTTGATGGCCTCTGATTTGTTGCTTCATCTTTCTGCTTGGATAAATGCTGATGTTACGTAAATTGCTTCATAATGAAAAAGAAACCCTGATTTTTGCCAAAGAATTGGCAGCTGTATGTGACGGGCCGTGTGTGATTTTTTTGTGTGGGCCTCTTGGTGCTGGGAAAACAGCTTTGGCGAGAGGATTTGTGCAGGCCAAAGGCTATCAGGGAACGGTACCCAGCCCTACATATTCACTAGTGCAGCAGTATGATGTTGGTAAATGGCCGATTGTTCATATGGATTTGTATAGATTAGATTCGCCTGAAGATTTTCAAGATCTGGGCATGTTAGACTATGTTGGCAAAGCCATTTGGTTGATTGAATGGCCTGAAAAGGGCGCTGACACATGGTTGTTGCCAGATTTCACTTGCCGGCTCTCCTTAGAGGATGCACACAGAGAGTTGGTGTTAGAGGCATTATCTCCCGAGGCCGAAAAGACTCTTGCAAGGCTACAAGGCATGTGATTATATAAGTAGGCTTTCAAGGATATACAGCTCTTTGGGTTGTGAAAGTAAATACAAGGGGGCTAAGGGGCTAGAAGAGGATTTGTTGATGCGTTTTGTCTTGGCGATGTTCGCCTTCTTTATGAATACTCAGTCTTTGGCTTCTTCCCTTAATCTTTTTGATGTAAAAGAATCTTATGGCAAAATTTATGCGCACTTTTCTGCAGCCCAGCGTTTAGAACATCATGCTTTTACTCTGGATAACCCTCCAAGGTTTGTCATCGATTTTCCCAAACTACGCAAAGCTAATCTGCATTTCCATCAACACGTGAAAGGGTTGCAGCTGGTAAAAGATGTGCGTAGCAGTGAGTCACTTGAAAAGCTACGTTTGGTATTCGACCTCAAGCAATACTATGTGTTTGATGAAGAATTAAGTGTTTCTGGTAGAAACCTCATGGTTACGCTGCATGCGCCTTCAAGCAAGTATGTAGTAGTACCAAAAGTAGCGCATGTGAAAAAAATAGTGGCTAAGCGGCTGCAAAAGGCCACACCAGCAAAGCCCTATCGTCCGATCATTGTAGTTATTGATCCAGGGCATGGTGGCAAAGATCCAGGTGCCTCAGGGGATAATCATCACAAGGAAAAGGATATTGTGCTCAGGATTGCCAAGCGCTTAGCGCAAGATCTCAATCAGCGATTTGGCTTTAAGGCTTTGTTGACTCGTAATGACGATCGCTATTTGTCGTTGCGCGAGCGCCTTAATTTAGCCAGGTACTACAATGCTGACATGTTTGTTTCCATCCATGCCGATGCCTATAAAAATAACAAAGCCAATGGGGCTTCAGTGTTTGCGTTGTCAGAGCGTGGGGCTACCAGTGAAGCAGCACGTTGGCTGGCTGAACGGGAAAATATATCGGAGTTGATGGGGGGCGTAAAACTCGATGATAAAGGGGCAGTATTACGTTCGGTGTTGATTGATTTATCGCAAACTGCCACCACAGGTGCTAGCCTTGAAATTGGTGCTGACGTGATTTCTGAACTCAAGCATGTGGCCAAGCTTCATAAAGGTCGAGTTGAACAAGCTGCCTTTGTGGTACTGAAGTCACCGGATATTCCATCTTTACTGGTTGAAACTGGATTTATTTCTAATACCAATGAGGCAAAAAATCTTTCATCGGCAACATATCAAAAAAAGCTTGCCAAAGCTGTTGGGCGTGGGGTGGAGCAATATTTTATCAGACGGCCCATGCCAGGCACTATCCTGGATGCTACCAAAAAAGGCGTTTTAAAACATGTGGTTGTCAAGGGCGATAATCTTAGTTTGATTGCTAAAAGATACAAAACCACCGTAGAGAAAGTTCGGGCTGTAAATAACCTAAAAGACAATGTGCTACATGTTGGTCAGGTGTTGTTGATGCCTAAAAGATCTTTACGCTAGCAGGTAAATATCGTATAGTCGCGACTCAGTATTCACTGTAAAGGTTCTGGGTGATGAAACAGCGCAAGAAAGAGCTGCTTGATCAATATGCTCAGGCCCTGAGCCAACTCAAAAAGCGCCTAGACAAAATCACAGCAAACATTGATCATCTCGACCTGGCAGCGAAAGCTTATTTTGAGCAGCTTCGTCTAGCGTTGAACAATCTTCAAGAACAAGCCATAGACAAGCGTGGACAGTTAACCAATAATTGGCTTCTGCGCTACGACCAGCTCATGGCTTCACTGCTTCGGCCAACATTGCCGTCAGAGTTCCGCGGTTCTCCGGCTTATTATTTGCGCGATGCATATGCTAAGTTAGCTGATCTTTCTTATAAATTTGTTGATATACGACAAAAATTATTAGCCCAGCTCACAGAAAATCGGCCACTGAATACCTCACTCAGCCAGACTGTAGATTATTTTGTGGCCCCAAGGGGGGAGCTGGTGTTGTCTTTATGGGGTAATTGGTTGCGTAGGCGTTTGGTGTTGCCCGTGATTGTCTGTTGGGATGCAGTCAGGCGTGTGGGCAACTACCTGCTTGGTGGCTTTTTCATGCGTAGCACCATTTTGCCAGCCTTGGGTGTAAAAGATTGGCGTTCGGCGTCGCTTAAAAATCACGATGGTTTTGAAAATGGCTTTGACGAGCAATTTGATTGGGATGATAATTTGGCCAAGCAGCTGCCAGAAGGCATCGTTATGAGGTGTTTTCATCTGGTGGATGAAGCCAATGCCGTTGCTTGTATGGAGTTAGCGCCTGAGGGGGTTAATCCAGATGACCCTGAACTAAAAACAGTAATCTATTTTTTGGGTAATCACAATATTTGTTATGCCTCATTGTCAGTGTATTTAGACGATATGATCAGTGTTTCTAGAGAAGGCGCACCGTGTCGTTTTGTCTTTTGGCATTATCCTGGTGTGCTAAATAGCTTTGGCTTTCCTAGAAAGCCTGCTGATTTGGTTCGCAGCGGGCTAGCAGTGGTCGAGCATGTATTGGGTCAGGGTAGTACGCCAGATAATTTGATTTTAAAAGGCCATTCTTTGGGAGGCTATGTGGCGACACATGTTGCCTACTGTTGTCATCATATGAATGTGTGGGTAAGGCTTTGGAATGATAGATCTTTTTCAGATGCTCCTGAATACATTACGGCCTGTGCTGTGACTCGGTGGGGTTCTGGCTATAGGCTAAGAAATTTCTTTGTGCGCATGATTGTTTATGCGGCTTATCCTCTTATGTGGCTGGTGACACGTGCTGTGCAATGTGAGGCGCCTTCTTGTTACTTTTTTACCCGATTGAAAAAGGACTGTGCCGATTATATTGTTGTACGTTCTGCGCCTGAGGTGCGTGCACAAGGTAAGGTGCTAGATGATACCATTATTCAAGATTCTGCTAGCCTTGATAAAAGTTGGTGGTTTCGGGTATATGCTTGGTGGAGGAGTGATGGAAGTGCACAAGAACACCACTATTACACGCCCACCCGCCTTGAGGAAGATGCGCACCAAGCGCCTTTGAAAATTCTCTTGCCTTCCTTCAGGGCTACCAAAGAAAATGCCCAACGTCGCTTTGCGCGCTTTGTTGCCAGGCGCTCTTAGCCCTGCCTAAGTCTAGAAAATATTAGCACATAATCCCAAAAAAATGTACTAGGCAATCTGGCAAAAAAGCGAAGCTTCCTGTGGGCAATCTAGACCCTAAATAAAGGCCATGAATTTCCCGGAGCATACAAATGACAGCAATTCTCGGTGAATTATAAGTAGTTGATTTTTTGTATTCTAAAGGTGCAAACAAAATAAAATTTTCGTAGAATATATTCTGTATTAAGTTAGTTGCAACATTGTTCATGAAACAACAGGGAGTATTGAAATGAAAATTAAAAAGCATCTTAGTTTTAGTAGCCTTCGCTCA
>JAGYIW010000011.1 GCA_018402195.1 Gammaproteobacteria bacterium
GATAATGATCAATAGGAAGGCGGTGATCAGCCAAGCCCAGACAAACATAGGCATTTGCATCATTTTCATGCCAGGTGTGCGCATATTGAGGATAGTGGCTAGAATGTTGATAGAACCCATGATGGAAGACGCCCCCATCAAATGTACGGAAAAGATAAACAAGTCGGTGCTGGCAGGACCGTATTTGGTTGATAGTGGTGCATAGAACGTCCAGCCAAAGTCTGGTGCTGGACCATCAAGAAGTAGGGTGCTTGCTAACATGGTAAATGCAAAGGGTAAAATCCAAAAACTCCAGTTATTTAGACGCGGAAAGGCCATGTCAGGTGCGCCAATCATCAAGGGGATTTGCCAATTGGCAAGGCCAACAAATGCAGGCATGACTACGCCAAACACCATGATTAATCCATGTAGAGTGATCATTTGGTTGTAAAACTCAGGGCTCATGATTTGCATGCCTGGAGCAAACAGCTCCATACGGATGGCCAGTGCCATTAGGCCGCCAACTAAGAACATCACAGCAGAAATCAGCAGGTATAATGTGCCAATGTCTTTATGGTTGGTACTGCAAAACCAACGAATGAACCAGTCTTTCCAGGTCTTTGTTTGTGGTGCTGCATGCCCCATGGGTGTGTCTCCTATTGATGTGATTCTTTGGTGGTAGCAATGGCTTTGGGTTGAATTTCAGTGGCAAGATCTTTGCCTTTGATGATTTTATCATTACCCCAAGCATTTCTTTGGTAAGTGATGATGGCAGCCAATTCACGGTTGTTGAGTTGTTCGCCAAAGGCTTGCATGGCTGTGCCAGGCTTACCATTTAATATGATGTCCACGTGTTGGTCCAATGGGCCAGTGGCTATGGTGCTGCCTGCAATGGCAGGGAAAGCTGGTGGCATGCCTTGTCCTAAGCCCTGATGGCAAATAGCACAGTGTTTGAGATAGCCGGCTTCTCCTTCTTTCATGAGTTCGGATTTAGACATGGGTTTATTTAGATTGCCTTTGATTCTAGCCATTTCAGCATTTGAGGCAGCATCACGCCCTGTGTTATTTTTTACCCAGGCTTTGTATTCACTTTGTGTTACCGCTTTGACAACCACAGGCATGTAGCCGTGATTCATGCCGCAGAGCTCGGTACACTGACCCCGATAGATGCCTGATGTCTCAATTTGTGTCCAGGTGTCTTGGATAAATCCTGGAATGCCGTCCTGTTTGATACCCAGTTCTGGTACCCACCAAGAATGTATGACATCGTTGGCTGTGACAAGAAAGCGAATTTTGGTGTGAATGGGCACTACCATGGGATTGTCAACTTCAAGGAGATACCATTTCCCTTTTGGCTCTTCGTTATGAATTTGCTTGTATGTTGTTGAAAGGTTACTGAAAAATCCGAATCCTTCGTCCAGGTAGTCATAACGCCATTTCCATTGGTAACCTGTGATTTTGATATTGATTTCAGCGTCTGCTGTATCATTCATGTGCATCAGCACTTTGGTAGCAGGGATTGCCATGGAAATCAGGATAAGTGTAGGGATAATGGCCCAAATAATTTCTACCCAGATATTTTCGTGGAATGTGGCAGGTTTTGCGCCTTTGGATTTGCGGTGATTGAAAATGGCATAAAACATGACGCTAAAGACACCAATACCTATGAAGACACAAATCCAAAAGATTGTCATATGCAGTTGATAAATTTCGTGACTAATGGGTGTGACCCCTCGGGGCATGTTTATGCCTTCGGTGGCAAAAGATGACAGACCCAGCAGGCTTAGCACGGCAGTAATTGCTAGTTGTATGAATGGGTTTTTCACCACTTAATTCTCCTCAATAACCTTATTATTTGATTAGGCAAAGTTACCATAGCTTGTAGTCACCTCCTTGCTTACTCTTTTGCACCATGTACTTGGTTGCTGCCATGATTTCAGCGTCAGTACAGTCAACACAAGCACCTCGTTCAGGCATGTTGTTGAAGCCATCAATACTATGGGCGTAGAGAATGTCCATGTTTTGAGCAATACGTTTAGCCCAAGCTTGTTTATCCCCAGTGATGGGCGCGCCTTGGGTGCCATTTTCATGGCAAAGGTGGCATGTTCTGGTTTCGTAAATGTGTTTCCCATCAGCCAAGCTAAGTGGTTTGGGTGCTGGCTTGCTGGCAGGTGTTTTGAGTGGACTGCTGTTAGTATTGCCTGGTTGTGCCAAGTAAATGGTTGCTGCTTTGATTTCAGCATCGGTACAAGAGGTGCAGCCACCCTTAGCTGGCATGCCATTATACCCATGAATCGCATGAGATTGCGCTGTGGCAATGCCTGGTTTTAAGATTTCAGCCCAGGCGATGGCATCCCCACGTTTTGGTGCGCCACCTGCGCCAGTGGTGTGACAGCCGGTACAGTATTTGCCAAAGACATTTTTTCCGGTGATTTCATCGATGGTGTCAGAATGTGATGGTTCGGGAGGAAGCTTGCTCTTTACTGATTTCAAATATACGGCCATGCTCTTGAGATCTTCAGGACCCAAAAACATCAAGCTCTCACTATTGGCTTCTGCCATTGGGCCGCTGACCATGCCGCCATTAAGTTTTTCCCCATGTGTGAATACGCGCACAATTTGGCCCAATGGTTTGTCTGTAAGAGCGCTTGAGGAAATGTTGGGGGCGTGGAAGCCATCAACAAAGCCACCTGTGTAAGCGAATTGAGGTAATTGTGCTCCCATGATGTTGATGGGAGTATGGCACATGCCACAGTGGCCAGGGCCTTCAACGATGTATTGGCCACGATTCCAGGCGGGAGTTTTACTGGGTGTGGATTGCCACTCACCTTTGTGGGGGTGGAAAAATAATTCTCGCCAGAAAAACTGAAGTTGACGCAATCGAAAAGGGAAGGGCATATCTGGCATCTTGTTGACTTGTTTGATGGCAGGGATGCGATTCAAGTACATGCGCATGTCTAGGATATCTTTCTTGGATATTTTGTTGAAATGAACATAGGGAAATACCGGGAAGTAGTACTCGCCATTGGGTGAGATGCCTTCGCGCATGGCGGTGACGAACTGTTCATCTGTCCAGTTACCTATGCCCGTTTCTTTGTCTGGGGTGATGTTGGGTGCATATATGGTGCCGAATGGTGTGGCAATGCCCAGGCCGCCAGCAAAGCGTTTGCCCTGATTTTTTTTGTCGGTATGACAAGCGACACAGTCGGAGAGAGTGACCAGATATTCTCCGTTTTTTATGCGGGCAGCTGTTTCTTGAGAACTTCCATAATTTACTGCGGGGTAAGCAGAATCTTTACCATTGTGATGGGTGGGGGCGGTAATAGAAGGAGCAGCTAGCGCTGTGGGTGCTACGCACGCAAGGACAACAACTTTGCCCAACAATCGGGCAAGCCGATGGCGTATAGATCTAGACATAAATCACCTGATGTAAACTTAACTTTTCTATATTAACGATTTTAATGGGGATTTGGCAAGGGGGCCATAAAAAAACTTGGTCGGGGGTTTGGACTTGAGCTAGAATGTGGGGGTTGTTATGTTTGAAAGAATATTATCATGTCTGTCACTATTATTGCAGCTATGGATGAAAATGGTTTGATTGGAAGAAATGGCGCTTTGCCATGGTATTTGCCTGATGATTTGCGGCGTTTTAAGCAACTGACTATGGGAACTATCTTGCTCATGGGGCGCAAAACCTACGAGTCCCTGCCCGGACCTTTGCCAGGTCGTGAGCACTGGGTGCTGAGTAGATCATGGCAAGGCGAAGTGCCAGGTGTGCAAGTTTTTTATGATGTTGAAACTGCATTGGCAAAAGCTGGTGATAGGCCTATTAGTGTTGTTGGTGGTGCGGAGATTTATGTTTTGGCTATGCCACTTGCAGATAAAATGATGCTGACTCAGGTGCAGGCTGTTTTAGAGGGTGATGTGTATTTCCCAGAATGGTCAGAGGATGATTGGCAAGAAGTGGCTTCTGAAGAGCATGCTGCTGATGTTAAGCACGCTTACGCGTTTCGCTTTGTTGAGTTAGTTCGCTCACGGTAACAAGTTTTGAATGAGCTTCTGACAAACTTCTGGATGAGTGAAGTTAGATTTTTGGCCTTTTTAAGGCGTACCCGGTTGCTCATTCAGATTGTAAAATTGAAGCGCTTCCAGAAGGAAATTCTGACGAGGATAATAGGCCGAGTTCAAAGCTAGGTGCCAACAATTCATAATCCTGGCACTTGGAACATCTTCCTATCCTCCAGTCGCATGCTGGTCAGGGCATTGCCCCAGACACAGCCAGTGTCTAGAGCGACGACTTGGGGGTGGTCTCTGATACCGTTGGCTGCAGCCCAATGCCCATACAACAATAGCTTATTTTTTTCTTTGAAGGTTCCTAGGACTTTATGTTTTGGGTGAGCGTACCAGGGCTGAAATCCTGAGGGGGCTTGGCTGGGCGCGCCTTTGGTTTTCATGTCTAGCTCACCGTTTGCTTTACAAAACCGCATTCGGGTTAAGGCGTTGATGATGTAGCGCCATCTATCTGGTGGGGTGAGATTTTCTTGCCACTGGGTGGGGTAATTGCCTGCCATGTGTTGCAGCAAGTCTTTGGCGTTGTCACCACGTAAAATTTGGCAGATTTGATCGGTATGCTGCTTGGTTTGTTCTAGGGTCCACTGAGGTGGAATACCAGCATGAACTAGCACATGTTGCTCATCGAGGTGCATTAAAGGACAGTTGCGCAGCCAATCCATGAGTTTGTCCGCGTCTGGGGCATTTAATACGTTTTTGAGACCTTCAAAAGCATGCTTGTTTTCCGGAGCAAATCCTGCCCAGAGGGCTAGGCAGTAGAGGTCATGGTTGCCGAGCACACAAACAGCCTGGGGCAATTTGCTGACAAAACGCAGTACTTCTAACGATTGAGAGCCGCGATTCACCAAGTCACCAGTAAACCAAAGTGTATCTTTTTTTGGCTGAAATTTTATTTTTTTCAGTAAATTATGTAGTGAATCTAAGCATCCGTGCACATCGCCTATCACGTAAGTGCTCATGTGTATTTCCTAGTAGGCTTTTTTTCTCACTCTAGCAAATTAATTACATGGCTGCACCAATTGTGTATCCCCACTTTATCATGTTATGCTGTCCCTCCTTTGAACAAGGGGCGACAACATGCTTTTGCTATTATCTCCTGCGAAAAAACAAGACTTTGATGTGGCATATTCCCGTAAAACAACTAAAGCACGCTTCGTTGACGAGGTGATGGATTTAATTGAGTGTTTGCGACAATTTGATGTGCTTGGGTTGCAAGACTTGATGAAGATTAGTGCGTCGTTGGCGGAGCTTAATTTGAATCGTTATCGTAGTTTTTGTATGGATTATTCTGTGGATAAGGTAAGGCCTGCAGTTTTGGTGTTTCAGGGCGATGTTTATCAGGGACTGCAGGCAGAGAAATTCAATGAAATTCAAGATGAATTTCTGCAAAACCATGTGCGTATTTTGTCTGGATTGTATGGGGTCTTACGCCCATTTGATTTGATTCAGGCTTACCGCTTGGAAATGAAGACCAAACTTATTACGCCCAAAGGAGCCAACTTGGTGGCGTTTTGGGGCAGTAAAATTGCTGAGGTTCTTCAGCATGATTTGGCGGAACATGAAGAAAAAATCATTGTTAACCTTGCGTCTCGAGAATATTTCAAGGCTGTAGATGTGACAGCTTTGAAGGCCAGAGTGATTACGGTGGATTTTAAAATTAACAAAGGCGATGATTTGAAGACTGTCGGTGTTTATGCGAAAAAAGCCCGAGGTATGATGGCCAGGTATGTTGTTGAAAACGCCATCACCGAGCCGGAAAAGATGCAGGCGTTTGCTAAAGATGGTTATTGTTTCAATCCTAAACTATCTGAAGAGGATAATTGGGTTTTTGTTAAAAAAATTAAAGCCTAGTCGTCAGAGGTAAGTATGTCACCTGTACAAGTGAATCAGACCGCAAGTCGGTGGTCGTCTCGGTGGTTGTTTATTCTGGCAACAACTGGTGCTGCGGTGGGATTAGGCAATATTTGGCGCTTTCCTTACATGGTGGGTGAGCATGGCGGCGGTGCTTTTATGGTGCTTTACTGTGTTTGTGTGGTGCTGGTTGGCTTGCCGGTGATGTTGGCGGAAATGCTGATTGGCCGTTTAGCTAGGCAAAATCCCATTGATGCTTTGCAGACATTGGCAGTGCAGTCAGGAGCTTCACCCAACTGGCGTTATCTTGGTGTCTGGGGGGCGCTGGGGTTGTTGCTGGTGCTGTCTTTTTACAGTGTAGTAGCTGGTTGGTCTTTGGCGTATTTATGGCGTGCTGGTGTTGCTGGGTTTGCTGGGCTAGGTGCTGGCCAGGTGGCAGCTTTGTGGACGGATTTTGTTGCTGATCCTGGAGTGATGTTGTTTTGGCATACATTGTTTATCAGTTTGGTCGGCGCCGTTGCTATGGCAGGGGTTCAAGATGGCTTAGAGCGAGCGACGCGCTTTCTGATGCCAGCATTGTATCTGGTTCTGTTTGCACTAGTGGGCTATGCTGCATGGCGTGCTGATTTTGCTCGAGCTTGGCATTTTCTTTTTGATTTTCGTTGGCAGTTGGTGACGCCTAGGGTTGTGTTGTCAGCCATGGGGCATGCATTTTTCACATTGGCATTGGGGGCTGGAGCTTTGTTAACCTATGGTGCTTATGCGCCTAAGGGTGTGAATTTGATGAGCTCAATTGTCATGGTGGCATTTTTGGATGTTTTGGTGGCTTTGTTGTCTGGCCTGGCTATTTTCCCTTGGGTGTTTCAGCAGGGATTGCAGCCTGATTCTGGGCCAGGCTTGATGTTTCAGGTGTTGCCGACGGCGTTTGCTCAAGTACCTTGGGGCGATAGCTTGGCATTGGGTTTCTTTTGTTTGTTGTGGTTTGCAGCTTGGACTTCGGCCATCAATATAGCTGAGCCTTTGATTGTGATTTTGATGGAGCGATATGGTTGGATGCGTTATTCTGCTGTGCTAGCGGTATTGGTGTTGGCATGGTTTTTGGGCATAGGGTCAATACTGTCTTGGAATCATTGGCAAGATATACGATTGCTTGGTCAATGGACTGTGTTTGATTTTATTACCAGTTTTGTCACCGATTGGATTTTGCCTTTGGGTGGTTTAGGTTTTGCTTGGTTTGCTGGCCATGTTCTTTCCAAGAATGCTGCTCGCTCTGCATTGGCACAGGTGCCAGACAATATCTTTGCGCTATGGTGGGTATTATTGCGTTATCTGGCGCCTTTGGCGATAGCTTTAGTTTTTGTAACGCCTATTTGGCAGTTTTTTGCTGCTTAATTTTTTTGTGTAATCTTTATGTTATTCTCAGCAAGCACAGCCGTGTTATTCTGACTTCATCCTCGGCATGAATAAAACGGGCGATTAGGGTTCAGGTCTCAAGGATGACATCTGTTGTGTTATTGTGGGCTTTGGAGGATGGCGTCGTGAGTCTTTCTCTTTCTCTATCATAAATAGCTTTGGCAGCAGGGAATTGATTTTCTAGCAGTAAGGCTTCAATAGTGTTTTGTACCGAATCAGGCAGATCAGTAAGTTTCATACGGCTATTCCTCCATGAAATTAAACGCTAATTGTTCTTTGTTGAGGGTCTTGACACCATCTTTTGTTGCAATGATGGCGATGTCAGCAGTTTGGTGGCAGAACAGCCCGTGGCCAACCACGCCAGGGATTTGGTTAATTTGATGATCGGTGGCAATAACATCGAGCATCTTTAAGTTGTGAACGTCTAAGATTACATGACCGTTGTCTGTGACGCATTTTTCACGATAGAAAGGATCACCACCAAGTTTAACAATCTGTCTGGCAACATAGCTTCTGGCCATGGGAATCACTTCCACTGGGATAGGGCAATTTTCACCTAGGCGTTTGACTTGTTTGCTTTCATCGGCAATGACCAAAAACTGCTTACTCGCAGCTGCGAGGATTTTTTCGCGGGTGAGGGCAGCACCTCCACCTTTGATCAGTTGAAAATATGGATCGATTTCATCTGTGCCATCGATGTAAAGGTCGACTTCTACTGTGTTTAAATCTACGGTTTGAATGCCTTGGTCTTTGAGTAAGGCTTCAGTGGCTTCTGAGCTGGCAACAACAGCAGAAAACCAGTGTCGGTAGTGGCCTAGCTGTTCTATCAGAGCTCTGACGGTAGAGCCAGTGCCCACGCCTAAAACCATGTCTGGCTTTAGGTATTTGACAGCTGCAGTGGCGGCCTGTTGTTTGAGTTCGATAGTATTCAACATTAGCGTTTTTGTTGAGTGGTTTAGGCTTATGATAGACGTGCTGGTGCCTAAAAGCAAAGAGATAAATTTGTTGATGATCTTTTGCTCCACTATGGTAGTTGGGTTGAAAAAAGACTAAGATGGTCTCCTAAGCAATCAATTTGCTAAGGGAATTGTATGGCTTCGCCGGCACTGTATAATCATTTGGCTCGTGAGTTGAAAGGGCTTAAGGAAGAGGGCTTATTTAAGCCTGAGCATGTTATTTGTTCGCCGCAAAGTGCGGTCATCGAGTTGGAAGATGGTCGTGAAGCGATCAATTTTTGTGCCAATAATTATCTGGGGTTGGCCAATCATCCTGATGTTGTTGCTGCAGCGCAAGAGGCTTTGGCCAAAGATGGCTTCGGGATGGCTTCGGTACGTTTTATCTGCGGCACGCAAATCGTGCATAAAAAGCTTGAAGCCAAACTCTCTGAGTTTCTTGGCATGGAAGATACCATTGTTTATCCATCTTGTTTTGATGCCAATGGTGGTTTGTTTGAAACCTTGTTAGCAGCTGAAGATGCAGTGATCAGTGACTCTTTGAATCATGCTAGTATCATTGATGGCATTCGCTTGTGTAAAGCTCAGCGTTACCGTTATGCCAATAGCGATATGCATGATCTTGAGTTAAAGTTGCAAGAAGCACAATCAGCCAGGCATCGTATCATTGCTACAGATGGCGTGTTTTCTATGGACGGCTATGTGGCTAACTTGCCTGCTATTTGTGATTTGGCTGAAAAATATGATGCGCTGGTGATGGTAGATGATTGTCATTCTACTGGCTTTATGGGTGAAAAGGGACGTGGGACACATGAATTTTACGATATTATGGGTCGAGTTGATATCATCACTGGTACCTTAGGTAAAGCGCTGGGGGGTGCTTCTGGGGGCTTTACTTCGGGTAAGGCTGAAGTAGTAGCTTGGTTACGTCAGCGTTCGCGCCCGTATTTGTTTTCCAATAGTTTGGCGCCAATGATTGCTGAAGCATCATTGGTGGCTTTTGATTTGATTGAAAAAAGTAGTGATTTGCGTGTCAAGCTGCATGAAAATAGTCGATTTTTCCGTGAGAAGATGACTGAAGCAGGCTTTAGACTGCTGCCAGGCGAGCACCCTATTATTCCTGTGATGTTAGGCGGTGCTAAATTGCTGCCGACATGGCAGCGCAATTGCTGGATGAAGGTGTCTATGTGATTGGCTTTTCTTATCCTGTGGTGCCGCATGGTCAAGCGCGCATCGGTACGCAAATTCTGCAGCGCATACGCAGGAACATCTTGAAAAAGCGGTGGCAGCTTTTACCAAAGTAGGTAAAGCGCTAGGTGTTGTATAGGGGAACTATGAAAGCATTAGCAAAACTGAAAAAGAACCAGGTATTTGGATGACGGACGTTGAAGAACCGACGCCAGGTGCGCCAAAGACGTGAAAATTAAAATCCGCCAAACGGCAATTTGTGGCACGGATATTCACATTTATCGTTGGGACGATTGGGCCCAAGCTACTGTGCCTGTGCCTATGGTGACTGGCCATAGTTTGCTGGTGTGATCACCGAGGTAGGTGAAGCAGTTGAGGATTTAAAAGTGGGTATGGTGTTTCTGGCGAAGGGCACTTGGTTTGTGGGAAAGTGCCGCAATTGCCGGGCTGGTCGTCAGGTGCTGTGTCCACAGACCCAGGGTATTGGTATGATGTGCCAGGATGTTTTGGTGAATATTTTGTCATGCCTGCTAGCAATGTGTTCCCACTTCCCGGATGAGGTTTCTGATGAGATGGGTGCAATCCTCGATCCCATGGGGAATGCTGTACATGCTACTTTGCGTTTAATTTGGTGGGTGAAGATGTGTTGATCACTGGCGCAGGGCCTATAGGTATTATGGCGGTGGCGCTGTTACTAAGCATGCGGGTGCTAGGCACGTGGTGATTAGTGATGTCAATGAGTACCGTTTGGATTTGGCTAGGCAAATGGGCGCAACTCGGGCGGTAAATGTTTCCAAGGAATCTCTGCATGATGTTGTTGCAGAACTGGGCATGAAAGAAGGTTTTGATGTTGGGCTGGAAATGTCTGGTAACGAAGAAGCCTTCAATACCATGATTGATTTGTTGGTTTCTGGGGGTAAGGTTGCTCTGCTAGGAATTCCGCCTAAGGGCATAGTGATTGACTGGCACAAGGTTATTTTCAAAAGTATTAATATCAAGGGTATTTATGGTCGTGAGATGTATGAGACATGGTACAAAATGGTGAGTATGCTGCAGTCTGGGTTGCCCTTGGCGCCAGTGATTACGCATCGCTTTAAAATTGATGATTTTGAAGAGGCTTTTGCTTTGATGGATTCTGGTCAGTCTGGGAAAGTAGTGTTGGACTGGACCTAGCTCGTCATTACTGTGTTTACAGGCAATTGAGTTGAATAACCACCCAACAAGTTAATCGGCAACGATGAAGTAAAATAGCAAGATGACCCATGAGTATTGCAGTTTGGTATAAGGCAGAATATCAATCTTATCCATCTATCTAAGGGGGGGATGGCTGTAGTCGTTAGTCCACAGTTCTCTTGCTCTTATCCCCTGCCACTTCTTGTACCAAACGCGGGACTAAGTAGCCGGGAAGTTGCTCTCGCATGGTTGCGATTAAGCTTTTTCCTTTCTTTAGCGTTACATCAAAATGTGCTGTGCCTGCAACTTTGTCTGGCACATGTAGATAATAAGGTAAAGTTTGGCATTGCCAAAGGCGTTTGCTCAGAGCAACCAATGTATCTGTAGTATCATTCACATCTTTGAGTAGTACCGATTGATTGAGTAATTGTATGCCTATACTCATTAGTTTGTTCAGTGATTCTCTCACTTCGTCGTCTAATTCAAGGGGATGATTACTGTGAACTACCATAACAATCTTGCTGCGTAGGTGTTTTAGTGTGTTGAGCAGTTCTTGATCGAGACGTTCTGGCAAAACTATGGGAATTCGGCTGTGAAATCGTAGTGTGGTTATGTGTGGGATAGCGTCAATTTGCTGAAGTAATTCACTCAGTGGCGAATTTTTGAGCATGAGCGGATCACCGCCACTCAGTATCACTTCCTCAATGCTAGGGTCGTTGCTAATATAGGCTAGACTAGCGCCCCAGCCCCTTTGGCTGGGATGATTGTCTTCATAGGAAAAGTGTCTTCGAAAACAATAGCGACAATGAATGGCACAGGAAGGAGCGGTAATCAACAAGACTCGTCCAGGGTATTTGTGTAGCAATCCTGGGACTGGATTGGCGTGGTTTTCCTGTAGAGGATCAGTGACGTAACCAGGAATATTTAGTAATTCTTCCTGCAAGGGTAGTACTTGTTTGAGTAATGGGTGATTGTTGTCGCCTTTGGGGATTTTGTCTAGCCAGCGTTTGGGCACTCGCACGGGAAAAATGCCGTGGGCTTTTTCCATCATGTTGACATCAAGCTGACAGTATTCCGCCAGTTGTGCGGGTGCCATGATCATCTCAGATAAGATGGTTGACCAAAGGGGTTGGGACATGAGAAACTATGTACGGATAACTAAATCTTTAGTAAGGATAGCAGGTTATCTTCTTTTTTGAAATAGAGAGGCGATGAATGGCAACAGCGAATACCAGTGAATTTAAGGGTGGTTTGAAGATCATGTTGGATGGTTCGCCCTGCAGTATTATTGAAAATGAATTTGTTAAGCCAGGGAAGGGCCGGGCGATTAACCGAGTAAAATACCGTAATCTTTTGACAGGTAGGGTACTAGAGAAAACTTTCACTTCTGGTGACTCTGTGCCGTTGGCTGATGTTACTGAGTTGAACATGCAATTTTTATACAGTGACAGCGAGCATTGGCATTTTATGTGTTCGGATACTTTTGAGCAGTATAGCGCTGATGATGCCGTTGTTGCTGATAGCAAGCCTTGGTTAAAAGAGCAAGATACTTGCACGGCCACTCTTTGGGATGGCAATCTTATTGCTATTTCAGTGCCTAAATTTGTTGATTTGTTGATCACCCATACTGAGCCTAGTGTGAAAGGTGATACCGTAAGTGGTGCAACCAAATCAGCAACTTTGGAGACTGGAGCCACAGTTCAAGTGCCTTTGTTTATTGAAGAAGGCGAGAGGATTCGTGTTGATACCCGCAATGGTAAATATGACTCTCGGGTGAAAGACTAGTGACTTGGCAGCCTGGTGCATCCATAGAAACTTTGCGAGAGCGCGCGGCTTTTCTTTCCCGTGTGCGGAACTTTTTTGCCGAGCGACAAGTGATGGAGGTTGATACGCCATTGCTGGCAGCACATGGTGCTACTGATGTGCATTTAAAAAGTCTTGCTGTTTATCAAGATGATATTTGTTTGGGCTTTTTGCAAACTTCTCCTGAATTCATGATGAAGCGCCTGCTTGCTGCAGGATCTGGCTGTATTTATCAGTTGGCCAAAGCTTTTCGTGGTGAGGAGAAAGGGCCTCGGCATTTGCCTGAGTTTACCCTTTTGGAATGGTACCGTGTTGGCTTTGATATGTTTGACCTTATCGATGAGGTGTTGGCATTGATTCAACATGAAATCTTGGGTTTGACGGTGAAGAAAATTGCTTATAACACTGTTTTTTTAAATACTTTTGGTGTAGATCCTTTGATTGAGAATTTGCCTAAATGGCAGGCATTGGTGGCAGAGCATGTGGCCATGCACGCTGTGCCAGATCAGCAGTCTGATTGTTTGGATGCTTTGATTACCCACGTATTGTCGCCAAAATGGCCAGTTGATCAAATCACCTGTGTTTATGATTATCCGGCTGAGCAAGCAGCATTGGCGTGTTTAGATCCTGATAATTCATTGGTGGCTAAGCGGTTTGAGGTTTTTTTGGGTGCAGTGGAGCTAGCCAATGGTTATCATGAGCTCACAGATGCTAAGGAACAGGCCGAGCGCATGGCCAAGGACAATGCTAGACGACAGGCAGCGGGTTTGCCGGTTATGGTCATGGATGATGAGTTATTGGCAGCATTGGATCATGGCTTGCCAGATTGTGCAGGTGTAGCTTTAGGTTTAGATCGATTATTTATGTTAAAAAAACAAAAAAATTGTTTGGGTGACGTTGTATCTTTTGCTATTTGATCTGTTGCTTCACAGCAATTCTCGGTGAATTATAAGCAGTTGATTTTTTGTGTTTTGCAGGTGCAAGTAAAATAAAATTTTCGTAGCTTGTATTCTGTAGCAGGGTGTTGCTACATTGTTCATGAAACAACAAGGAGCATTCGGAACAGTTGGGTCACTGATGTAGATGAGGCTAGTGAAAATATTAAAATACTGGTTCGTGCTGGCCCAGCAATGCTCGGTGAATTATAAGTAGTTGATTTTTTGTTGGGCAAGTAGCTTCACCGAGAATTGCGGATTGCTTCAGGTTTCTATTGAAATTTTCTTGTATGCATAGTGCTATTAATAGTCTGGGTTTGAACGTAAAAAGTCTGGCTTTTTATGAGGGAGCAAGTATGGGATTAGGTTGAGGGATCTCTATTCTTGGAGGATCACTGAAACTATGAGATGATGTATCTTGTGAGGGGGTTTGAAATGAATGGGTGGGATTTTTTTAGATTTATGGTGGTGGGCTGGCTGATTGTGCTGATGACCGATCTTTACCTGCCTAGTTTTCCAATATTGGCGACTGATTTTGACGTATCTATACACGTAGTGCAGCTGACGGTGACTTTTTTCTTTGTCGGTAATCTTATCTCACAGGTCTTCTCGGGACCGTTGGTCGATCATCACGGCCATCATGTCATGCTTGTGATTGGTTTAGCTGTTTGTATCTTGGGAGGAGTGTTCGCGTCTCTGGCACCAGATATTGCTTGGATGCTGTTGGGGCGTACTCTACAGGGGCTGGGTGCTGGTGCTATGCAAATCAGTAATATGTCTTTATTCAAAGAATTATGCCCTAAGGAAAATATTGCTAAGTACTCTTCCTATTTAGGTGTGAGTTATGTGGGCGCGATTGCAGTGGCGCCTGTTTTCGGTGGCTACATTTTATACTACAGTGCTTGGCAGGTTTGTTTTGTTGTGATGACGTTATCATCCGTTGTAGTGGGTATTTGGCATAGGCTTTCATTGGGACCCATTTCTTTTAATCAAGGTTTGCCATCTATGAGGGATACTTTGCGAGCATGGCGAAGTTTTATGGCGGATAGCTATTTTCTTGCCATGATAGCCATGGTGGCTTGCACTTATCTGATGGTTGTTTCTTGGGTAACAGTATCTCCAGTGTTGATACGTACGTCTTTGGGTGTTGATGCAGTGCTTTTTGGTTGGTTAGTATTTCTTACTGCAAGTAGTTATGTGCTGGGCGCGTTTTTCAATGCCAAGCTTGTCAATCGATTTGGTGCTGTCAACATGCTGGCTGCAGGACTGTCTTGTACCCTGTTTTCCGCGTTGTTAATGTTGTTACTTTGGTATTTGTATGGTTTGAGTTTGGTAACCTTGTTGCTGCCCATGCTAGGAGTGATGATGGGAGTATCTTGGTCTTTTCCTAATTATTTTGCATTACTTTTTAAAAATGTCCCCCTGAATCTTATGGGAAAAGCTGGATCACTCTATGGTGTTGTTGGGGTGCTTGGCTCCTGTGTGGGCAGTGCACTTATGTCTTGGGCACATATGGATGATCAGCGTTATTTTGTTTTGATCCTTTTGCTGGCTTGCTTGGCTTCCTGTGGCTTGTTTATTATATTTATCAAAGGGCAACAGTCTTCTTTTGATGTTTTTGAGAAGATGCAATGATTGTTGAGGTGACTGAAAACCTTGCTGTGTGGCGCGTAGCTGTGCGCTCACCTTTGCCGCAGTTGTTTGATTATTTGCCGCCCCTGGGTGAGGATTCTGAATCACCTCAGCCAGGTACGCGGGTATTGATTCCCTTTGGGCGAAGAAAACTGATTGGCTTGGTGGTTGAAACTGCGCAAGAGTCTTTTCTGCCAACACATCAGCTTAAACACGCCTTTGCCGTGTTGGAAACTTGCCCAAGTTTATCGGCTCACTTGATGCGTCTTGCCACTTGGTGCAGTGATTATTACCATTTTCCCTTGGGGGAAGTATTGCAAACCATGCTACCAGGACACCTGCGGCATGCCAAGCCTCCTGGTGCAAAACAAGTTGCTTGGCGATTGACGGAATTAGGTCGCAATAGCCTAACGGTGAAGATGCGCTCGCAAAAACAGCAGGGATGTTTGGCTTGGTTGGGGGAGCAACGTGCTTTGGTGACGACACAACAAGTCCAAGAACAAGGCTTTTCTAGTGCCATATTGCGTATCTTGCTGGTGAAAGGCTTGGTGGAAAAAGATTGTGTGCAGCGCCAAGATGATATTGGTGAGATGCCACCTTTGGTGGATGTAGTCACGTCACAGCCCCATACCCTTAATGATGCACAGGCTAAGGCTGTTGCCGCAATTACTGGGGCAAATGGCTATGAAACTTTTTTGTTGGATGGCGTTACTGGCAGCGGCAAAACGCTTGTTTATTTGCATGCTATTGAGCAATGCTTAGCTCAACAGGGGCAAGTATTGGTATTGGTGCCTGAGATTGGCTTAACCCCCCAAACCATTACTCGATTTCAGGCGCATCTGCGTGTGCCGATTGGAGTTTGGCATTCTCACATGACCGATGCTGAACGCTATCGTACCTGGCAGCAAGCTAAATCTGGTAAGTTGCAAGTTGTGATTGGCACACGCTCTGCGGTTTTTTGCGATATGCCTAAGCTTGCCATGATTATCATTGATGAGGCTCACGATCCTTCCTTCAAGCAACAGTCAAGCTTGCGTTACCTGGCGAATGATGTGGCAAGGGTGCGGGCCCATGATTTTGGAATTCCAGTAGTATTGGGCTCAGCAACACCGCCGTTATCGTTGTTGATTGCAGGGAAATACCCTATTCATCGTTTGCGTTTAAAAGAGCGAGCTGGTGTGGCACTGAAGCCTGCTTGGTCACTGATAGATTTGCGTGGGCTACCGGTTAAATCAGGGCTTTCAGAGCCTTTGCTGGCAAAAATGGCTTCACATCTTGCGGCTGGTCATCAGGTATTGGTCTTTCTTAATCAGCGAGGCTATTCACCAGCGCTTATTTGTCATCAATGCGGTGAGGCGGCCACATGCCAACGTTGTGATGCAAAAATGACCTTACATGAGCATCCTAAACGTTTGCTTTGTCATCACTGTGGTGCCCATCAGCGAGATCATCATCGTTGCCAGAGCTGTGGCAGTGTCGATTTATTTGCTGCAGGTGTGGGCACAGGGCGTTTGGAACAGGCCCTAAGGCAGCATTTTCCCAAGGTTTCTTTGCTGCGCATCGATAGGGATAGTGTCCGAAAAAAAGGCACGTTAGATAAGATGTTATCTGATATTCATTCAAATCAATATAAGTTATTAGTGGGTACGCAAATGCTTGCTAAAGGCCATGATTTTCCTAACCTCACCATGGTGGCTGTGGTCAACATGGACGATGCTTTTTTCAGTGCTGATTTTCATGCCATAGAACGTTTAGGCGCTTTGATGGTGCAAGTGGCAGGAAGGGCTGGTCGTGCTGATAAGCCTGGAGAGGTGGTGGTGCAAACCCATCAGCCCCAACACCCTTTATTACAGTTGTTGGTTCAAAATGGTTATCACGCTTTTGCCGAGGCTTTGCTACAAGAACGTAAAGCTTTAGGGTTGCCTCCTTATGGCTATATGGCATTGATTCGAGCATCTTCACCCAATCCCGATTATCCATTGCAAGTCCTGCAGGCTTTGGTCAAACAGACGCCTAATACTACTGGCGTGAAATGTGTGGGGCCATTGGCTTCCCCTATGGCCAGGCGCGCTGGCCAGTATCGTGTGCAATTGCTCATTTGGACTGATGTTCGTAAGCAGAGGCATCAGTACTTGCTTAATGCGCGTGCATTTTTACAGCGCTTGCCTCTTGCTAAAAAAGTTCGGTGGAGTATTGATGTTGATCCCATTGACATGCAATAGTTTATTTCAAAGCCTTAATCTGCTACTGCTACTGCTTTTGTCAGAGTGATACTTATTGGTACAAACTTAGTGGGGCATGATCTCAAGTACAATCACGGCCACAAAGCAGACGCCAGCGATGATCATGGTACCTTTACCGCCTGGGGCTTTATAGCTTCCTTGTAGGGATTGGGTGTAGCGGCCTTGCCAGACCATGGCAATGGGTAAAAGCCCAAGCAAGACTGCAACAAAAATACTGGCATAGCCTAGAGTTTCTAAGAAAGCATTGGGGTGAAATAAGTTGAAAATCAATGGAGGCAAGAAGGTTAGCCCTGCTGTTGCAACACGTCCAAGTTTTGTTTTGGAGATGTGTAGCCCATCACACAGAAAATCAAATAAACTCAATGATACGCCGATGAAAGAAGTGGCAATGGCAAAAAAGGTAAAAGTGGTGGCGCCTGCTGATATGGTGCTGTTGTTGAGGAGAGCATCTAAGGTTTTTGGCAAGTCGATGGCTGGCTGGCCTTTGAACCAAATAGCAGTTAACTGAGTATCTGGGATGGCACCTAAAATGATGAACATCCAACCCAGGTACATGATGATAGGCACAATACTCCCTAGACCAATAGCGGATACCACTTTGTCTGGCTCGTGGTTGAGGTAATTGCGTACGCTGGGGATAACTATGTGATAGCCAAAGGACGTGATCATGATGGGAATGGCATATAACCAGTGATTGAAATACAGATGTGTTAGGTTGTTTTGATCAATGTGAGGGGCGATGGAGGCAACCAAAATGATGTAGGCAATGAACAGGCCAGAAACAAAAACTCGGTTGAGGTAATCCACAGTGCGCGTGCCCAGGTAAATGATGAAGACAAATAAACTGAACAACACCAACGATCCTAGCCAGGGGGGGAATACTGCTTGGCCCATTAGAAAATGCGAGCTTTCTATGATGGCATTCATGCCTGATAAATAGGCGGCCATCAGTGAATACAATAGGAGCAAGTAGGCTGTCCAGGCAACCGACTTGCCTGTTTTACCCAAGGTGTTTTGTGCCATGGTGACCATGTTGACACCTTCTTCAAACCATAAGTTGACTTCAAGAATAAGGAATGCGCTATATAACATTAGCACCCAGCAGGCACACAGCAATAACGCAGAGGGGGCAAAGCTAATACCGGCAGCAGAGACAGGCAGAGCAATCATGGCTGCGCCGATGGTGGTGCTAGTGATGAGTAGGGCACCGCCCAATAAACGGTTGGTGGTCATGGGCCTGTCATCTAATCAAATAAACTGGCTTTTAATCATCGCTCATTTCGCTAACGTTGTCACTCTCTTTTGTGGTCTTCTTTGTGGAGGGATGTTCGGCAATCATGGCGCTAACACGCTGGAATCCACGAGGTAGTTTGTTACCTCTTCGACCTCTTTCTCCTTGATAGTGCGCCATGTCAGCAGGTTTCATGGTGTACTTGCGCTTGCCTGCCATCAGAGTTAACGAGCTGTTTTCATTTAATATTGCCAGGGCAACGACGAATTCTTCTCGGTTACTGGCGCGTATGGATGGAATCTGAATGATTTTATTGCCCTTACCGCGGGGTAGTACGGGCAAGCAGGCGAGGGGGAACACCAGCAGACGGCCCTCAGTGGTGGCGGCTGCCAAATATTGGGAGTCTAAATTTTCATATTGTCAGGTGTGTACCTTTGCAGCAGACGGCAGGGTTAGGCTGGGCTTTCCCCGCACGATTTTTGCTAATCATGTCTTTAAGAGAGACTATGTAGCCATAACCTGCATCCGATGCGAGGACGTACTGGGTGTCGGGGTTGTCGCAGATCAAGGTTTCAATGCAAGCCCCAGGGGGAAGCTTAATTTTTGAGCTTAAGGGCTCTCCTTGGCTGCGTGCTGAAGGAAACGTGTGGTTGGGTAAGCTGTAGGCTCGGCCTGTGGAATCAATGAATACGGAGGTTTGATTGCTACGGCCTTGTGTAGCTGTTAATAGGTTGTCACCAGCTTTATAGTTCAGGCTCATTGGATCAATGTCGTGGCCTTTGGCAGCTCTAATCCAGCCTTTCTTCGAGAGCACAATGGTAACGACTTCATTCGGCATTTGCTCGACTTCCGACATGGCTTTGGCTTCTTGGCGCATGACAATGGGAGAGCGTCTATCATCACCATAAATATCAGCGTCAGATCTTAATTCTTTTTTTATTAAAGTCTTTAGTCTAGTGGTGGAACTTAGGTTTTTTTCGATGCTGTCGCGTTCACGTTGCAACTCATCTTGCTCACCATGGATTTTGACTTCTTCTAGTTTGGCGATTTGTCTTAGTTTGAGGTTAAGAATAGCTTCAGCTTGAATCTCGCTGAGCTTGAATTGTCCCATTAGTTCAGTTTTGGCATCGTCGTATTCACGAATAATGCGAATAACTTCATCGATATTGAGGTAGGCTGTCATCAATCCATCTAAAATATGTAAGCGTGCCAAGATTTTTTCTAAACGGTGTTGTAATCGGCGGGTCACTGTTTGTAAGCGATAGCTTAGCCATTCAGAGAGGATGATGGGCAATGATTTGACTTCCGGCCGCCCGTTATTGCCAACCATGTTGAGGCAGACGCGGAAATTTTTTTCCAAATCGGTGGAGGCGAATAAATGGCTCATCAGTGCCTTAGCATCAACACGGCTGGAGCGAGGTATGATGACTAAACGTGTGGGATTTTCGTGGTCGGATTCATCTCTTAGATCGACGACCATGGGCAATTTTTTTGCATGCATTTGTGCAGCAATTTGCTCTAAAACTTTGGCACCAGAGGTGTGGTAGGGTAGTGCGGTTATGACAATATCGCCAGAACTTTTATGTTTGTGGTAAACGGCGCGCATCTTGATTGACCCCATGCCTTTTTTGTACATGGCTTGAATTTCATGGCTGGGGGTAATAATTTCTGCAGCTGTGGGGAAGTCAGGGCCGGGTAGGTGAACCATTAATTCTTCAAGTGTTGCTTTGGGGTTTTCTAGTAGATGGATGCAGGCATTAACCACTTCATTGAGATTATGTGGTGGAATATCGGTAGCCATACCGACGGCAATACCGGTAGCTCCGTTGAGGAGTACGTTGGGCAAACGGGCGGGTAGTAGTGTTGGTTCTTCTAGAGTGCTGTCAAAGTTGGGCGCCCAGTCGACGGTGCCATGGCCTAGTTCTTTGAGTAGGGCTTCGGCGTAAGGTGATAATCGAGACTCTGTATAACGCATGGCAGCAAAAGATTTTGGATCGTCAGCAGATCCCCAGTTGCCTTGGCCGTCAACGAAAGGATAACGAAAGGAAAAAGGTTGTGCCATCAATACCATGGCTTCGTAGCAGGCGCTATCGCCGTGAGGATGGAATTTACCCAAAACATCACCAACGGTACGCGCTGATTTTTTGTATTTGGCAGAAGCATTGAGACCTAGCTCCGACATGGCGTAAATGATGCGGCGTTGTACTGGCTTGAGGCCATCGGCAAGATGTGGCAAGGCTCGATCAAGAATGACGTACATGGCATAGTTGAGATAAGCTTTTTCCGTAAAGCTTGCTAGGCTCAATGTTTCGGTATCGTTGGCGGGAATTGCTTGGCCCATTTTTGCTTATTGACTGATTTTAAAAGGTTCTCAGTATAGGGGAATAGTGGTGTTTGCGCAAGAGCGTTTATCCAAAGAGTCAGGGATTCCCACCCGTTGTAGCCTTGTTTTGAGGAGTTATGATGCCTTCATCATGAGTGATTGGGTTTGCCCCATATAGCGCCCTGACTTAGCTGCCACAGTGGTATTTTGATTGTTAAAATCTAGCCTTTTTTTGGCCTTATGTGAGTTTTCCATAAAGGAAGTATTTGCATCAGTGAAAGCATTTTTAGGCGAGGGATTGATAGAATCATTCTGAAAAGCGGGTACGCTCAGAGCTTTTAACCCATAGGCAATGCAAGTGAGAACAAAGAAAGAGCCTATCATCATGGCAGCGGCTATCATGGGATTCATCATCATGCCGGTGAGCAACAAAAAACCGCCTGCAGCGAGGAAAATGCCCACCAAGTTGTATGCCAGGGAAAAGCCTAAGGCGACTTTAATGGCTTTGTAGCACTGTCTTGCCAGCACTTTAGCTTGGTATAATTGCCAAGGTGAGTGGTCAGCTAGAATGACATCTAATTCCTTTTTATCTTGGTCATAGCCTATGCCACAATTGGATTTTTGTTGTGCCAATAAATCGTTGATACCATCGCCCATCATGGCGGTGTTGTTGCCCAATGCTTGGGATTTTGTAATGGCTTCTTGTTTGGTTTTTGGGGTTTGTGAATGTTGAAAATCTTCGATGCCCAATTTTTTCATGGTGGCTTTGGTGGCGTCTTCTGTGTCCCCAGATAGTCCAATGATGTGTTTGAAGAATTTTCTTAGTTTTTCAATGGCTTTCATGGCGCTGGGTTTGCAGTCTTCTCGGAAAGTGATATGTCCGAGGACTGCGGCATTGTTGGCCCAGACCAGGGCATTGGAGGGGAGGTTGAGTCCCGAAATGATATTTGTTAGCGCGGGTAATGTTTGGCAAACCCATTGTACATTGCCTGCCCATATTTGTTGGCCATCAATTTCTCCACACAGGCCTTTGATGGGGTTGTATGCAGTTGCCTTTTCTGGTTGATTAAAAGCTCTGACAAACTTAAAGTCATGTACTTGGTTGGATTCTTCTTGTTCTCCCAGTGTCTGAAGAATGGCATTGGCATAGGGGCCTTTTTTACGCTGTGCTTGCGCGGCTTTTTCTAAAGCGTACAGCAGGGTTAAACTTTTGGGCAGGGTGATGGGGGTGGCGTCTGCATCCCATTGGGTTAAGCTATTTTCATCTCGGTAGGTGAGGTCTTTGATGTAGAGCTGGGTGAGTGTGCCTGTTTTATCGATGTAAAGGGTGTCTGTTTGAGCTAATGCGATGATAGCAGAAGCATTTTTGAAATAAATCCCATACTGTGAGGCTTTGTTGCTGGTGGTGACGCCCATGAGTGGAATGGTAATGGCCAAAACGCAGGGACAGGATATCAGCATGACTGAGATGGCGGCGAATATTGCCACGCTGGGGTTAATAAATGCCCATAAAACAGTAGTAAAAACAGCAAACAGTAAAATGAAGACTAGTTCTTGGCGCAGCAGTTTCTCAAGCCAGCGGTCGAATGTTGATGACTTAGTATTTAGGCGATCTTGGCGGGTGTGGGGTTGATTTTCTTTGGTAAATAAATCCACCAGCTCGCTGTCAGTATGGTCGCAAGTTGTTTCAATGGTGATGGTGTTGTGGGAAGTGCATCCGGCGTATACTTTATCGCCGGCTTTGTGCTCCTCGGCAATGTTTTTTCCTGTGTAGGCCTGGGTATTTATGGTGGCTTGACTGTTATTTACCAGTACCCCATCGACGGGTATGGTGCCAGGCTCTACGGTGATAATTTCGCCTTTTTTGATGGCTGTTGTTGGGATGTCTGTGGAGTTTTGGTCATCTGTGATCAGTTTCACATGGGTGGGCATGTTATCAAATAAGGACCAGGATTCTTCTACTTGGAAGCCCAGCCTATTGTGTAGCCAAATGCCCAAATGGCGTGTTGATAGCAGCATCAGGGCCATATCTAGACAAAAAGGTACTGCCACACCAAGGGTGGCGATGACGCTGAAAATCAAACATAAACCTGCGCTAAAGGCAAAGAAGACATTGATGGTGAGAGGGTGCTTGCCTAACAGGCAGAGCCAAGCTTCTTTGAACAAATCTTTGCTGTACATGGCCATGCAGACACCAGCAAGGCCACAAAGTAGCAGTGATGCCAAAGGTGAAAAAGTGACGCCTAAAAGCATGAGGGTCATTAAAGTGAGAGAAAATGTACCAAGTAGTAAAAAGTGGCGAAAGTTTTTGTGGTTTGAGTGTGGAATATGAGGCTGCTTTTCTCGTTCCATTTTACTTGTTGCTTGTGTTTTTCCTGCCCGGGGCTTTTTGCGTGGAGAGGGGGTATAAAGCCTGCATTCTTGTCCGCTTTCCTCAGCAATATCTTGGACGGTTCTTATGGCTGGGACGCCCTCGCCGGTGATGCTGATGGTTTTTCTCATGACATCCTGGTTGACTGCCAGGTGAGGGTACGCCCTTTTGAGGGTTTTAATCGTTCCTTCTAGGCAGTTGGCACAGTGGGCATTTGAAAAAAAAACTGTGAGGTTGTTGTCCATTCTTCTTGTTCTGGAAAGTTTCTATAAAACAATTTACACTATAACCAATGTGAAGCAACTTGGGAAGATGGTTTGCATGCATTTTCGACATCGTTCAACATGGCTTGATCAGCAGATTATATCCTTTGATTGTGCGCTACGACTGTTTGCAGGGGGGGAGGTGCCTCATTCACGTCCTAGCCCGGCGAAAAATATCCCAGAGCCAGTTTTAAGCGATCAAGAAAAAAAGCTTAGCAGTGGCTTGATGCGCATCAATCATACTGGCGAGGTGTGTGCGCAAGCGCTTTATAAGGGCCAAGCCATGACTTCGCGTTCGCCCCATTTACAAGAATTTTTGTGCCAAGCGCAGGTTGAGGAAATTGACCATTTGGCTTGGTGTGCGGATCGTTTGCGCAAATTGGGTAGCCAGCCCAGTGTGCTTAATCCTTTTTGGTATGTGGGTTCATGGGTTTTAGGAGCTTTTGCTGGGACATTGGGTGATGGTTGGAATCTGGGTTTTCTTGCAGAAACAGAGCGGCAAGTTGAGGCGCATTTGCACGAGCATATGCAGTTTTTGCCTGAGGTTGATCAATCCAGCCATGCGGTTTTGGCACAAATGCGCATTGATGAGGCTGAGCATGCCGATATGGCGGAAGATCATGGTGCTAAGGTCTTACCTGGCTGGGTGAGTCATTTGATGCGTTGGACATCTAATGGCATGAAGACACTAGTTTTTTATATTTAGCGTGGCTAAGCTAAAGATTTTCTTGGAGAAGGTGAAAGATGGCTGATCAAATCCCCCCAAAGCAATTGGGCATGCGGCATTTGGCGTTGCGGGTGGTAGCTCTGGAGGATTGTGTTGCGTTTTATCGCGATCTTTTGGGGATGACCGTTGAATGGCAGCCAGATGCCGACAATGTATATTTGACTTCAGGCAATGACAATCTGGCCTTGCATAGGGCGCCTGAGGATTTTATACGCGGGAAACATCAAGCTTTGGATCATCTGGGGTTTATTTTGGATAGTCCGGAAACGGTGAAGCAATGGTATGATTTTATGTTGGCCCATGATGTTTCCATTAAAAGTGAGCTCAAAGCCCATAGGGATGGGGCACACAGTTTTTATTGCTTGGATCCAGATGGCAACGGGGTGCAGATGATTTATCATCCCCCGATTTCTGGTGTTTAGTGCATCTCAAGAGAGTGCTAATCTACAGCTATACAAGGAGACTAAGACAATGAAGCGCAAGAAATGGGCAAAAGAGCTGAAGTTTAAATTGGTTTTAGAAGGTTTACAGGGAGACACACCTATACTGCACAGCAAGTTTGGGCAGAGTAGCTTCACCGAGAATTGCTGCCAGTATATTCAAGATAGTAAATAGCTGGGTTAATTTATGCCAATATCAAAATCTTAGGATCTTTCCATGAATCTAATAAAGCCAAGTTTTGGTCGAAATGATGTTGATGTGCTTAAACGTGAAAGACGTTATCAAGGGTATACAGCCATTGATAATTTCACATTGCAGCATGCTGCGTTTCAAGGAGGGCAGACCGAAGCATTGCTGCGAGAATGCCAAGACAAGCCGCCTGTGGTAGCTGTGCTGCCTTACGACCCGGTGCAGAACAAAGTTGTGCTTATTGAGCAGTTTCGTGTTGGTGCACTGGAAGATGATTTGTCACCGTGGTTGATTGAGATTGTTGCAGGTATCAGTGATCAACCGGATGAATCTATGGAAGCACTGGCTAGGCGGGAGCTGCTTGAGGAAACTGGGTTAACTGCCGAAGCATTGCTTCTTATGCACAGGTATTGGGCAAGTCCTGGTGCTAGCAACGAGCAAGTGACACTTTATTGTGCTAAAATAACGTCGCCTGATTCGGGAGGCTTTTTTGGTGTCAGCCATGAAGGTGAGGATATTCGCATGTTTGTGGTGTCCCTAGATGAGGCGCTGTCTTTGATGGCAGCAGGACGCATTTGCAATTCATTGACATTGATAGGATTGCAGTGGTTGGCGTTACAGCAAGATTTAATTGGTAAAAAATGGTGATTTAATATGACACAAGGTCAATATACAGCAGATTCACTTGAGGTTTTGACGGGCTTGGATCCTGTACGTAAGCGACCGGGCATGTACACCATGACAGAGATGCCTAATCACTTGTCTTATGAAGTGATTGATAACAGTGTTGATGAGGCCATTGCCGGCCATGCGTGTCATATCATTGTCAATTTGTATGAAGATGGCTCGCTAGAAGTTATTGATGATGGCCGTGGCATGCCCATTGATATTCATCCCGAAGAAGGCATTCCTGGTGTTGAGCTTATTCTTACCCGTTTGCATGCCGGTGGTAAGTTTTCCAACAAAAACTATTCTTTTTCTGGGGGCTTGCATGGCGTGGGTATTTCTGTGGTCAATGCACTTTCAGCCAAGCTTTTGGTTCAGGTGAGACGTGATGGAGCGCTTTACGAGATGGTGTTTGCTCAAGGTGAGAAAGTTACTGAGCTTATCAAGGTGGGAGATACACGTAAACGTGATACAGGGACCACGATTCGTTTTTGGCCTGAGGCTAAGTATTTTGATTCATCTAAGTTTTCTTTGACAGCGCTCAAGCATGTATTACGGGCAAAAGCGGTGTTGTGTCCAGGCTTGTCTGTCAGTTTTACTCAGGTGGGTAGAAACGAAACGGAGACCTGGTGTTTTGCCGATGGTGTCAAAGATTATTTGCGTGGGGCATTGGTGGACATACCCAGTTTGCCCGAAAATGAGCCGTTCATGGGGTCGCAATCTTCTGATACTGAAGCAGTGGATTGGGCGATTTGTTGGACGCCTGAGCATGGGCCATTGATTAATGAAAGCTATGTTAATCTGATTCCTACCACTCAGGGTGGCACGCATGTGAGTGGTTTTCGTCAAGGTTTGCTCAACGCCATGCGTGAATTTTGTGAAATGCATAAGTTATTGCCACGAGGTGTCAAGTTGACGCCTGAGGATCTATGGAGCAATTGTCAGTTTGTGTTATCGGTAAAAATGCAAGAGCCACAATTTTCGGGTCAAACCAAAGAGCGTTTGTCCTCGCGACAATGCGCTTCATATGTTTCTGGGGTAGCGTCTGATGCTTTTAGCCTTTGGCTGAACAATCATGTCGATGTGGGGACAGCTATTGCTGAGGTTGTGGTTAGTAACGCACAAACGCGCTTGCGCACTAGTAAAAAGGTGACCCGCAAGACTATTGCCACTGGTCCGGCGCTACCAGGTAAGTTGGCAGACTGTATCTCTCGTGAGCCAGAAATGAGTGAATTGTTCTTGGTGGAAGGGGATTCTGCTGGTGGTTCAGCCAAACAAGCTAGAGATAAAGATACTCAGGCAATTTTACCGCTGCGAGGTAAGATTCTTAACACTTGGGAGATTGATTCGGATAGAGTGTTGGCTTCTCAAGAAATTCATGATATTACTGTGGCTTTGGGTGTTGACCCAGGCTCAGGCGATTTGTCTCGTTTGCGGTATCATAAAGTCTGTATTCTTGCTGATGCTGATTCTGATGGTGCTCATATTGCTACTTTGATTTGTGCTTTGTTTTTACAACATTTTCGTCCTTTGGTGGAGCAGGGGCATATTTACGTGGCTATGCCGCCTTTGTATCGTATTGATCGCGGCAAAGAAGTGTATTACGCTCTTGATGAAGAAGAGAAACAAGTCACTCTCAAGAAGTTGGCAGGTGGTAGAGGCGTGATTAATGTGCAGCGCTTTAAAGGTTTAGGAGAGATGAATCCACCGCAACTTCGCGAGACTACCATGGCGGCAGAAACTCGTCGCTTGGTGCAATTGCAGATTGATGATGGGGCTTCGACTCAGCATCTTTTTGATATGTTATTGACCAAAAAGCGTTCCTCTGACCGTAAACAGTGGTTAGAGCAGTGCGGGGATTTGGCTGATGTAGATGGCAAATGGTGATGTTGATGTTTTTTCGAGAGATGTCCGAGCAATGGATGCAAGAAAATACGGTGACTAAAAGTGGATTGGCGCTGCTTACGTTGTTGCCGATGTCGATGTTTTTTGGTCCGCTGCCTACTGATATTGCTCTGTCAAGTATTGGGTTGCTTTTTGTTTTTCATAGCTGGCGTCATCAGGCCTGGTCTTGGCTGAAGCAGCCATGGATGCAGGCATTTCTGGCTTTATGGGCATGGATAATCCTAAGGTCTTTGTTTACGGGATTGCTACAAGACTCAGTGGTTAAAGCACTTTTATTTGGTCGCTATTTGCTTTTTTTTGCTGCATTGCAGGCTTGGTTAATGGTCTTGCCTGGGCGAAGACGTTTTTTGTTTTGTGGCATGGCGGTCGCTTCTGGGTTTGCTGTGATAGATACCTTAATCCAATATGTGGTGGGCTATGACCTTATTGGTCGCGCAAAATGGATGACCGATAGACTGACAGGGTCTTTGCGTCGGCCCCGGATAGGTTTGACACTGGCTTGGATTGGTGTTCCGGTAATGGCTTATGGTTTTCATCAAATTGTTAGTCGTGCTGGTGTGGTTTGGCTGCGCTTGGCCTGGTTGGTTTTTGCCTTAGGGGTTTTCGCCATAGGGCTTTTGTCTGGAGATAGAGGCGGATTGCTAGAGATGTTGTTAGCATTTGCCGGTTTTTGCATGTTTTGGTCGCCTGTTCGCCGTCATTTGTGGCTTTTTGTCTTAGGGCTTGGGGTGCTTTGTGGTTCTATTTTATGGGCTGACTCCGCTGCTTTTAATCGTCAAGTGGCCTTGACTGTTGATAAAATTAGTCACTTTCGTGATTCTGATTATGGTGTGGTTTATCGGGGTGGGTGGCAGACATTTCTGGATTACCCACTTTTAGGTGTTGGCACTAAGCAATACAGGCATGTGTGTCCAAAACTGCATCATTTTAGGGCAAAGACCGATAGTGTGGAGCGCAAGTCTTATATCATTGATAGCATTTTTCCTTGTGGTCATCATCCGCACAACCTTTATTTGGAGTGGTTGGCTGAGGCAGGGATTATAGGTTTTGGGCTTTTTGTTGTTGGTTTGGGTTTGGCTTTTCGACAGCTTTGGAGGCGACGTGATGTTTGGGCACAAGATCCCTGGCTGTTGGGTTGCGCCATGGTGCTAATGGCACGTTTGGTGCCGGTTTTGCCTTCAGGCAGTATGCATGTGGTGTGGGCAGCAGTACCGTTGTGGTTGATGCTCGGCGTACTTTTGGCCGCATCAGGTTTGGTTAAGCGATAAATAAATGTCAAATCTATGGCTTTTGCCTTTGAGGCTTAAGTCAGGTTTTCCCCAGAAGATGGCGTGATTTGGGCGTTTGATTACCGTGCGTTTTAGGGCCTTTACTAAGGCAATTTGGAATAAATGGATATCATTTTGTGGGCTAGTGATGGTTTGTAAGCACTGCATGGGTAATTTGCTCAGTGCTTGTTTGCTGCGTTCTGGGTACATGGGGTCGAGGTAAATAACATCAGGGTATTCGCTTTTATTCAGTTTGCTTAAATAATCACAGGCGTTGATATGGTGTAGCTCGATTTTGGCTTTTTGTTTTGCTAGCCAGTTGGATGCTCGTTCTAGGCCGTTTTGTAGAAGTGCGTGCACAAGGGCGGATTGTTCCAGCAAGGTAACTTTGTTGGCGTAAGTGCTGATGCAAACCCCGTCTTGGCCAAATCCTGCCGTAGTGTCAATCACATGGACGTCTGGGCTTTTGTGTAAGCCTAATGCCCGTATCAGTGGATCTTTCTTGTTAAGAGACTTAATTCTGTGTTGAAAAGCTGGGTTTAGGAAATCCACGTGGTAGCTCTGTGCGCTATTTGTGCAGCAAAGCATGTCGTTATTCCAATGTAAATGCCAGTCTGAGTTGGGTTGCATTTGTGCTTCCAGGCCTTGCGGTCAAGTATGTCATGCATTATACTGAAAAAAGTTTTAAAAAACAGTAAGTAGACTATGAGGCCAAGTCGGTTAGGGAGAAAAATCCAGCACTACATGGAAAAGGGCATTAATGTGTTCAACATGATTGCCAAAGGCGATAAAGTGCTGGTGTGTTTATCTGGGGGCAAAGATTCTTTTGCCATGACCCATATCCTACGACGGATGTGGATAGAGTCGAATAAATCCTTTGACCTTAAAGTGTTTACCTTGGATCAAGGGCAGCCAGGATGGTGTGATGATCAGCTTAAGGGTTGGCTTGAAACCCAAGGTTTAGACTACGAAATCCTCTCTGAAAATACCTATAAAATTGTTATAGACAAAGTAGATGAGGGGAAGACTTATTGTTCTTTGTGCTCAAGATTACGTAGAGGCATTATTTATAACTATGCGGAAGTCCATGGTTTTAATAAAATTGCATTGGGGCACCACCGAGATGATTTGATTGTTACTTTGTTGATGTCGATTTTTTACAATGGTCAGATCCAATCCATGCCGCCCAAGCTTTTGTCAGATAGCAAAAAACATGTGGTGATTCGTCCCATGTGTTATGTGCAGGAAAAAGATTTGGTGGCTTATGCTGAGGAGCAAAAATTTCCTATCATCCCTTGCAATCTTTGTGGCAGCCAGGCTAACTTGAAGCGAGCTAGAACCAAGAAGTTGGTTGAGTGGTTGGCACAAGAAAATCCAAAAATTCCCAGTAATATTCTGCATGCGCTTAGCAGTGTTAAGCCTAGTCAGTTGATGGATAAAAAACTTTGGGATTTTGAAGCTTTGACAGTAGCCCTTGCTGAAGACGTTATTTCTGAATTGGTGTAGCATCTATGCTGTATGCGGTTTGTTTAGATTCCTGGGTACTTGCTACTTCTGAGGACGAAGTCAGCCGCATTATTTTTTTAATATTTTTTCAATTGATTCAAGAATTTTTGCGCATATATTGATATTGGTGTTGGCCTCAATTTGTACTATACCTGTGGGGCTTGTGACATTGATTTCTGTGATTTGATCACCAATCAGATCAAGGCCAACAAACATAAGGCCTTGTTTGGCTAATGTAGGGCCAATTTGCGTGCAAATGTCGGCTTCTTTTTCTGAAATTGGTCGTACATTTGTGGTGCCTCCAGCAGCCATGTTGCCACGAAAGTCAGTGTTACTGGGGCTACGCACAAGTGTGTAAGGTATTGCCTCACCATCTATCAGTAAAATGCGGCAATCACCATCTTTGATGGCTGGCAAAAACTGCTGTACCATTACCATGCGTTGTCCATATTTCGTACAGGCTTCCATGATGCTGTGGCGGTTGGTGTCCTGAAGGTCAAGGATAAAAATGCCACGGCCACCCATCTGATCTAATGGTTTGATAACCGATTTTCCATGTTGCTGTAGAAATACTTCGATGATAGATTGTTGTTGTGTGACCAGGCTGGGAGGGCAATGCTCTGGGTATTGATAAATAGATAATTTTTCGTTATTGGTTGCCATGGCATCAGGGTTATTAAGCACTAAAGCCCCTTGCTGCTGAGCAAGTGACATCACCTGAAGCATGGTTAGGTAGGCCATGTTAAAAGGTGGGTCTTGGCGAATCCAGATGGCGTCAAAATCTTGCAATGGTGTGTTTTTGGCTTCACCCAAGGTGGGCAGGGTATTGTTATCGTCTATTCCTCTGACTTTATGGGTAATGGCTTTTGGTATGCCATTATCTATCCACAGGTTATTAGGAAATGTCAGATGTACTCGCCAGCTGGATTGTGATTCTATATGCCGGATAAAAGCTAGTGATGTGTCTTTGGCTGGATTTAGGCCAGCAAGGGGATCCATTTGTATCAGTAACTGTTTTGGCATGACATATTGTCCTGGTTTTTGATGGCTTGTGCTTCTTTGGCTGCTGCAATCATTGTGAGTTGGCTGATAATTTTATACATGTAAAATCGATTTCGCGGGTCATTGGGTTCAAGGTTGGTGGTTTGGTAATCTAGAGGACATGGCATCGGTTGGAATGACATTCCGGGTGCGTTAAGATTTTCCAGGGCATTTTTGCTGGTATGCAAACGATAAAATCCGCCTACAACGTCCCTGCCTACGGTGTAAATGACTGGCTCAGCTACGGCATCTTGCCAGGTCTCTAGGGTTGGTACACCTTCTTGAATAATAACATCAGAAACAGCTCGGTTGTTTTTGCTTTTTGTCATGATTTTTTTCTGCTTTTTGCTCAATACGCTTAGTTCGCTTGCGTCGTGAATCATCATGATGCCCATGCCGTAGGTGCCAGCGTTGGCTTTGACGGCCACATAAGGATTCTGAGCAATACCATTTTTTTGATAATGTTGCTTAATTTGCTCTAGTAAATCACTTACGGCTGATTGAAGTTCTTGCATATCTTGGCGGTCCTCAAAGTTGATAGGATGACAATGAGCATGCATAGGAGTGATAAGCCAAGGATCAAAATCAAATGATTGCGCAAATGATGCTGTGGTTTGTGCGTAGAAGTTGAAGTGCTGTGATTTGGTGCGCGAAGACCAACCCATGTCAACATTAGGCAGTACAGGTTGCTTAATGTTACGGAAAAAACTGGCTTCATGGTTGGATAGGTCATGATTGAGCAAAATGAGGTCAGGTGAAAAATCAGTCAGGTGTACTGAGTGATTTTCGGCTAATAAGGGCTCTATGGCCAGGGTTTTCCCTGAGGGTAGTGTGAGCGTTCTGGTCTGGAGTAACTCCGGTAATAGTGAGCCAACTCTCACCTCAAAACCCGCATTTGTAAGAATGGCCTGCAAGCTTGTGATATTTTCCAAATAGCCTGGATTGCGTGTCAGGTTTTCTGGGACAAGTAAGATGCGTTGGCCTGCAGTGACCTGGCTAATGGTGTTTTGAAAGGCTTTGATTGCAAGAGGCAAGGCGCTTTTGTGTAAGTTATTGAATCCTCCAGGAAAAACATTGGTGTCTATGGGCGAAACTTTGAAGCCAGCATGGCGAAGATCTACAGAGGTGTAGATGGGTGTTGGTAGCAAAGCCATGGCTTGCTCAATCCAACCTTGTATGGCTTGTTGTTGGGCAATCAAGTGCGAAGTTAAATTTTCTAACATAGAAGCATGGTCATGTGTTGCTAAGGATGGGATAAAAGGCGTAGACATCTTCTACTTGTGCTCGCAGGTGCTTTGATTGATAATGGCTGTTAGAGACGCAAACATTACTGGTCAAATGAATCATACTATTTTAACGTTTTTCAGAGATTTTGTATAGGGGAAAGAGGCGCTTATGGAAAAGATCAATCTTAGAGAAATCGATCTTATCGATGACGGCCCTCTTGGGCCTGCGATCGATAGAAGACCAGAGCATTTGGTGGCTGCGGAAGCAGGTGATCTGGTTGAGGCAGGCTCCTACGATAAAAAGACTAATATGGGGGACCGTCCTGAAAATTATCGTTTTTATCGCGATGGTGATGATGAAAACGTCAATGATGGCGCAGATGCTGGTGGCTTAATGGCTGATGTTTCTGGCGCGTTTAGTGGCATGTCACACACCTATGGTGGTGCGCTTGTTGGCGGGATGACTGGTTATATGCTAGCGGGTTCGGCAGGTGCTCTTGTGGGGGCCATTATGGGGGCACAGTTAACCAATCAACGTTATGGTTAATTGACTTTGAAGCTTAAGGTTGGGTGATATGCGAGTTCTGGGGGCGTTGATTGGTTTTATTTTCCTCGGGCCGATAGGCTTGTTTTTGGGCTGGTGGATGGGCGGTATGATTGCCGATTCACAGGGGGGTTATTCTTGGTCTGGCAACTCTGGTGTGCATACCCAGGATATTTTTTTTCGTGTTACTTTCCAGGTCATGGGTCATATAGCCAAAGCAGATGGCCGGGTGTGTGAGCGTGAGATCCAACATGCGCGTGAAGTTATGGGGCGCATGGGCTTGGATTCGGCGCGCAAGCATGAAGCCATGCGATTTTTTAACGAGGGAAAGCAGACGAGCTTTGATCTTGATGAGGCTTTGGATAAGCTGAAACAAGCCGTAGGTTGGCATAGTGTTTTAAAACAGCTGTTTGTGCAGATTCAAGTACAGGCTACCCAGGCTGATGGGCAATTTAGTCGTGAGCAAGAGCTATTACTCAAGCATATTTCTCAGCGTTTGAAGGTGACTGCCAGCTATCAACAAGCACAGGGGCAGTATTATCAATCCTACCAACATCAGCAATCGCAGGGATCTAGTGGCCAAGATGGTTATTCTGCTGGCAGCTTATTGAAATCAGCTTACGAAACTTTAGGACTCAAGTCTGGAGCGTCTCGCCAAGAAGTTAAACGGGCTTATCGCAAGCTGATGAGTGAATATCATCCTGACAAGCTTATGGCAAAAGGTTTGCCTGATTCTATGATTAAGATGGCCACTGAAAAGACACAATCCATCAGGGCAGCTTATGAGCAAATCTGTAAAGCCAATGGTTGGCACTAACTGAATGGTTTGGTATCAGCTGTTTCACTGGATTAATAAGTCTTAGCGTGGGGTTGCCGGAAATTGTAAAGAAGGAGAAAGATTATGTCACCCAAACATTCTGTGGGGATAGCCCCGTCGATTTTGTCTGCCGATTTTTCACGTTTGGGCGATGAAGTTAAGGCTGTATTAAAGGCTGGGGCTGATTTGATTCACTTTGATGTCATGGATAATCATTATGTGCCCCAATTTAACGGGTGGGACCTTTTGGTATGTGGAGAGTTTGAGAAAGACAGGTATTGATGCCATCATTGATGTGCATTTGATGGTGCAGCCAGTTGATGCCATGATTCAGGCTTTTGCTAAGGCAGGAGCGAGTATCATTACCATTCATCCTGAAGCCAGTGATGACGTTGATGTTTCGTTGGCCTTGATTAAACAGTATGGTTGTCATAGGGGGCTGGCCATCAACCCCAATGGCGATGTGGGTGTGCTTGAGCCATACTTAGATAGGTTGGATTTGGTTTTACTGATGTCGGTGAATCCTGGCTTTGCTGGACAAGCTTTTATGCCAATAGTGTATAATAATATCAAGCAGGTGCGACAGATTCTTGATGAGCGTGGTTCTCGAGCTAGGCTGAGTGTCGATGGGGGCATTTCTCTTGATAATGTTGCTTCTGTGATTGAAGCAGGGGCGGACACTATTGTTGCTGGGTCGGCAGTTTTTTCTGCTGATGATTACAGAGAGCGGCTTAGGGCTTTTCGAGCTTGTTTGTAGCTGTGCGTTTGATGTCTTGTGCGATTCTGAGTCTTGTTTTTCTCTCTTAGAACATAGCGTTTTGTTTTGCTCAAACGAGAGTGTTGTCTATCTGTGCGATCAAGGAAGTCAAACAATGTGACAATAGTTGAGTAAATGAATCTGCGTCTGCCACGACTTGGTGAGTTAATACAGCTTGTGGAGGCCAACTAAGAACCTACATTCCGACGATTGCCATCAATCGGCAACGATAAAGGTAAAATGGCAAGATGAGAAAAATGATACTACCCCCAATTACCAGTTAAGCTGGTTGTGTATTTAAGAGGGTGTTATTCTACAGCTAGACAAGGAGGCTAAGACAATGAAGTGGAAGAAATGGGCAAAAGAGCTGAAGTTTAAATTAGTTCTAGAGGGTTTACAGGGAGATACGCCTATATTGCACAGAACATTTGGGAAAGTAGCTTCACCGAGAATTGCTGTGATAATTTTCTTCTTATTTACTGGGTATTAATATTACATTACAATACCGCGCATCGGCATAACCTTAAGGTATCTCCATGCAATCAATTGAAGCCAAAAACATGGTGCAACACCAGGTGCATACTTGGGACATGTTGGATAAATCCCTGCTGTTGTTGATGGGACATGTTGATAGGCAGACTTTTGTACATCCGGATTATCACAGTGTGGCTTATTCAGAGGGGGCCATTAAAGCTGTCAATGGCACTGTCATGTTGCCTGCAAAAGAAGTAGCTCGCATGTTAGATGCTTTGTCGATCGGTCAAACTGATAGCGTCGCCCTTGTTGGTCCCGAATCTGGCTATGTGGCTGCGCTTATAGCTCAACTCAGTGAGCATGTTACTTGGTTTTTGCCTAAGAATATTGGCGAAAAAACGCCAGTAATCGACGGTGTTAACTGTGTTCACAAAGATTTACTCCATGAGTGGCAGCAAGATGGTCCTTTTGATGTCGTTGTAATTCTTGGTGCTGTACAGAAAGTACTACCTAGCTTTTTTGCTGCTTTACGTGTTAATGGGCGCCTGTGGGCAGTTGTGGCTAAAGACGACAAACTTATGACGGCTACCTGCTTCATCCATAAAGGTCAACAGAATGATAGCCCACGCACTTTATACGAGACCCGTTGGCCATTTTTGCCTGGTGCCCATCTGAATGCTGGCTTTTCTCTTTAACTCTTTTGAGTTACATCTTTCCTCCACAGCCCCTTGTGCTGCCTCGTCTTGCTATCAGTAGAGATGGTTTTTAATCCGATGATTTACTCCTTATTGTTTGGTCATATGAAGCCTATGTGCCTAGAGCAACCTCTCTATTCTATAAGAGAAAAGGTCAATTGGTGGTTGATGCTGTGCCCTTGGTAGTTAATCTGGCGCCACGAAGCATGCGTAGTTAAATAACTCTTCGTTAACTTTATTAATAATAACTTCACCTAGTTTCAAGTTGGTTGTTGCTGGCATGGCCTCCATATCCTCTATGACCTCGTCTAGGTCATGGTAATGTAATTCACTGAATGATCTGCAACAGCTTTCTAATCGATCGGAAATATCAGTGAGTGAAGGTGTGCCGCTGTAATTTGCGCCAGTATTACCTGGATTGTAGCTGCCACTAGGGTTTGCTACGCAGTTCATTAGTTGGCTATAGATCTCTTGTGGGAATGATTCGAACGATATGAGTCTATCGGTGCGTTCTTGGCAACTGCCTGTAGATTCGTCAGGGCAAATAAACTTGCCTTGTCTGTATTTATCATAGCCAAGACTAGCCAAATCTATACTTGTACGTCTTCCGGCACTTGATGTGTTGCCACCGCCACAGGCGGTAAGCGATAATGTTGCAAGGGTGATTATTATAATGGTGTTTTTTGATATCATCTGAGTTTCTCCTTGAGGTGATGTTACGTTACTTACTGTCTTTTTAGATCTTGGTGCCTATACAAAGTCCGTTATTTGTTTCATTGTCTTAAAAACAAGCAGATTTGTTTTTAAGAAGGGAGCATCTCATCCACGAATGCGCAGTACTCGCTATATAGATCGCTATTAACTAGGTTAATGATGGCATCTCTAACGTTTAGAGTTGAAAGGCTTGGGAAGGGTGTTTCGGAGGCAAGCCCGGGTGTGCTACTGCTTTCCCTTTCAATGTAGTGTGTAAAGCCTATGGCGCGAGGGCTTGTATCCCAGCTGCCCCCTGAACAGTATCTTATCACTTTTGCCATGATAGCATCTTTGGTGGCTTGTGATAGGCTAGAATACCGGGCTGCAGGGTCTAGCTCATAACCTAAACTTGGTCTTGCAACATTGGCAATATAATCTTTGTAATAGGTCTCTGAGTTTGGAGATACATAGAAGCCTGTTGCTGCGGCACTGGTGTTGGCTGTGCAAGCAGGGCTGTGTTCATCCTCAGCTTGACAAAGCTTGAGTCTGCTGTATGTGGTCCAGCCCCTTTCTTGTAGGGAAGTTAGTGCTGCAGAGTCAAAGGCTGGTGTTGGCACAACTGTGGTGGTGGGGGTAATTGTTGTAACTGTAGTAGCTGTTGCAGTTATTGTAGGAGTAGTTCTAGTAATACGCCCTGAGTTTATTTTACTCTCGCTGTTACCAAGGCAGCCTGTCATGGATGCACACGCAAGTGCAAATGCCGTGAATTCAAAAAATATTTTGAAGTAGGGCAGAGTTTTTTGTGTGATATTGCCTTGATATTGCGTCATAATACCCTCCGTGGTGAGCTTGTAGCAACAGCCTTATCCTAATAGAAATATTTGTAATAGGCAATGCTTTGGTCAAAAAAAGGCGTGCTTATGCACGCCTTTTGGGAATAAGCAGGCGTGCAGTTAATCAACGTCCACAAATGAGCAGTAATAGTCAAAAAGCTCGCCATTAATCATGTTGATGATGGCATCTCTAACGTTTAGAGTTGAAAGACTCGGTGAGTCTGTTTCATAGGGATCCCAGCGATAGCTATCAGAATCTCCTACACTAAAGTGCACAAAGCCTGGGGTAGATTGGCTTGAGCCCTCACCGCCCCAGTTGCCCCCTGAACAATATCTTATCACTTTTTCCACGATGGCATTTTTGGTGGCTTCAGATAGACTAGAGTATTGGGCTGTTGGGTCTAGCTCGTAGCCTAAACTTGGTCTTGCAACGTTGGCGATATAATTTTTGTAATAGGTCTCTGACCTTGGGGGTATATAGAAGCCTGTTGATGCAGCAGCGGAGCTGGCTGTGCAAGCATCAAGGTCTTCATCGTCGGCCTGACAAAATTTTAAGTTGCTGTACGCGGCCCAGCCCCTTTCTTGTAGGGTAGTTAGTGCGGCAGAATCAAAGGTTGGTGTTGTGGCGGTGAAAATAGTTGCTTCAG
>JAGYIW010000012.1 GCA_018402195.1 Gammaproteobacteria bacterium
CTGAATTGACATGGCCCAGGCGGGCTGTTACGATACCAGTAATATGATGTATATTTGATTTCACAACTTCATATTCGACTGTGTAAAGATTTAGGAGTAATTATGGAAATTTTAACCTATAAGCAGTTGTCTGGTTTCAAAGAAAACTTTTTGAATACAAGAATTTCCGTGCTATATTGGCTTAGCATTGCGGCATTTACAGGCTTCCTTATGACCGCCCTTCCTTTGATAGTTCCTTTTATTATGCTTACCCTTTGTGGCATTGCCGTCTTCAACTGCGTGAAGCACATTGTTGAGAACTACAATTTGCACAACGAAGACTCTCACCACCATAAAGAGGCCCTACAAAAGGAAATAGTTTTTGCCTCCTCACTGTTCGTTATGGCAGCATTAATTACGGTTTTCCCTATTATTACCGTGCCTTTATGTTGCTATGTGATATATCGAGTTCTACCAGACAACCTCGACTTTGAAGACAATAAGAGTATTGCAACAACAAATGAAGTGCCTTATTTTAACTCTCCCTCTAAATTTGAATCGCAAGACAGGACGCTTAGCTTTTGCGTCGGTTCATCTGGTTATCCACTTAACCTCCCTGACCCAGTCATCATTGATTGTTCTCTTTTCGACCTTATGGCTTGTGTCCCACCTCCTACACAACCTAAATCATATTATAGTAAGCAGTCCGCTAGTGAGTTTGATGATACCGTATCTAGGGATGTGGCAGACGAGAATTATGAAAACTTATTAAATGCAGCCACTGAGCACCATTGCTAGTTAAGTTTTGTTAGCTTCACTTATTCTCTGGATTAATGGACAAGCTTCTGTAGATAGTCCTCTATTGTCATAGCGTATCGCTCATGATCACACCATTTCTTACCGATATAGATATATTTTGGTGAAAAGCCTTCATGGCGGAAGCGAAGCTTCCTGACTAATCTCTTCGAATAATGATTGCCTGCCTGGATATTGGCCTCTAAACGGTGTAATTTCTTCTCAGTAAAAGCGAAATGTAAAACCCCTAGCAAAGCCTCATGCATGTACCCACTATGGGCATAAGACGCCCCCATATAGTAGCCCAAAGATGCGCTACAAAGAACGCCGTAAACAATCTGATTGATATTAACTACACCCATGATAGCATCAGTTTCATTATTGCAAATTAAGTAGCCATCGGTGGCTTCTGACTGTGCAACACCACAATAAAAAGCAAAGTGTTCCTGCTCACAAGGTGGCTCAACCCAAGGGTGATGAAGCTCCTTACTTCCTAACATCAAAGCAATAAACTCCTCCGCATCCTTGATCTCAGGATGTCTTAAATATAACCGCTTGGTTTCCACAACGTGCTTTGTTTTCATGAATTTTACCAAAAATTTAGCAAGTTAAGTCAATGATCCTATCATGGTTTTCTTATCAAAATCAACTGACTGTCCGGAACACACGGATAATTTGGCACATGAGCATACTTGTGACATCATGCTTAACCTTGCAATCAAGTCGCCACGCTGCTACTTTGCAGAAGAGCTTAACCTTCTTTATATCCTGCCTTTCTTATGCAAAATAGACTTAACGTACTACAAATTATCCCCCAACTTGATGCAGGAGGTGCCGAAGTTGGCTGTTTAGCCATTGCAAAATCCCTCGTGGTCCATGGACACCATGCGGTGATTGCCACCCACAATGGCCGCATGATTGACCAGGCCAAACAATTTGGTGTTGAAATATTTTCTTTGCCCGTTCACAGCAAATCGCCCTGGAAAATGTGGCGAAATGCTAAGGCTTTGAAGCAGTTTATCCGTGACCACAACATCCATCTGCTACACACACGAAGCCGGGCTCCTGCTTGGTCAGCCTATTGGGCTGCTCAAGCCACAGACATACCCTGTGTGTCCACATACCACGGTGCCTACGGCCAACAAAATATGCTTAAACGTCTTTATAATGGCATCATGACAAAAGCTGATACCATCATTGCCCCTTCGCAATTTATTGCTGATCACATTATTCAGTACTACCCGGAATCACGGACAAAGGTCCAAGTTATCCCCCGCGGCATAGACCTTGACCAATTTCAACCTCCTGATCAGCAAGCACTGTTAGCACAGAAACAAGCCTGGGGCCTGCACGATAATCATCGCATTATTCTGCTACCTGCAAGATTCACTCGTCTTAAAGGTCATGCCGTTTGTATTGCTGCTGCCCAGTTGATCCGCCCTTTTTTGCAGGCGCATCAAGCCAAGATTTTATTTGTAGGACAAGCCAACAAGCCTCATTATTTGGCTGAGTTGCGAAAAGCGGTTGAAAAGGCCCGTCTGAATGACATCATTACTTTTCACGACCATTGTTCACAATTACAACTAGCCTATGCCATATCTAGCTTAGTACTAGCTTGCTCTACAGAACCAGAATCCTTCGGTCGCACTGCTGTAGAAGCACAAGCAATGGGGTGCCTAGTAATTGCCACAAATCATGGCGGCAGTCGAGAGACAGTGAAAAACGGTGAGACCGGCTGGTTGATTCCGCCTTCTGATCCTGATGCGCTTGCTCAATCAATCAAGCATGCGTTATCTATTTCGCCAGATAAGGCAAAATCAATGCGCAAGGAGGCCACTGCCTGGGCCAGGGCCCAATTTGATCAGGCACAGATGATCGCCAAGACCATAGCCATCTACCAAAACTTACTCCAGACCTAGAGTTTGTCCAAGTTCAGTTCTAAGTTAGCTCTGAATTTTATTATCTTGAAGCTGCTTGTATTTAGCCAGCAACTGTTCAGGAGTTTCGCGACGAAGGGGGTCTACCGGAATACAATCTACAGGGCAGACTTCTTGGCATTGCGGCACATCAAAGTGCCCTACACATTCTGTGCACCTATCAGGGTCAATTTCATAGATTAGCTCGCCTTGATAAATCGCATCATTTGGGCATTCTGGCTCACAGACATCACAATTAATGCATTCATCAGTAATGATCAAGGCCATTGTTAATTCTCGCTTGTCAAAGCAATAAGCTTGGCTAGCACAGGCGTGGAGACAAAAGCAGATACATCACCACCAAAAGCTAAAATTTCTCTTACCGCACTAGCAGTCACACCTACTAACTCGGAAGCAGACCAAAGATAAATGGCTTCAATTTCAGGCATGAGTAAACGATTGGCCTCCAGCATGGCTTGCTCATAGCGCCTGTCATCGTCGTTACGCATACCACGCAGCACCCAATGTGTTTGCTGCAGACGCAGAAAATCCACCAGTAGTCCATGCATGGGTAACACGTCGACATTGTTATGCGCGGCCAGCGCAGATTTTGCCAATGATAAGCGCTCTGTTAAGGAAAAGCGTGATAATTGATTCGGTTGGGCCGCTACAGCAACAATTAACTTATCAAACAAAGTTGATGCTCTGGCAATAAGGTTTTCGTGCCCAAAAGTCATGGGATCAAAAGTGCCAGGAAAAACTATGATTTTTGACATATTCACCCCACCAAAAAACAGCTTTATCTTACAAAATCCCCCTACTAAAGTACAGAAACTGATTCGAATAGCTTAATTTTTTGCCGCACAATCGCTTGGCTCGCTAATAAATCTTTTACTGTTCTGCCATCTGGAAGACTAAGCTTAGGGGCAATTTCATAAAGGGGCACGAGCACAAAAGCACGCTCATACATACGGGGATGAGGCACATTTAGCTCTGGTGATGCTATTACCTCATCACCATAGAGCAGCAAATCTAAATCTATGGGCCGCGCTTGCCCCCAGGGCACCCCAGCTCGCTTGCGCCCCATTTTGGCCTCAATTTGTAATAGTTTCTTAATCAGATCCAGTGGCATCATCTCAGTTTCGATGCAAGCTACCGCATTAATATAGTTAGGCTGACTACCTACTTCCACAGGCTCACTTTCATAGTAAGACGACTGTGAAATAAGCTGAAAATGTTCAGCTAGGATGGACAAAGCTTCTTTCACCTGTTGCAATGGGCCTGATAAGTTCGCACCGATGCCAACAAATGCGACGGTCATGATTTTGTCCTTTTTAGCGACAATTTTCTATGCTGGGATTGCTGTTAGACAGCACTAACACCATAGCTTCGCGCTCAAAAGCGTCGACGTTTTGGTACTGAGTCCACCAATCTGCAATTTCTTTGAGATTCTCACCACTTTCAGCACGAAGTATCAAAAAATCATAGGCAGCCCTAAAACGCTTGTGCTGAACTAGCGTCATAGCCTGTTGATGCCGGAGGGTCTCCAAGGGATACTGCATGCGCCAAATTTCCATTATCATCAGAGTAATACGTTTGGGAATGGAAGTAACCCGCAGCTGATTTGATAGAACTGCATCCGCAGCCATTCTAAATGCTGTTGATGGGCGATGCTTTTGTGCCCGAAACCCTTGCTCTCGATCTTTAACGGATGACCAAAGCAGTACTGAAAGCAAAAAGGCGGGATTGATTGACATGCCACGGTTGATGCGGTTGTCAGTATTCTCTAGCCCTAGCTGATCCAAATGTGACAGCTTACCGTGCTTGCTCATAATAGCTGAAGTGAAAGGCAACATATATTGTAATAGATTGTAACGATACATGAGTTTGACATTTGCCAAAGCTTGGCCACCATAGAGCATTTTGAGCAGCTCTTCAAACAGTCGGGTTGAAGAAATTTCACTCAACAACGACGCCAATTCAGGAATAGCTTTCTCAGTAGCTGACTCAGGCTGCAAATTGAGCTTACTCATCAGGCGGATTGCTCGCAGCATCCGTACAGGGTCTTCTCGGTAACGAACCTCAGGGTTCCCCATGATACGAAAGCGGCCATGCATCAAGTCGTTGACTCCATCCACATAATCAATTACCACCTCATCTAGAGCGTTGTAGTACAACGCATTAACGGTAAAATCTCTTCGCAAAACATCATGTTGAATTCGGCCGTAGTGGTTGTCGCTCACCAACATCCCATGGCCATTTTTACGAAAATGGTGCTTGGCCTTGCTAGCTGCCTTCCTGAACGTAGCTACCTCGATGATGTCGCGACCAAAAACCACATGCGCCAAACGAAAGCGCTTGCCAATCAACCGACAGTGACGAAATAGTTTTTTGACTTGTTCTGGTCTGGCATTGGTGGCAATGTCAAAATCTTTAGGGGTAATACCCATTAACAAATCACGCACACTGCCACCAACTAAATACGCGTGAAAGCCATTTTGCTGTAAGGTGGACAATACGGTTAGTGCATTTTCAGAGATGTGACTCTTGACAATGCCATGTTCAGCAGCATACAGTCGGCTTGGTTCTTTGATGGCAGTTCGTTCGCCGGATAGCCACTGCCACAGTCTTGATAGCCTCAATGAAAAAACACCTTAATTGAATCACAAAGAAAACGTCCAGAAACGTCAGGGGCTAGTTTATATCACTCAGCTAACTCTTGTCCAGGGTCAACCCGAATCAATCATGTGTTTCTCTATGCTATTACGAATACGCAAATAGACTTGATTCGACTTAGGATATCTTCCATACTGTCGCTGTTACTCTTAAAGGTCATTGTATGATCAATAACATTCACTTAGTTGGCTATGGTTTCGGCTACTGTGCCAAACACCTGGGGTGCAGTAGTGGTCCCTCTCACCTGGCAAAAAGTAATATCTTGTCTCAATCAATTCTGAAAATCCACTGGCATGCCTTCTTGGAAACTGAGCACAATGGCAATGAAAATGAGACTCTTAATGCTGTTGCTGCCATCAGCGGAGAACTTGCTACCAGTATTAGCGGGCTGGTGCAACAAAACAAACTTTTTGCCACCATTGGTGGTGGCCACTCTAGTGGCATCGGCACCTGGAGTGGAGCTGCTACAGCCAAAGCTGCCCAAGGACCTATTGGTCTTGTTTGGATAGATGCCCATATGGATGCGCATACTTTTGAGACCACACCTTCAAACAATATTCATGGCATGCCTGTTGCTGTCTTGCTTGGTCATGGCGTTGATGAGCTAGTAAAGATAGCCTCCCCGCAGCCAAAAATTCGCCCTGAACACCTTTGCCTGGTGGGTGTTCGTGATTATGAAGATGGTGAATCGGCATTACTGGAATCTCTAAACGTCCGTGTTATCAAAATTGAGGAAGTACATCAGCGAGGGATTGAAGACTGCATGCAGGAGGCTTGCGATATTGCCAATCGAGCCAGCGCTGGTTTTGGCATCAGCATTGATCTTGATGGTTTTGACCCTAAATACGCCCCTGGCGTTGGCACTCCTGTGCCAAATGGTATAGATGTCGAGGGCTTTTGTCGATCTTTAGACCATATACCTAGAGAATCACTGATAGGGATAGAAATTGTCGAGTTTAATCCTGACTTTGATAAGGATGACAAGACATTACAGTTATTCAACCCACTGTTAGAAGCTTGCTTTGCCCATACACTTTAGGTGTTAATATTAAGGTACTGGTGACAGACGTTCTGAGCCACAATCTGAGCCACCATAAGATGAGTCTCCCCTATCAGCTGTCTCAACATGTTGCAAAGTACCAGCAATGAACTCTTTGATAGCTGGGATTTCTGGCATTTTCTTTCCAGATGAAGATACACATTGTGTATACACTTGATCAAGCTTTTCAAGAAGATTTCTTTTATCTTGTTGCAACAGTTGCGGAAGCTCATGACTTAAGACAATCTTGAAGAGTTCCACTTTGGCATCATTATAACCTCTCATTGGATCGATATTCCCAAATGTTTCTGCAAAACCATTATCCGGTGCAGCTACCCCATCCAAGCGATGATCAAACAAATCAGAAAAACGCTGTCTTGAAGTCTGCATCACCTCCTCTGCAGTCTGAAAATATGAATGATCAACTTCTTGAAGCTTGTCAACTAAATTCACAACCATAGCATCTCTATTATCGGTATTCTTACCTGCTCCCACTAAGAAATGATACAAACCTGCGCCAATCAATTGCTTACTAAGATGACTGGCATTTTGATGACTGGCATTTTCTTTCACACTATCGAATAATTCTTCAAACTTTGCTTGGTCAAATACTAGGATCTCTTGTTTTTTCGCGGGTTGATCTAATGCTGGGATCCAAGCATTGACAAAGTTCTGCACCTGCGCATTCACACTGGCACTCGAATTCATTATTCCTTTGCTTTTGATAACATTCACAGAATTAGGTAACCCCATGGGAGCACTAACACTAGGCCTGGAAGCTGGGGCACTGCCTTTAGCCTTAGCATATTCACCCCAGCCAAAAGCTTTATCAATAACTTTGCCAATCCAGACACCAATATTATGTAGCCATCTCGTAACAGGCATGATTGTATAATGTTTTTTCAGCTGTTTTGTGAATATTGAGTCACCGCCAAGTTGTTTTTTTGCAAGATTTATCATCAGTTTCGTGACAGGTTTCATGTACTGACCTTTACTACCTTTGCCATCGAAACCACAAGCTTTTAGAAAATTTTCAGCTGCCTGACTCACGAGTGGAGGTATATTACCTCTTCTAACCTCATTCATAGCCACAATGGACACATTGTGACTGGAATTAACCACTCCTGCCATGGTATTGAGCAAATTAGCTGTGCCAAGATCTGGATTATCAAACAACCCCTTACCTACTTTATCGAATATGGCTCCCAAACTAGGATAGCGGTACATCAGTCCATCTACTACTTTTTCACCCCTCCGAGAATCACCAAACTGAGTCATAACCACGAGCAATCTAGCAAAATCATTTCTAAGCTTAACAATGTTTTGCTTGGCAGGCCCTTCCAAAAGGGCTTCATCTGGAGTAGCAATGAAAATCTGGTTTTCTAAATGAAATTCGAGAACTTCTTTATGGGCAACAAATTTTGTATAAATCGCGTCAAGCTTTTCAGCTGCCTGCTCAATTTCTATCTCATTGCCTTTTTCAAAGGCTGAAGCCAAATCACTCGTAAATTGTGGCACATTATACCAAGATATTACCTGCTCTTTTTGTTGTTCTGGTTCTTGTTGCTCAGGTTTGTAAACACCTGAGATTGTTTTTATTGCTCTACTCAGTAAATCTTGCCTATCATTCTCGGCTAAATCAATCCGACCATCAATTAAATCAATTTTATCAAGACCCTTAATATGGTTTAGGTCTTTCAGCATGCTTTTTACATCTACATCGGTGGTTGGTTTGCCAATGGCTGTTGCATGACCAAGTACCTGAGCGAAAGTTTCAGGAAGGAGAAAATCTGAATTTACACGAAAATCGAATTGATCTCCATTTTCTGTTGCCGTGGTGACGCGACGCATCACACCTGCCAACTCATTTTTTGCATTGAACATAACACTTAAATTGACAATCTTAGCATCGGCATTATTTGCATAAACAATACAATAATCTTCAAAGTAACACCCTAACGGATGGAACGTTTTCCCGCTATCTTCGCTTACCCCCTGCATGCCTAGCTTTTGTAAAGTCATTACGTTATCTAAACCAGGAGACATTAGATAAAGTGCATTTGAAAACATGCCCTGGGCACGAAGATGAGGCAAGACACAAAAAGCCTTAGTAAGGTAGTCACTGCCTGCTGTCTTACAAAAACTTGTCATGCCTGACTGTTCATCTTTTATCCAAGCCTTAATTCTTGCGCCAGCTTCAGCTTCAGCATTTTCGTTCACAGAACCGCTAAATACCTTCTGCAGACCCCCTTCGCTATTTACCAAAACAAAAGCGCGTAGCCCTGACCTATGTATGTCCTTTAAACCCTCTTGCTGATTTGCAGCACTTAATACAAAACCTTTGGGAACAGAAAGCACCTTGCCACCATCGCTGTAGCTAGCTTCTTTAGTATTCACCATAGCTACAGACCTTGCCGGCCAAACATCTTGCCGATAAGACCTGAACGTTGAACTTGAAATTCCCATAGTTTTACTCTCAGTACTAACATTTTTATATCATAATATAGAAAAAAAATTAAATAATTCTTAAGTATTGAAGGTTATTTTGCATATCAAAGCTACATAACTTCACCTAGTAAAGCATATCGTTTCTTGAGCGCAATACCGGACTTTTTACGGTCTAGACAGCTGTTTTGGAGTGGTTAATATAGAGACAACTCGGCAAAGCTGGATAGACATGGCGCGATTATCCTTGCATCGTAATATTCCTATGGCATTTTACGAAAGCTTGGCCCTACTTTTATCCCAACATCTGCCATTGCGTGATGTTATCACCACACTTCTGCACATCTCCCCCAAAGACAAGGCGCTTGTACGGCTGCAGCTACTACTGAAAAATGGCCTTAGCTTTAGCCAGGCCCTGGTCAATGTCTACCCGCATATTGACTCCTATGAACATCACCTTCTCAGCATGGGGGAGCGCACTCAACAGCTCTCCCAATGCCTCAATCAGCTTATCACCCACAGAAAACAACTAAGAAACAACCGTGCCCAACTGTCTCAAGCCTGCTTTTACCCCTGCCTTACCCTCGCTTTTACCATAACTCTCGCCTATGCTCTAATTACGACTGTCCTCCCCACCTGCCTATCCATGTACCAACAACAAAACATGCCTTTGCCACCCTTAACCCAAACCCTACTGAACGCTAGCACAATACTAACCTACAGAGCCCCTTGGTTTTTACTCTGGCTGTTGCTTCTCAATACAGGAATTATCTTGCTTAAAAAATGTAGCCTTTATTCTAGAACTATATCACACCATCGATGGCATATTCCTGGTATTTACCACTGGCTAAATCATAGACGCTATAGCCGTCTCTGTCACATGCTACACCTAAGCCTGGCCCAACACACCCCACTTCACAAAGCCCTAACTCAAGCAGCCAAAAGCCTCAGCCATATACCTACCCAGCATCAACTCAACCAATTGGCTTACCACCTTAATCAGGGGCATCCTCTTTCAATAGCCCTCAAGCTAACACCCAAAATACCCCCATTGATGCGTAGCTGGCTTACAATTAGCGCCAACCAGCATCAACTTGCCAAAAGCATGAAGCATTTAAGCCAAATCTTTAACAACCTTGCAGAAAAACAAAGCCAAAAAGTCCTACAGTGGCTTAACCCACTACTACTCTGCCTAGTCTCTGGGTTTATAGGCACCATTATCTGCGCCATTTATCTACCCATATTTCAACTAGGCCAGATTTTTTGATCCCGCACACAGATATACTAAGTCTATTGCCTCAGCTTTTTGCCTGCTGCTGGCTTATTACCCTAGCCAGTATCGACCTTGCCTCGGGCAAGCTGCCCAATGTGCTTACTTATACTGGTATGATTGCTGGCTGGGCCTGGCATTTCCTGCAACATGACCTACACCTTAGCCTTTTCGGCAGTCTATGTGGCTTTGTGCTTATTTTTACGATTAACACAGCTTATTATTGTATGCGAGATAATCTTGGCATGGGCTGGGGTGATGCAAAAATGCTAGCCATGCTTGGCAGTTGGCTTGGGCCAGGGAAAGTAATATCTATATTGGCTTGGGCATGTGTGCAAAGCAGTGGATTTGTGCTCATAATCTTTTCGATAAAAAAATCTTTACCCGCCAGCATACCATTTGGTCCTTGGCTAGCTTTGGGCACACTTGTTGTGACCTTATTTTAGTCAGGGATACCTAATCTCCCAACAAGGCAAGACGGCTATTACTTGCCTTGCTGCGCAATACTGAGATAGCTATTATTCACCATCTCTATTAAAATAAACATTATCCTACATCATCGACCCAGAAACGGAGCAATAATGAAGGTTATTGGCCTTACAGGTGGCATAGGTTCGGGCAAAACCCTGACGACTGATACTTTAGCCAACCTGGGAGTTACCGTGATTGATGCCGACGCCATTGCCAAAACCCTTACCCATGCTGACACCCCTTGCGCCCAAGCTATCATAGAGCATTTCGGTCCAACCATCGCCAAACCTAATGGCGAGCTGTACCGTGATCAACTTGCTCACATCGTTTTTAATGACCCCGAACAACGCGCCTGGCTAGAGCAACTTTTACACCCCGCCATTCGTAAAGCCATGGCTTTAGCCATTGACCAACTTGAAAATAGCATTCCCTACTGCATCTGCTCTATACCTCTTTTGGCGGAAAATTGGCCTCACCCCCTAGTCGACGAAGTAGTAGTGGTAGAAGCGGATGCAGAAACACGGCTGATGCGTATCTGCCAACGAGACCGCTTATCGCCAGAAGCCGCCCAACTTCGCATGAGCACCCAGGCTTCATCCCTATCAAGACGTGCTATTGCCAATCACATCATTGAAAATAACGATTCTATGCAAGCGCTGCAAGCGGCCATCACCAAATGGCATTACGAAAAATTAAACCAATTAAATCATAATTTTAAATAAATAATACTCCACTTAGCTGCTGCAACAAAACGTCATCTTATTGAAGAAAAAAACCAAAACATTTTCTCACCCCTTTAAAAGGGTTAACCTTGTTGATATTATGAAGCTTTTGAAGCCATTTTTTGCTGGCGAGGAATCCTATGCATGATACTGCCATCATTTACGAACAACCCCTAGATGAGCTAATCCGCCTGTGCCTGCGCTTAGAACATTTGTTTGATCAGCTTGATTATCATCGTTTGTTACCACAAGAACTCAACAGTCGTGCAGCCATTGCTGCTTTGCTAGATATTCTCAATGTCATTGAGCGACCTGACCTGAAAGCCAAATTGGTCAAAGCACTGAGCCACCATGCCAATATTTTATCTAGCTTAGAGCACAGCCCAGATGTTGACAAAAACAAGCTCAATGAAGCCTTAGGCCAGCTGGACAATCTTATCGATGTTCTACACACTAAGCCTGGAAGAATTGGCCAGCCCCTGAAAGACAATGAGTTTCTAGCCACTATCCGCCAACGCCTTAGCATCCCTGCTGGTGACTGCAATTTCAACTTACCTGGCTACCACCGCTGGCTTTCGCAGCCTCAAGCGCAGCGCATGAATGAACTCCACCAATGGACTGAGCATTACACCCACCTCAAAGCCGCGACCTACTTCTTGCTCAAGCTCACCCGTGAGAGCGCACTACCCCATGCCGTTCGCATTGAAGATGGTTTTTACCAGCAAAATCTTGAGAGCAATAATGCCTGGCAACTGGTTCGTGTCGCTATACCTTATGAGGCTGGCATTTATCCTGAGTTTAGTGTGGGACAACATCGTCTTTCTGTGAGACTCCAGAAACTCAATGCTCAAGGGCGCCCACAGGCTCACATGGAGCCTTTGACCTGCGCCCTGACACTATGCTCACGCCAAATAGCAAAAGGCTAATACCGTTTGTTAGGGATGAGAAACTGATCGCACACCACGGCTTGCCGGCATAGTTCGGGCGCCAAAGAAGGTTTCGATAGGGCTTCTTCTAGGGATGCCTTGCGGAACTTTCTACTTTGTGTTGACACTAGAAAAAATATTCTTGCTAACCCAAAACCACCCTGCTAGAATCGAGGAGAGACTGATCAGGGAGGACTAATCATGAGTAACGCAAACACAGTATACGAAGGGGCCTACCAGGTACGACAAAACCCTCTTACTGAGTTTTTGCTTGAGACTTTCTCAAAAGATTTGAATGTCGTATTGCCTGACCATTTATCAGCCAAAGAAGCTGCTGTGGTGACGATGCTACAAACTTATGATAATGATCAGCGCGAGAGTGTTCTTTCCTTTGTCCAAAATTATGGCGCCCCCAATGCACTTCCCTCCCTCGAACAGTTAAATCAATCCAAACACCGAGATATTGCACTGGCTTTTGGCCCTGTGGCAATCGCTTGTCTTGAGGGTATACTCGAAGAGCCCCACAAAATTCACACCCTGTGGCATGTCAACCAGTGTGCCGAAGAACAACCACATAAGCTGCCATTGCTTTATAGGTTTCTGACCCTTTGCCTAGAACTGCACATCTTCTCCCTTGAAGGTCTGCTTAAATGGAAGAACCTACCCACCACCATCAAACGTGCCCTCGCGTCCCGAAAAATGCAGCAAGAGCTTGGATCGTACAGCGCCAGCAACAGCAGTGACTTGCGGCAATCCATCATGCACCTGCTCTCCCCCGAGCGTCACCCCAATTCAGACTCTATTCATGGGCTACATTCCTGCTGGTTCTCGCTCAATAACCAAGACCTCAAGACTTTGGGTACCTTTTGTGCCTCATGGTACGAACAAAAATGTGCAGAAAGCACGCCGAATGATCACAGCGGTGACAAGTTAGAGATTGCCGCGGCACAATATCTTCACCATATTAGCCAACTTCCTGCTAAGGTGATTGATTTCCTCAAAACGTTGCATGCGTCCCTACAACCTAACTCTAATACTATCAATGTCCAGCTACCCGCCCTACCCAAACTTGACGAGCTACCTCCACCACTTCAGGATACCTTGGTAGAAACATTTGCATTCCTCCAAATCAGTGGCAGATCGCTCGACCCATATGCTTTTGAATCCTGCTGCTTAGGCCTTGGCGAGGCGTTTTTGCAGGACCTCTATCAAAATCATATCCTAAGATACATCAATGCTGCATTTAAAGACCTCACACCAAGAGAGCACGAAAGCGTCAGGCAGCTAGTAATCATTCTGGCTAATGTGATCGGCAGAGACTTTATTGGTGAGAACGCCTCTAAGCAACGTATGAATGCTGCAGAGCAACTGATCCATCCAATCCACGCTGAAGCTTGCCTTCATATTTGGCAAAAAAACTACAACACACCCCTCCATGCTGTGAGCCAGCTATCCACACTTTTGAATGTCTCGATTTCAAATTCTGACTCACATGAAGATGCTAGGAGGGCTGTTGCCAAAGCTCTATTTAATGCCCTAGAGGCCGGCACTAATTTCCAAATTGAATATACCCAGATAATCTCTGGGATACTAAGTGCCAATGCGCCTGAGGTAACGACTGCCTTTTCAGAAACCCTTGCAAAAACGCTGGCAGCAGATCTAGAAATTATTCTACAGGGCAGTACACACCCTCAAACCCAAAAATGTTTAGTAGAAAACTGGCAAAAGGGTTGGAAATCTTGGGTAGTGAAGCATGCTGATAAGCTAAAGGCATTCTTTAGCACCAGTGCTGATACTTCCCTGTACGATCAGGCAAGGGCCTGGCTTGATAACCCTCAGGCACATAGATCAGGCTTGGATGCCGCTAGTGGCTATAGAGTAAACGGCCAATTCGCTAGCTTTCACCGAGGAACTGATGAGACAATTTCTGGAAATCTGCCTGAATCAAGTGTTTCAGCAACCCTTGTGCACTAATGACTATGGCCTCAAAGCCAACCCTAATGCCTGAACTATCTTGATATTAGCTGGGGGAATAGCCAACTGGCTTACTTGTTCTAGTGTGTGCCAGGCTAAGATTTGTCCTTCATTTCCCTGTGGCTCGCCATCAAAGGCTCGAATCATCCAAACATCAAGACACACAGAAAAATCATCATAGTCATGGAAGATTTGAGTGAGATAATCCATGGCCGTGGCATCAATACCCAACTCTTCTTGTAGCTCACGCGTTATTGCATCGCGGGAAGACTCTTTTTCTTCAAGCTTTCCTCCAGGAAACTCCCATTTCCCGCCAAGAAACTTGCCACTTGGACGCTGTGCCACAAGCAACCGCCCTTGTTTATCTCCAATTATCCCAACCGCGATTCTTAGCATGCCCACCCCTTAACTATTCTTTAATTGGCCATGGCAATGCTTGTATTTTTTGCCAGCACCACAAGGACAAGGTGAGTTTCGGCCTACTCTATTGGATCCATCAACCGCTGTAGCTTCTTCATTGACAGAACCTACAGCCTCTTCCCCCTCTGGGACCAAGCGAACCTGCAATAGGGTTCCAATAGCCACATAGCGTAACGAAGCCAACATCTCTTGGAACATTTCAAAACCTTCACGCTTAAATTCCTGGGTAGGGTCTTTTTGCGCATAGCCACGAAGATGAATGCCTTGACGTAGGACATCAAGATTCACCAAATGATCTTTCCAATGCATATCTAAAAGCTGAAGTAACAGATTCTTCTCAATATCTACCATTACCGGCTCGGTCAGGTCAGCTACCTTGACTGAATAGGCTTCTGTCAAAGTCTTCTGCAAAGCATCTCTTAGCCTATACTCATCCATAGACTTATCTTCTTCCAGCCAAGTTTTAACTGGTACTGACAAACCAAAATCACTAGACAAAGCTTGTTGCAAACCTGCAATATCCCACTGCTCCTCAAAGCTTTGTGACGGCACAAAACGCTCCATTAGAATACCCACCACTTCCGTGAGCATGCGCTGCACCATACTGGTGACGGCTTCGGCCTCTAGTAATGCATCTCGCTGCTGATACACCAAATACCTTTGCTCGTTGGCGACATCATCGTACTTAAGCAAATTTTTGCGCGCATCAAAGTTATAACCTTCAACCTTGCGTTGTGCCCCCTCAATAACACGCGTTACCGAACGACTTTGTAGCACCTCACCCTCTTGCATACCCAGACGCTGCATGAGGCCTTTTAGACGATCAGCCGCAAAGATCCGCATGAGATCATCTTCCAAGGCCAAATAAAAACGTGAAAATCCTGGATCACCCTGACGACCAGAACGTCCTCTAAGCTGATTGTCAATACGCCTAGACTCATTACGTTCGGTACCAAGCACATACAAACCACCAAGCTCAACAACTTGGTCGTGCTTCTTCTGCCAGACCTCCGTTAGTCTGTCTCGTGTTGCTTTATCATCCTCAGCAATGTCAGCCAGGTCTACTTCCAAATTACCGCCAAGGACGATGTCTGTACCCCTACCAGCCATATTGGTAGCAATGGTTACAGCACCTTGGCTGCCCGCTTGGGCAATAATCTTTGCCTCTCTAAGGTGATTCTTGGCGTTAAGCACTTCATGGGCTATCTTTCTTTTCTTCAACATCTCAGATAATTTCTCTGAAGACTCAATGGATGCTGTGCCTACCAAAATAGGCTGCTGGGTTTTATGGACTCGCGCAATCTCCTCGACAATGGCGTTAAACTTCTCTTTCTCGGTCAAGAAAATATAATCTGAAGAATCATTTCGTACCATAGGCTTGTTGGTTGGAATCACTACTACTTCTAAGCCGTAAATTTGCTGAAATTCGTAGGCTTCAGTATCCGCAGTACCAGTCATACCACTAAGCTTGTCATACATACGAAAGTAATTCTGGAATGTGATAGTAGCCAAGGTTTGATTTTCACTCTCAACCTTTACTGCTTCTTTGGCTTCAATGGCTTGGTGCAAGCCATCCGACCAACGCCGCCCTGGCATTAGGCGCCCAGTATGCTCATCAACGATGATAACTTCATTGTCTTTCACAATGTAATCGACATCACATTTATACAAGTGTCTAGCGCGAAGCGCTGCCTGCACATGATGCATTAAGCTAACATGTTTGGCATCATAGAGGTTATTGGCAGAATCAATCAAGCCTACCTGTGCCAAGATTTGCTCAACCTTCTCATGACCAGACTCAGTTAAGTAGGCCTGTTTAGCTTTTTCATCTATACTAAAATGTCCTGGCCCATTTTCTTCTTTTTGCTTTTCTAGCTCTTGAGATATCTTGTCAACAAACAGATACATTTCTGTGGTTTGTTCCGATGGGCCCGAAATAATCAATGGCGTTCGGGCTTCATCGACAAGAATAGAATCTACCTCATCGACAATGGCATAGTGCAAAGGACGCTGGCATTTATCTGCCATTGACATCGCCATATTATCACGCAGATAGTCGAAGCCAAATTCGTTATTGGTGCCAAAGGTGATATCTGCCTTATAGGCTTCACGCTTTTCTGCAGCATTCAATCCAGGCACATTGACGGCAACCTTTAGGCCTAAAAAGTTGTAAATCGGTGACATCCACTCAGCATCACGCTTGGCCAGATAATCGTTAACAGTGACAATGTGCACGCCCTGATCGGCTAGTGCCATCAGATAGGCTGACAAGGTTGACATCAAGGTCTTACCCTCACCCGTACGCATTTCGGCAATCTTGCCGTGAAACAGTACCATGCCGCCGATCAACTGCACATCGTAGTGCCTCAACCCCAGCATCCGACGACTGGCTTCACGGACCACTGCAAACGCTTCCGGCAGTAACGCTTCCATGGTCTCGCCTGACTGTAATCTTGTCTTAAAAGCTTTAGTCATGCCTGCCAACTCTTGGTCCGACTTTGCCCCCATCGAAGATTCTAGCTGGTTGATTTTATTGACTTGCTTTTGAAATGTGTCCACCACACGCTGATTCCGTGTGCCAAATACCTTGGAAAGTAACCCACTCACCATATCTTTCTTGACCTTGGTTATTTACCCAGTATGATGAAGAAGAATTGAAACAGGATAGTCTTATGAAAACTGTTCATGCTTATCTCAATAACTCCTCATTAAGCCATCTTCTTAATAGGGCATCTATCATTGCACAAGCCAACAGACATTTGCAAGATTTGCTGCCCCAAAACCTGAAAAACCACTGCATCATCGCCAACTTTGACCAACATCAGATTATCATAGCGATTTCCAGTGCTGCTTTTATGCCTTCTATTCAATCGATGCAATCTTGGTTACATCAAAATCTCAAAGCTTTTCATCCATTGAAAAATACGCAAATTCTTAAAATTTCCGTTATGCCTGACCTCTATCCCCATAAACCCGAGCAAAAGACATTTCCGACACTCACGGCAAACACCCAAAAACTCATCCAGCAGACAGCAAAGCGCATCAAAGACGACAAGCTTAGAGATGCACTAACAAGGCTAAGTCTTTAAGAAGCAGGGACTTCTAAAAGCTTTTGATCAAAAAACCCTGTACCAAAGGCTATAGGTACTTTTGCATCGCCCCCTTCTGGGAAAGTAATAATTTCGTAAGATGCTTCGTCTTTAAGCAATTTTCGTAACAACAAATTATTGAGAGAATGACCTGATTTATAACCGGAAAATGCGCCAATGATATTGGCACCAAGCAAGTAAAGATCACCCAAAGCATCTAACATTTTGTGGCGCACAAATTCATCCCTGTATCGCAGGCCCTCTTCATTCATGACTTTAAATTCATCTAGCACCACAGCATTGTCCAAACTGCCACCCAATGCAAGGTCTCGCTCGCGCAACATTTCATAATCAGATAAAAACCCATAGGTTCTAGCGCGACTGATGTCTTTAACGTATCCGGTAGAAGAGAATGAAAACGTTGCTGACTGCGGCTTCCCGGAGAAAACTGGATGTGGATACTCAATGGTGAAATCCATCTTAAAACCATCAAAGGGCTCCAGTAAAGCAACGGGAGACTTGGCTGTATCATCACCACTACCCTGACTAGATACGACCACACGCTTTTTGATACGCACAAAGCGCTTTAGCGCGTTCTGTTTTTTGATGCCCGCGCTTTGAATGAGAAACACAAAAGGTGCGGCACTGCCATCCATGATTGGTACTTCGGGTGCGGTGAGATCAATAATGGCATTGTCTATGCCCAAGCCAGCCAAGGCTGACAGCAAGTGCTCTACTGTCATAATACGGTGACCGTCTTTGACCAAAGTGGTACAGAGCAATGTGTCGCCAACATGCTCTGCACGAGCAGGGATTTCAACCACAGGATCATGCTTAATGTCATCGTACAAACGAAATACAATCCCAGTATCTTCTGGCGCCGGATGAATGGTTAAATAAACCTTACAACCTCTATGTAGCCCCACACCTGTCGCAGACACACTGCTGTTTAACGTTACCTGTCTTACCATGAACAAACTGCCTTCCTGATTAAATCAGGCCAATTTTACCAAATACGCCCCATGGATGCAAAAAAGCAGTCCTTGGGTATTTAGCAGATCCTTGACTAGTTGTCATCTCGTCGCAAAAATGCGGGGATGTCAAAGTAATTCAACTTCTTATCACCCAACATTTCATCTTTGCCATCGGAGGCTGCCTTCACTTTTTCTTCAACAGCTGACACCTCTTCTTTTTCCCTATGACTGGATTTGCCATCTTCCGCTGGTGGGGACTTTGACTCAGGTGAAGATATTTCTTCTCCTGTTGCTTCTACAGCTGGACTTAATGGTGCTGCATCTTGATGGTGAAAAGCTACTGGACTCTTGGCACTAGATTCATTTCCTAGCCCAGTGACCACGACAGTGACACGCAGTTCATCGCTCATTTCAGAATCAATAACAGTACCAACAACCACTGTAGCGTCCTCAGAAGTGAATGAGCGAATCACCTCACCCACTGCCTCAAACTCTCCGATAGACATATCCATACCTGCAGTGATGTTGACCAAAACTCCACAAGCGCCGACCAAATTCACATCCTCTAAAAGTGGGCTAGAGATGGCTGCTTCAGCTGCTTCTTTGGCCCTGTGCTCGCCAGCGCTCACACCTGTACCCATCATTGCCATACCCATCTCTGACATCACCGTGCGCACATCAGCAAAGTCAACGTTAATCAAACCTGGGCAGGTGATCAAATCAGCAATACCTTGTACTGCACCAAGCAACACGTTATTGGCTGCCTTGAAAGCATTCAGTAAAGTAATGTTTTTGCCCAACACTGCAAGTAATTTGTTATTGGGAATCACAATCAATGAATCCACATGCTCACTCAGCGCCTTAAGTCCTGCCTCCGCAATCTGCATGCGCTTGCGACCTTCGAATATGAATGGCTTAGTTACCACTGCCACAGTTAAAATACCCAGCTCTTTGGCAATTTCAGCAAAAATCGGTGCCGCACCTGTTCCAGTACCACCGCCCATGCCTGCTGTGATAAACACCATGTCAGCGCCCGCTAACAGCTCTCTGATACGATCACGATTTTCCTCAGCAGCATTACGGCCTATCTGTGGGTCCGCGCCTGCGCCAAGGCCTTTGGTGAGCTCCTCTCCCAGCTGCATCACCACGTGCGCGCTAGAATTTTTTAATGCCTGACCATCGGTATTAGCAGCAATAAATTCAACACTCTGAACTTTTTCCCGAATCATGTGCTCAATGGCATTACCTCCACCACCGCCAACACCAATGACCTTGATCACAGCACCTTCGCGACCAGCGTCACTTAACTCAAACATCATTGTCTCCTAATGAAAATGTGTCTCTCTATAATAAGAAAGAAAACAAACAGACACAAGCGATTAAAAATTATGTGCGAACCATCGCGTCATGCGTTTCATCACACCACGTGCGCCTCGCGCCAAAGCGGAATCCTCTCCCATGGACTGCATTTGGTGTGCATGAAGCAATAAGCCAACACTGGTAGAAAAAATGGGGTTGCTCAGCAACTCTGGCATTCCTTTGACTTTCTGAGGTGTTCCAATACGTACAGGCACCTGAAAAATAGACTCAGCCAGATCTACAGCGCCCTCTATCTTAGAGGCTCCACCGGTAAGTACAATGCCAGAAACCACTAATTCTTCAAAGCCACTGCGTCTAATGGCTGATTTGACCATGCCAAACAATTCCTCATACCTGGCACGCACTACATCTATTAACATACCTTGTGACAAAGTTCTTTTTTGGCCATCTGCGTCTTCAAAACTCACGCTAGTTTCATGGTCTAAAGTATTTAAGGTGGCATGCTCTAATTTTACTTGCTCTGCGTATCGATAAGGGATGCGCATGGCAACGGCAATATCGTTGGTAACCTGGCTGCCGGCAATAGGAATCACACCAGTATGACGAATAGCACCACCTGCAAACAGCGCAATATCAGTGGTGCCACCACCTATATCAATCATACACACTCCCAGGTCTTTTTCATCCTCAGAAAGCACACAACTGGAGGCTAGCTGTTCTAAGACAATGTCGCCCACGTGTAAATCACAACGCTCTATGCATTTGACAATATTTTGCGCTGCACAGACTGAGCCCGTAATGATATGCACCATGGTTTCTAAGCGCACACCTGACATGCCAATTGGATCTTTCACATCTTCTTGATCATCAACGGTATAATTTTGTGGCAGCACATGCAAAATTTCTTGATCTGCGGGAATGGCCACAGCCTTTGCAGCATCAATAACGTTTTCGATATCACTTGCACGTACTTCTTTGTCACGGATAGCCACAATGCCGTGGGAATTCATGCTACGCACATGACTGCCCGCAATACCTGCAACCACATCTCTGACCACGGCGCCAGAAACCAAGGATGCTTCTTCAATGGCACGACGTATAGACTGGACAGTGGATTCTATATTGACCACCACGCCACGCTTTAGGCCAAAAGAGGGGTAAACGCCTGAGCCTATCAAATGAACCTCACCCTCTTTATCAACTTCAGCAATTAACGCCACAATTTTTGTGGTGCCAATGTCTAAACCAACAAGTAAATCTGTCTTTTTTTTAGACATGGCCAGCGAAAACTCCCATAGATATTTTATTATTATCGATTAGGTCTGTAATTGACCTATGAATCAAATTATAAAGTAACGCCCGCTGGCAAACAAGCGTCTTTCTTAGACTTATTTGGGCAAAACTGCCACACCCAAGCGATAACGCAAATCTAAGCGCTCAATCCCTTGTTTAAATTGTGCTTGTAAGCGAGGCATCAGGGCAACCAAACGCGCCAGGCGCTTATTCAAATCCTTGACCCCCATCACCACTGTCAATCATCATTGACCATCAGCCCGCCATGACTCTCCTATCTCCAAACCACAGCCTGTCATATTAATGCCTGCCACATTCAAACGCCCTACCCAATCCATGCACTGTTTGTAGACATTGGCAGCTTTTGATTGGTCCGGCCCGAAGAAGTAGCGGCAGCTCTTCGCCCCTAAAGTTAGGGATAATTTTCACCAGAAAAACAAACTCACCATCAGCGTCAAGCAATCCACCGCCATAGAAGCCTTGGGGACTCTTTCACTGATATATATTCTTAATTCATGAGAAATTTACACGCTTGGCAGTTGCATCTTGACCAAAGGGTTTTGTTGTAGCTTTTGCTCAATGCGTCTGATTGGCACATGCCAAAGGTTACCCACAAGCATGGGCTTGACGTCCTTGAGCAATGTTTCTCTGTCTAAATGCTCAGGATGCCCTTCTATCACCACCGAGCTGAGTACAAACCAGTGAGGATTTTTGTATAGGAGCAACGCTATCCCGAATAGCATTCTTACACCCTTTAACAAAACGGCTATAAATGTCTTTGCCAATCTCCCAACCTCCAATACATTAACAATATCAACAAAGCTTAACTATCTTTGAGCAAATTTTCACGCTAAACATCTATGCTCAGCTAGCCAGCAGTTAACATGCTAACTCTGCCTGGATTTCTGGTTCTTGAAGTAAGGACTGCATATGCTGATGACGCTGAAGTGCCTCAGAAAGTAATTCGTGCATCAGCATCGTTGGAGGTTTCCCCATCAGCTGCCATAGTTGCGGAAATAAGCTAATTGCAGTGAACCCAGGGATGAAAGCACGTTTATTTCAAATAAAGACCTCGTCATTATTTGTGATTAGAAAATCTGCTCTAGCCATACCGCGACGTTTTCGTTGCCATGGCCGCTTTGACTAAATTCCGATAGTTCTTGAGTTTGGGTGAAATGTTTGCGGGCTGATCAAAAGTAACTCTATCTGGTTGAATATGTTGGCATCGTAATCTGGTATGCATCTTTCTGAAAAATTTCTCCAGCCAGGGTTAAACCACTTTTCGTGACCAAACAATACTGCACATTCCAACTTCATAGGTTTTATTGTTAGCTTTTCGGCTAACATATCATCATAGCAAAACGCTTGACTCAACCCCTTGTCAAAACCAATTTTATCCTCAACGTAATACACACCAACGGATGAGCCCAAGTTAGCAGCCTTGATAAAAAGTTTTTCTCCCAACTGCTTGACAAGATCCTCATAAGTAGGATGAATGTTGCCAGCATGCAGACAAACCCAATCAACTACTGGCAGCCCCTCAGCACATAATAATTTTTTGCAAACCATCTTTATCTCAGCTCTTTACCGCAGACCCCCAGCACACCTGATCCAACACAAGCTATATTTGCCATTGCTAAAAGCCCTTGCACTGTGCCATCTTCACCATTTGGCCCGTGAAAACACGGAAATGCAACATCTGGTACAAAATGCATGGGATCATCATATTATTCATGGGTTTGGATGCTGAATTCAAGCGAAGACCCATGAAATCTCTCTCCCTTTTACATAAGACCTTTGACTAGTTGCTTTTCGGAAAAAGCTTCAGGATCAAACATCCAGAACCATCGGCCTTGCTTATCAATATAAAGCAATTCGACATGGTACAATGTTTTATCTACTGATCTGTAGATAAAGTTTGCAGAGATTAAAGACACTTCGTGCTCTATTGAACGTCCTCCACACAACAGTGCAAGGTGTTGCTGTTTGCTCATGTTGGTTCTCCTATGATATGGACTTCACGCTGTAAAGCGACACCGGTTTTTTCTTTGACAATTTTCTGCACCTCATTGATCAATGCTTCCATATCAGCTGCGGTACTATTGGCATCGTTGAGGATAAAATTGGCATGTTTTTCTGAGACTAAAGCACCTCCCCTACGGTATCCTTTTAGGCCACAAAATTCAATAAGGCGGGCGGCATGATCTTCATGAGGATTTTTAAAAACTGAGCCACAACTCAAAGCACCAATAGGCTGAGCATCGGCACGTTTGCGTAGTGTTTGGCGAATTGCTGCCTTTTCTGCCATAACATCACCCTGAGAAAAGACAAAAGTTGCGCGAACAAACCACGCAGACGCTAAGCCAGGATGTTGCACGTTGCGATAGCCTATCTGGAAATCTTTGGGGGAAAAAGTTTGTAAGCTTCCAGTTTTTTTCATCATGGTGGCATCGACAACGTTGGACCAAGTCTCACCTCCGAAGGCGCCCGCGTTCATGGCCAGTGCCCCCCCAACTGTTCCCGGGATACCAGCAAAAAAAGCAGCGCCCTGCATACCCAAACGGGCACAGTACCTGGCCATCTTGGCACAGGTAACACCAGCCTGCACGACCACCGTATCAGGGCTAGGATTTTCCATATTTTTCAGGCATCCTAAAGTCATGATAACCGTGCCTTTAAAGCCTCCATCTCTCATCAATACATTACTCCCCAAACCTAACCATAGATATGGCTCAGGTAGCAAATGATTTTTAAAACAGAAAACTAGATCATCTAGATCTGCAGGAAAATAACAATATTCTGCAACACCCCCGATATGCCAAGAAGTGTGTTTTCTTAATGAATAATTGTGATATAACTTACCACGCATGCTTGCTTTTTTTTTTGTAGATTGCATCGCCCCCCTCACTCAACTATCGTAACAAGCTACACATGACTCGGCCAACGCCTCTGCATTCGCACCAATGTCGCCGGCCCCTTGCAACAACAAAAGGTCATCAACTTGCAACAAGGATTTTAACGTGGGCTGCAAATCATCTTCCCTCGCCAAAACATGGCAATTTGCATGCCCCTGAGCCCGTATATTTTGGGCAAGTGCCTCGCTATCAGCCCCGGCTATGGGTGACTCACTGGCTGCGTACACCGGCATCAGGACAATGACATTTGCTTGACTGAGCACTTCGGCAAACTCATGCAAAAAAGCCTGTGTTCGTGTGTATCGATGTGGCTGAAATACCCAAGCCACACGGCGCCCAGGCCAAGCAGCTTTTACTGCCTGTAGGGTGGCAAACAACTCTACTGGATGATGACCATAGTCTTCAACCAAAAGCACGGGCTTGCCTTCAATCACACAAGTACCACGCACCTGCAAGCGCCTATCCACCCCCTTAAATGTGGACAAAGCTTGGATAACTTGTGGCAACCAACCCAAATGATTGGTCAGTGTTAATGCCGCCAGCGCATTCAACGCGTTATGATGGCCAGCCAGGCCTAAGGTTAGCTTACTTACACCCTTAAGGTTTGGCAGGCTTACTTGTAGTTGTGTAAGCAGTCCCTGTTGCTGGCAATCTAATAAACGTGCTTGGGCCTCTTCAGAGCTACCATAACACAGATAAGGCACTTTTAAGTGTGGTAAAACAGCCCGTACACCCGGGCTGTCCATGCACAATATGGCCACACCTCCTGGTTTCAGGCTATTTATGAATGCCACAAAAGCTTGCTTGATGGCATCAAAGCCACCAGCAAAATTTTCTAAATGATCAATATCAATATTGGTTATCACGGCTACATCAGGACTTAAGGTCAAAAAAGAAGCATCGCTTTCGTCAGCCTCCACCACGGCCCAATCTCCCTGGCCTTCGTGTGCTAAACCTTCTAGCTGTGGCACATTCCCACCGATGAAATAACTGGGCTCTAACCCAGCCTGATCAAGCAAATAGCTAATTAAACCCGTGGTTGTGGTTTTACCATGGGTACCGGAGACAGCAATGACTCTTTTATCTTGCACCAATAAAGCCAACATTTCTGCGCGAGACATGCAAGGAATATTGCGTGCCTTGGCGGACTGGAAGAGTGGATGATTCATTGACACTGCCCCGGTGCTCACCAACACGTCTACCCCTGTCAAATCAATATCGTCATGCCCCAAATAAAAGCTAAGCCCTAAACCACAAAGACGATCGACCACACGATTTTTTACCAGATCAGAGCCCCGCACATGGCATTGTCTAGCCAAAAGTACTTCAGCCAGCCCACCCATACCAATACCACCTACGCCTACCAAATAAACACAGGCTTGTTCAGGCAGTGCTATGATTTTCTTGCTATTCAAGGACATAAATCTATTTATCCTCCCCACCCACGAGCACGCTTTCGCTTCCAAGATTGTACCGAGATCTCCCCTGACTCAACCTCATGCCCAACTCTTAACAACAAAGCGATGACCACACAATTCACCACCAAACTACTCCCTCCATAACTCATCAATGGGAGCGTTAACCCTTTGGTTGGCAACCACCCCAAGTTAACTGCCATATTAAACAGCGCTTGCGTACCCAAGCACAAGCCAAACCCATAGGCCAAATAAGCATGAAAATATGCTTCCATTTGATAAGCTTTGCGACCAATGAACATGCCTCGCCACATCATCAGGCCATAGCCTGACATTACTGCAATACAACCCAAAAGCCCCAATTCTTCGGCCATCACAGCAAACAGAAAATCGGTATGTGCCTCAGGCAAGTAAAATAGCTTTTGCAGGCTATTGCCCAAGCCAGCCCCCCAAAGCCCTCCGCGACCAAAAGCAATCAAAGACTGGGTTAATTGATACCCACTACCATATTGATTGGCCCAAGGATGCATAAAAGCGGTTAGGCGCTCCAGTCGATACGGCGCCATCAATATCAATAAAGCGAATGCTGATAGCAAAAGTCCTAATAATAATAAAACGTAGCGCAAACGCAATCCCGCTAAAAAAAACAGGGAAAATGTTGTGGTAAGAATCACCACAGTGGCACCAAAATCTGGCTCTAGCAGCAAAAGACCGCCCGTTAATAACATTAGAAACAGTGGCCGTATCCATCCTAAGGCAGACTCTTCGAAGGCTGCTCGATGGCGCACTAAGTACCCCGATAAATAGACAATGATAAAAAACTTTGTGATCTCCGAAACTTGCACTGAAACAGGCCCAAATCGCAGCCACCGGGTACTGCCATTGACATTGTGGCCAACGCCAGGCGCGAGCACCAAAGCCAACAGTAGAAAACTGCCTACCATAAGCCAACCTTGCTGATTGAACCAAAATTGCACGGGGATACGTGTTACTGCGAAGGCCACAGCCGCACTCAATGTCATATAACAGCTTTGTTTGAAAAAGAAATGAAGTGGTGAACCTGCATGTTGCTCGGCAATACTCATAGAAGCAGACGCCACCATCAATAGGCCGATGGCCAAAATCAATAACGTGCCATAGAGTAAAGGAAGATCGTAACGATAACTGTCTTCAGCCACGGCTTCTAACTGCATACCAACTCCTTAACAAGCATTTTGTACACATTACCACGGTGAGCAAAATTCTCAAAAGCATCGAAACTGGCGCATGAAGGCGAAAACAACACAGCTTCTCCTGCTTTGGCTACCTGATTGGCTCTTTGCACAGCTTCAGAGAGTGTTGATACATACTCTGTCGACATCCCTCTCAAAGCCTGTTGAATCGCTAAGCCATCCTGACCAAATAAAATCACATGGCGAACTTGGTCTTTGAGCAAAGCCTGCATTACCGAGAAATCTGCTCCTTTGCCGACGCCGCCCATCAACAGAATCAAATGTGCATGCTTGGATGACAAATGCTGCACTGCAGCTGAAGTAGCACCTATGTTTGTGCCTTTGGAATCGTTGTACCAGTCGACGCCACGATATTGAACCACTTTTTCACACCGATGTGGCAGGCCAACATAAGTGCTTAACACCTTGGTCATGACATCCACAGAAACACCTAACTGACTGACTAAAGCACAAGCTGCTAGCGCGTTTAACTCAGGACACGGCCCACTTAATGCCAGCTCGGACAAGGGCAAAATACTTTGCTCGCCTTTTACCAAGCACCATTCGCCTCGATGTTTTGTTAGACCAAAATCGTTTTCTGATATTGGCGCGTCAAGACCATAGATGATGGTGTTATGTTTGTCATGAGGCATGGTATTCGGGTCGTGACGAGCACAAATTTTGTAATCACAGCTGTGATAAATGGACTTTTTTGCTGTCATGTAATCTTCATAAGATGGATGCCAGTCGAGATGATCAGGCGAACAATTCAGTAATGTGGCTGCTTTACAGTGCAGAGAGCTGGTACTGGCGAGCTGGAAGCTGGAAAGTTCTAATACGTAGATCTCTGGAGCATCTTCGGTTAGCAATTCCAAGGCTGGCGGGCCAAGATTCCCCCCCACGGCCACCCGTTTGCCTGCAGTTGCCAACAATTCACCTGTCAGGGATGTGACAGTGGTTTTGCCATTGGTTCCAGTGATACCAACCACAGGTGCTTTGGCGCATTGAGCAACTAGCTCTATGTCACCACAAATCGTTATCCCAGCAGCTTTGGCTTCGAGCAAACAGGGCTCTGTCAAAGCAATGCCAGGGCTGACGATGATGCGCCCTGCTCCCATGAGCCAATCATGACGCCAACCACCTAGGGCGTAAGGTACTTCAGGGAACTCGTCTAATAGCACTTGCAAGCCTGGAGGATTGGCTCGGGAATCCATGATACAACAGGGTTTTTCCATGGCTCTTAGAAATCGCAAGCATGACAATCCCGTATTCCCCATTCCCATGATACATTGTATTGGTGCCACCGCTACCTCAAATAAAAAACCAAGAGCTTACCACAGGGCAAACTGTTTCACTATACGGTAAAATAAAAAGGGGCCCTAGGGCTTTCAATATTTTCTAGTAGTTGCAGCTCAGCTTACCTAGAGGATGATGTACTAATAGTAAAAATCTACGGCAAATGTAAAGTGTTCATCAGCTGGGGTTAGGTCGGCATAGGTATCGTGACCATACTCTACCCTAAAAGCAAAGCGCTTGGTCAACATGGTTTCTGCTCCGACCCCATAAAAGGTAGACATTTTACTCATGGTTTGAGTTTTATCAGCTTTGCTTTCAAAAGTCCCGGCTCCTGCCCCAATGCGAGCGTATAGCATGTTACTGCTTTTAACCAGATAGCCCCCAAACATACTTGCACCAGAACCAAAGGTATTCTTCCATTTATTTTGATAATTGTTGGATTCTTCAAAATCTCTACTGGTAATGGTCACGTATCCGTCAGCACCGACCACCCATGGTGTATCATCAAATTGATAAATATAGCCTACTGTTACACCGCCCAAAAAGCCATCGGCAGCACTGGTTTCTTCTTCTACTACTTCTACACCTGGTACGTAATCAGACGAATCATCCCTAAAGTGATTAGGAATATCCATGTAAAAACCGCCAAAGAAAGTATTGGTGCGGAATGATGGTGCATCAATTTTATCCAAATTGAGCGAATCAAGATAATACACTCCACCCACTGTGTAATGGTTCACCGCAGGCTTAAATGACTTGGTGTTTTCTGGATCGCTTGGATCTTGTATTGTCACCTCAGCAAAGCGCATGTAACTGTAATCCACTCGCATATGCCAGCGATGGGTCACATAAAAGTTATAACCCAAACCAAAATGCAGCCGGCTTTTATTTCATCAAGTCAAAGCCATCTTCATGGTCAGTGGTCCTGGAAACACGACCAACTCCTAATCCAGTGCGCATATAAACAAAGCCATGATACAGCTGGTACCCAGGTAAAACAGCAAACCCTGCATCCCAGTGACTTTGATACTTGTAGGTATAGTCTGGATAGAATTTAGTGGTGGCGTAGTTGGCGAAAGTCTCACTACCCAAATAAAAGTTAGATGCAAAAAAGCGCCCGAAACCTAAAAAACCACCAACCACATGGCCACGTAGGTAGGCCTCTCTCACGGGTTCATGATCCCAAGGACCAGTCGATCTACCTGCAGAGAACCCACCGTATGATGCAAAAAAATCTTGACCAAAATCTTTCGGAATCATGGTCATTTCTTCAGCTAGGATAGACTGAATATGGTCCTCAAGCTCAGCTATTTTAACCGTGACTTCTTCATCAAGTTTGACCAAACTATCGTCAAGCTTGTCAGAAAGCATATCTTCCAGAATACCTTTGTAGCCACGAGCCAAAGGCAAAGAGCCCACTAATCCAGGCACATATTCCAACGATTTTTCATGAATAGAGTCCAGCTGATTGCTAGTGGCAGAACGCAAATCAATAGAATGGCCACCATCCACAGCATGTGAGACTACGACAAAACCCAATAGCAAAAATAGGGGAAAACTCTTGTTCAACGGCCAATTCCTTTTGCGCTCGTGAAAACACTCCTACGATTGTAGTCAGATTCATGACCCGTTGCAAGCAAGGCCGCCAGCAGCTCAGGGCTGTCCCATTAAAATTGCTGCATTAAAATGGTAGTAAGGGTATTTGCTCCCCAACCAGCTTTTTTTTGAAGTCCCTTCAAGCTCGTATCTTTTCGAAACTGAGTTCTTGGCCCCACGTAACAGATTTAAAACGATATGGCGAATCATTGCCATATTCTCTGGCGCATTATCTTTAAGAACTCTTGAAAGATCTCCTCCCATCGTAACATCCAAAACCCAATGCAAACTATTTTCAATTGCCCAGTGACATCGAACTGCTCTTGCGATTTCCTCAGCATTTGCTGGTAAGCTGCTTATAAAATATCGTTGCTTAATGCTCACTTTCCCATTAACTGTGACATGTGACTCAACCAAAGCAACATGTAGGAATTGGTAATGTTTCTTCAAGGCAATATGCTCAGAGAAATTCTATCACCGTGTGGTAACATTCGTGGGGACTAGACACTTGGAAAACAGACTCAACGTAAATTATTTGTTAGCCAGAAGGCTGCCAAGACTGTGATCCTCGTCGTCTCTTCATGCAGCTTAGCGAAACTGCAGTGACACCAGTCCAACCAAAACTAAAACAAAGGTGACCACCCAAAAGCGAACAATAATTTGTGGCTCAGGTAAGCCTTTCAGCTCAAAATGGTGATGCAAAGGTGCCATGCGAAATATACGTGTTCCGGTAAGTCGGAATGAAGCTACTTGCAGCATCACTGAAACTGTCTCGGCAACAAACACACCACCCATAACAAACAACAGTGCCTCCTGACGCAACCACAACGACACCACCCCTAATGCTGCACCAATGCCAAGCGCCCCTATATCACCCATGAATATCTGCGCTGGATAAGCATTGAACCAAAGAAAACCCAAACCACCTCCTACCAACGCTGCACAAAAAATCATCAACTCAGCGGCGTTCACGTGTGGAATGGCAAAAGCATCAGCCAATTCGGGATCAGCAGCAACCAAGGCAAGAACCCCCAAGGCTAAGCTTACCAACACTGCGGGCATGATGGCCAAACCATCCAAACCATCGGTGAGATTTACCGCATTACTTGCACCCACCAATACAAAATAACCCAGAGGTATAAACCACCACCCTATCACTGGTGTCCAATCGGTATATGGCAACACTAGAATCGTCTCTGCTCCTCCCACATGTTCATAAAGAACCCCTACGGTAATGAGAGCAAACACGGACTGTAAAATCATTTTCCAACGCGCAGATAGCCCATCGGCATTGCCGTGATGGATTTTTAAATAATCATCCAGGGCACCAATTCCCCCAAAGGCTAACATCACCAATAGTGCCGTCCACAGCCCAGTATGCTGCATATTTCCCCAAAGCAGCACTGAGAATGTCACTGAAACCAAGATCAAAATACCCCCCATGGTGGGCGTATTGGCTTTGTGATTATGAGATAACGGCAGGTCGGACCGTATTGGCTGACTCATTTGCGCCGCGCGCATGCGACGAATCATCCCTGGCCCAATCGTTAAACAGATGCACAAACTGGTGACAGCTGCGGCTACCGCACGCACGGTAATGGCATCAAACACGTGTAAGCTGGGGCAATACTGCTGTAGCCATTGAATAAAACTGTATAACATGGGTCATCATTCCTTGCATCTTTTAGGCCTTGCTTAACAAACCACTTCCTGGGCAGACATCGCCTCTACAACCTCGATCATTTTGGTACTCAATGACCCCTTGATTAAAAGCGTCCAATCTTTGTCAATCTCCCGCAACAAGTACTCAATCATGGCAGATCGTGACTCAAAATACAAAGCACATGATCCAAAAGCGTCTACAGTATGCTTACATAGCTCGCCATAGGCAACTATCGCATCAATACCGAGCTCAGCGGCTTTTTCGCCTACCTGCTGATGATACAGGCGCGCATCAGAGCCAAGCTCACGCATCTCACCCATGACCAAAAGCTTTTTGCTGGCTTGTGCAGCAAGCACTTGCAAGGCTGCAGCAAACGAGCGGGGGTTGGCATTGTAAGAATCATCCAACAACACTGACCCACGCAAACCGTTACGCCTCACCAAACGGCGTGGCACACCTGGCGCTTTTTCTAATGACTTGGCCACGTCCTCTAACGTCAAATCCAGCCTTATACAGGCTGCAATCACTGCAAGAGCATTCATGACCTGGTGCTCACCAGGTAAGGGTAGCCGAAACTGTTGTGGGGATCCACCCTTGAAAGTCACCTGAAAGCGTGCACACCCCTGGGCATCAAAGATAACATGCTCAGCTTTCACCATTGCCTTTGGTGAATTTCCGAAAGGCATCAGTTGTTGGGAAGCAACCAAATGGCCTTGCATTGCCGCGAGATAAGGCTGATCCGCATTCAAAATCGCTATCCCATTAGGCTTTATGAAGCCTAGCATAGAAGATTTTTCTTGCAACACTTGATCCACTGAGCCTATGCCCTCGAGATGGCCAGCATCTACATTGGTGATGATGGCAATATCAGGCGCTACCATGGCCGACAATTTGGCAATTTCACCCATGTAATTAGTGCCACACTCCACCACTGCGTAAGCATGATGATCCTGTAAGCGCACTAAGGTTTGTGGCACCCCAATTTGGTTATTATGATTGGCAGTGTTGGTCAATACCTCACCGAAATCTGACAATACATGTGTGAGCATGGTGCGTACCGAGGTTTTACCACAGGTACCTGTTATGGCAATCACCGGACAATGTACTTGCTGACGATAAAAATGACCGATCTGACCGAATGTTGCTAAGGTATCTTCAACCACCCACTGCGGCAAATCTACGGGGACTGAACGAGACACAACTGCGGCTACAGCACCGAGCTCTTTGGCCTTACTGACAAAATCATGACCATCATGACAGGGGCCTTTTAAGGCCACAAATAGCTCACCTGGATGTAAATCACGGGTATCGGTTTTCACCCCCACCAAAGGGACATCATGGCTAAGTTTTGGCAGCTGGAGAAAAGCTGACAATGCTGATAATTGTTTCACATCTAAACCTCTGGCAAAACTCGAGACAAGCAAGCTTTAGCAATTTGAACATCATCAAACGGCAATGACTTATTGCCAATTTTTTGGGTTTTTTCATGCCCTTTCCCTGCTACCAATACTACATCGTTGCCTCTAGCAGAATCAATAGCTGATGCAATGGCTTGGGCCCGATCATGAACCACGCAAGTGTTTTGCCCAGTATTCATCCCAGCCAAAATATCTCTAACGATTTCTTCTGGTGATTCTGAACGTGGATTATCATCGGTGATAAAAAGGTCATCCGCTAATGATTCGGCAACCTTCCCCATCAACGGCCGTTTGCCACGATCTCTATCACCGCCACAACCAAATACACAGACCAGCCTTCCTTGAGTACAAGCCCGAAGCGTAGACAGGGCTTTTCCCAGGGCATCAGGCGTATGGGCATAATCTACCACCACTGAGGGTTGGTTAACAGCCCCAGGAATAATCTGCATGCGCCCAGGCACAGGTGGCACTTGAGCCAAGGCGGCCAGTACGCGTGACAAAGGCAAGCCCAATGCACCCATGGTGGCTAAGGCGGCCAATAAATTGCCCACATTAAAAGCACCCACTAGCTTTGCCTGCAACCATCCTTCCCCCCATGGGGTTTTAACCTGGATGCTTACCCCTGACAGAGTACAATGCACATGGGTGGCTAAAATGTCCGCAACAGGGTCTTTGCTACTGTAGGTCAAAATACTCAGCTGCTTGGGGAGTGCCTTAATTTGAGCATACGCCATGGGATCATCACGATTGATAATCGCCACATGGCGGCAGTGTTTATAAAACAACTGCCGCTTTACTTGAGCATAGGCAGCCATGCTGCCATGATAATCCAAATGATCGCGGGTGATATTGGTGAGTATACCAACATCAAAGTTCAATCCAGCCACACGGCCTTGATCTAGGGCGTGGGAAGAGACTTCCATGGCAACATGGCTTGCACTTTGCCCATGCAGGTGAGCCAATTGTTTTTGTAAGGTAATGACATCTGGTGTGGTCATGCCGGTATCCTTCAAGTCTCCAGGCATGCCGCAACCCAATGTCCCGATCATGCCACAAGGCTTTCCCATCGCAGATAATGCATGCGCTAAACAATAAGCCACTGAGGATTTACCGTTGGTGCCTGTCACTCCAATAAGCGTCAGATTTCTGGCTGGATTGCCATAAAATTGCCCGACCACAGCACCCATGGTTTCAACCAAATCTGGCACACTAATTACCGGAATGCCTTGCTGTATCTGCCAACACGACTGTCCTTGCTGTAAGATGGCAGCTGCACCTTTTTCCATGGCTTGAGAGATAAAGTTTTTGCCATCAGCTTGAGATCCTGAAACAGCAAAAAACACAAATCCAGGCCTTACCTGTCGACTATCGGCGGTTAAACCCGTGATATGGACTGCATCCCCTTGACCATAGAACGCTGACCAATCTCCGTCAAAGGCATTGAGAATTGATCCCAACAAAAAAGATAAGCTTGGCAAACTCAGGATGATTCCTCCACAAAACGCATGACACTGGAAGCTACTTTTGCAAAGACTGGTCCAGCTATCTGCCCACCATAGTGGCCTTTGACAGGATCTCTAATCACCACAGCAATTACCAACTCTGGATCAGGATACGGAAGCATACCAACAAACGATGCCATGTAATGTCTAGCATTTTCGTCATAGCCTTTGGCTCCAGCGATGTATGCGGTACCGGTTTTACCTGCCACTTCATAGCCAGGCACCTGTGCAAAACTGCCTGTGCCTGTTGATGAAACCACCTGATGCAATGATTCTAATAACGCATCAACATGTTTGGCATCAAAAACAGCTTCAGGGATTTGTGGTTCACCCTTTTGTGCTAACAAATGAATGGGTAGCTTGGCACCGTGATTGGCCAACACATTATAAGCCTGGGCAAGCTGCAAAGTGGTGGTGGCAATGCCATAGCCAAATGATAAGGCGGCGATGTTAGCATCTTTCCAGACAGAAGGTGCCACCAATCGCCCCCCTACTTCTCCTGGAAAGCCTGACAAGGTTGACGTACCAAAACCCACACGGCGCAATGTGGAGAGCAAATCATCTGGGGGCAAGCTCATGGCAACCCGAGCAATGCCGACGTTACTGGATTTTTTTATCACCTCAGCCAAGGGTATGCGGCCATATTTTTGACCGTGTTCACGAATTATGTAACCGTCGACATTCAGTTGACCATCCAGGGTATCAACAATTGTATCCATGGTGTATTTACCACTTTCTAAAGCTTCGAGTGCACTAAAAGGCTTGATAGTAGATCCTGGCTCAAAAGTATCAGTAACTGCACGATTGCGGGATCTTTCAGGGGAATAATCATGGCGATTGTTGGGATTATAAGATGGGACATCCGCCATAGCCAGTACCTCACCAGTTTTTGCTTTCAACACCACAATAGAACCAGCTTTGGCCTTGGCTTTAGTCACTGCTTCGTATAGCGCGCTATAAGCAATGTATTGCATTCGATGGTCCATGCTTAACGTCAATACTTGGCCTTGTTGACCAGCTTTGAGTTGGCGCAACTTCTTCACCACAGCGCCCTGCCTATCTTTCATCACCAAATATTTTTCCGGGCTACCTGCCAGATAAGCGTTGTATGCCAATTCCATGCCTTCCATACCCTGGTCATCGACGTTGGTCAAGCCCACCCATTGTGCAGCAATTTCACCTTTAGGATAAAAGCGTCTGTATTCTTTTTGCGACTGCACCCCAGGCAAAGACAGCGCCATGATTTTCTCGGCTTGCTGAGGTGGGATACGTCTTTTTAGATAAACAAAATGTTTACTTTGGTGAGCTCTGACAAATTTTTTCAGCTTCACAAGAGGTATATTAATGGTATTTGCAAGTGTCTGCCATTGTTCTGAGTTAACCTCTTGCATTTTCTCAGGATTAATCCAAATTGAAGTGACCGGTGTGCTAATGGCCAGGGGGTTACCGTAACGATCAGTGATCATGCCACGATGCGCTGGAGTGGCCTGCACACGTGTGCTGCGTTTTTCCCCTTCTGCTAAGAGAAAATCTCTTTGCAAGGCAGTGAGCTGAAAAGCCCGCCACATCAAAGCAAAAAATAAGCCAGCAAAGATAAAGAGAATAAAATAATATCGCCAACTATAACGCATTATGGCTCTTCTCCCTGCCTAGGCTCACTGCTCATGTCCCAGGTTTGCATTTCTTTTTGGCTTGGCAAATGCATAGCTAACTTATCTTTGGCAACTTGTGAAATGCGCGCTTGTGACATCCAGGCACTACGCTCTAAAAGCAATTTTTCCCATTCAGTTTCTAGGGCAATTGATTGTTGCTGCAAATGCTGATAGTCACGCAGTAAGCGTCTGTGTAGATCTTTAACGTAGACCAACAAAAAGGCTGAGACAAATAATAGCCCCAGCAAACACCAGGAGCCAAGAGAAAGGCCGCGGTTTGGTGGCAAGCTAGGGTATACGTGTTGATGTTTTGGGGCCGGCATGAATTTTCTCAATCACTCGTAATTTGGCGCTGCGTGATCGGGGATTATGACAAATTTCTTCCACATCTGCCACCACGGGACGACGTGTCAGCAACTTCATGGGCGAAGTGAATGATTTTGCTTGCACAGGAAGCTTGGCCGGAACCTGTGGTGGTTGCGATTGACTGCGCATCCACTGTTTGACTACACGGTCTTCTAAAGAATGGAAAGTGATGATGGCTAGCCGACCTCCTGGCGCAAGAAGATCAGGTATAGCATCAAGAAAAGCATGCAACTCACCGAGCTCATCGTTGATGTGCATGCGTATGGCTTGGAAGGTACGCGTAGCAGGATGTTTATGCTTGTCTTTTTTTGGGACTGTTATTTTGATTAGCCGCACCAAATCTTGGGTAGATTGCAAGGGATGTTGCTCACGCTCGGTGACAATGGCTTTGGCAATACGTCGAGAAAAACGTTCTTCACCCAGTTGCCACAATACATTGGCTATTTGGCCTTCTTCAGCGCTAGCCAACCATTGGGCAGCAGAAGGGCCTTGGCTTTGATCCATGCGCATGTCTAGGGGGCCATCTTCCTGAAAGCTAAACCCTCTTTGCGCTTGATCCAATTGTGGTGAAGATACACCCAAATCGAGAAAAATGCCCTGCAAAGTTCCGTCAAGCGCCTGACCTTTAAGAATGAAGGGCATCTGGGCAAATGAAGCATGGATCAGTTGACAATTCGGCGCTTGAAAAGCAGCTAGCGCCTGTCCATATTTGATGGCCTCAATATCCCTATCACCACCAATAAGCCTACCTGAAGGGCTGAGCTTCGCCAAGATAGCACCAGCATGACCACCACAGCCAAAAGTACCGTCGAGATAAGTGCCATCAGACTGAATATCCAGAGCTTCGATGCAAGCTTCCAGTAATACGGGGATATGGGACATGGTTTTTACTTTTTTGACTTGATTTGAAGATTGTAGCA
>JAGYIW010000013.1 GCA_018402195.1 Gammaproteobacteria bacterium
ATCCCAGAATAAACCCCCTGGCTCTGGTGTCCCTGTAGCAGGCATAAGTGAAGAATCAAGCCCATCTAGATCAAAGCTGATATAAACAGGACCGCTTCCCACTGCTTTTACAATTTGTTCTGTTGTATGCTGCCCTTTGTCTTTGGCCCAAAAAATATTAATCCGCTCTTTTTGACTTTCCAGAAAAAATGTTTCATCGATTGAAATGTTACGAATACCCACTGAAACAAGTTTTACATTATGCAAATCCAAACAACGGCGCATCGCTGAGGCATGAGAGAAATGCTCACCATCATATCCATCACGTAGATCTGCGTGCGCGTCAAATTGCAAGAGTGTTATTTGGTCATAGTTGCCCGCGAAGGCACTCATCACACCAGCAGTCAAAGAATGCTCTCCGCCCAGAATCAGCGGAAATTTTTGATTGGCAATTGCGCCATTGACGACGTCTTCCAATACCCCCAAAGCAGTCTCGATGTCATCTGCAGGATACTGTAATGCATCCAAGGTTGCCACACCATATTTACGAAATGGCTCAGACCAAAACACCTCGTCAAATAATTCAACTTGGTGTGAAGCATTGATGATCGCCTCTGGCCCTTTAGCTGTGCCACTACCATAGCTCACTGATGCTTCGAGGCCAAAGGGAATGATCCAGGCTTTTGCCTCGTGGGGCAAAAATGCATCTTGCTGATCTAAACCAAGAAAGCCCTCTTCAGAGGGTAAAAATTTAATTTTCATGATCAAATACCTTACTAAGCTGCCATTTTCGGCGATTTTTCCATGCACCACGATGGTAAGCATCTGAAACAATCAATGGCAATACGCTGGTCGCCTCAGCGTAAACCATTTGTTCATAGGCAACATCAACTTTACCCCAGCTACAGGCTTCCTTAAGTGTTGATGAAGAACACGCCCCATCACGTACATCTGCCACAGTAATCTGAATAGCATACTTGTGCATATCTACTTCATTCCCTAAAATTTCTGCGCACACAACTGTGTCCTGAACAAAGTTCTTCGGCACACCACCGCCGATCATGAATAATCCTGTTGTACCAGCATGAATTTTTAAATTCGTCAATTCTCGAAAGTCCGCCACAGAGTCAATGGTCAAATGATTGTTTGGGTTGTCCATTTGATGTTTTACAAGGCCAAATCCTGCTGAGCAGTCAGTGAACGCTGGGCAAAATATTGGTACTTGATGCTCATAGGCCAACTTTACCAATGAGTGTTCTTTTTTGCCATGCTTGGTAAGATATTCACCCATAGCAGAAATAAACTCACGGCTGGAATACGCACGAGGCTCCAAACTATTTGCAATGTCATAAATAGCGTGATCACATGCTTGTAGAGATTCTTCATCGATATAAGTATCATAAATACGATCAATATAAAGCTCCCTAAGCTTACGGTCGTCCATTTCATTTTGTGCTTGATAATGTTTAAAGCCTAACCCTTCAAAAAAATCCATATCAACAATAGCTGCACCAGTAGCAACGATGCAGTCTACCATATTATATTTCACCAAATCTGCATATAAATCCATACATCCACCGGCTGATGTTGAGCCCGCTAAACTAAGAATGATGGCACAGTCTTTATCTTCAAGCATCTTTAGATAAATTTCGGCAGCGCGACCAAGATCACGTGAAGTAAATGACATTTTTTTCATGGCTTCAACGATTGGACGCGCATCAAAGCGTTTGATATCAATATGTTCAACTTCCGTTGATAGTAAGGCTTCCTTATCCTCTGTACAGTAGCTGTACTTTTCTTTGTCGCCTTGGTTCATGACTAAAACTCCTCGTTTTGTGAAATATGAATGACATCGGCATAACCTAGACCGTTAAAGTCACTACGCATTGCTTGACTGTATGCGCCACAATTGTCGAAAACAATCCAGTCACCCGTACCAATATCAGAAGGAAGTATAAATGGGCCGGGCATCAAATCCAACGAATCGCAAGTTGGTCCAGCCAACTTAAAACCATCAACTTCGATTTGAAATTTCTTTGCACTAGATATGGCATGAACAGGATAACGCGTTCCAACCCAGCTAGCAGCATCAAACAAGCCGCCGTATACCCCATCATTGATATAAAGAAGCTTGTCTTTACGTAGCTCAACACGTGTGACAAGCTTTGCGCCATTTGCCGTTAAAATCCGACCAGGTTCTGCAAGAAGGGGAAGATGAGAAAGGCCGTACTTATTACGGGCGCCTTCAATAGCGTCAATGCAATCTTCCATGGTACTACAATGCTCATCACCTACATAGACCACAGGGAATCCTCCCCCAACATTTAGGGAATCAACAGTAACGCCACTGATTTTGATTAGCTTCGCACAATAGGCAATAGCCTTTGCATAACAGCTAGCGTCTGTTGTCTGTGTTCCAACATGAAAGCTCAAGCCTAATGTTTTAGCGCTTGGACGGCATGTTTGCAGAAGCGCCAATGCTTGATCAAATGATGCTCCAAACTTAGATGAAAAATCAATCAATGCTGTATTGTTTTTTGGCAATGCTATGCGCAGGGTGAGATTTAAATCCTGTGCATTTTCAGTTATACGCATGATTTTGAGCAATTCATCATGATGATCAAAGACAAAATTCCTGACACCATAATCAAAATATGCTGTGCGAATATCTTCAGGTGCTTTTACCGGGTTCATAAAGTGTAACTCAGCATTCGGTAACAAAGTCTTAATGAGTTGAATTTCTGCAAAAGATGCAACATCAAATGCCGATACGCCTCCACTGATAAGGGCAGTTATCACTGAAATTTCAGGATTGGTTTTAACCGCGTAGAGTGTCTTCCCAGGAAATTTTGCCAGAAAATTTACCGCATTCTCTGCAATAATGTCAGGATAACAAATATATAACGGTTTGGCTGGACGATGAGCCAAAATAAGCTGTCGTAACTGAGATAGTTTTACAGTCTCTACAATAAGATTACGTTTCATAACGCAAACCCTTTCAAAACTAGGCGGATGGGACTTTACGTTATCAGACAAAACCAAAGTCCGCCCCGGATTAAAATTGTTTACGCCCTTGTATAACCATAACCTGTAATATTCAGAGGCCAGAGACTCGCGCGCAGAGAGAATTTACACTTTTTTTAAACATATTGAAATAGAAAGTTAGCTTATGAGCTATTTTTATACTTTTGGCAAGATTTCAGCATTTTTAATAAAAGGTGGTGGATTGCAGTATTTAAAAAAAAGCCTATAGTCCTGAGGGACTATAGGCTTTTATCACTAGCAACGCGAGATTATTTGTCGTCTTTTTCTTAAACTTTGTCCTCGGGCTTAACTTCTTCTTTGCTTTCTTCTTCGTCCTTGGCTTTAGGCTCGGCAGGAACTTGGTCTTTCAATTTTGCGGTAATGGCAGACCTTAAAACTTTTAATTCTTTGATGGAGGCTTCATTATGCATAATAATCATGTCTACCAAATCTATGATAGCTTTTTGTTCAACTGGCAAATCACGAACTTGATTGTCCATCGCGCCTTTTACGCCTGTTACCACTTTATTCACTGTATCGGTAATACTTTGCGATAGTTTTTCTAAATCAAATGACATAGCCCTCTCCTCCAATTAGTTTAGGCCACTAATATAGCAGATTTATTAATAAGATGTCCTTATGATACAATCATCAAATACTAAGGAGGCCTGCTATGGATATCGTCCAACCACACACTACAACCTGGCAACAAGCTCTTGGCGAAGAAAAAGAAAAAGATTATTTCCTAGAAATTATTCTAAAAATCAATGAAATGCGCCGTAAGGGCCTGCATATATATCCCAGCAAAGAAAACACTTTTAACGCTATCAAAATGACGCCTTTAGATAAAGTCCGAGTCGTCATCATCGGCCAAGATCCCTACCATGGCCCAGGTCAAGCCCATGGCTTATGCTTTTCTGTACTTCCTGGCGTACCTCATCCACCTTCTTTACAAAATATTTTCAAGGAAATTCAGCGTGATCTTGGCTTCTTTCCTCCTAAAAATGGCTGTCTAACCCCATGGGCACAGCAAGGTGTCCTCCTGCTCAACACCGTGTTAACGGTTGAACATAAAAAAGCCCACAGTCATGCCAACCTGGGCTGGGAAAAATTTACCGATAAAATTATTGAAACAGTTAATAACCACTGCTCTAATGTGGTATTTTTATTGTGGGGCTCGCACGCCCAAAAAAAAACAGCGTACATAGACGAGAAGCAGCATTATTGCCTAAAATCTACCCATCCCTCCCCACTATCGGCGCACCGAGGATTTCTTGGTTGTGGTCACTTTAGTCAAACCAACCAATTGCTGATAAAACATGGTCATTCACCCATCCATTGGGAGTTGCGTTAGCCTATCCGTGGCCTGGATGGGCTGCTGACCAAGCTTCAATAACGGTTTTGACCAGAAGATCTTGTTGAAATGGCCCCATAATCTCAATTACTCGAGCTAGATCAGCCTGCATTTGTTGATACGCCCAAGATTCATTGAGTAGTTTTTCGTAGGCTTGTACCATGTTGGTTTCAGTAGCTTGATTTTGAATCAACTCTGGTACCAAGGGTGCATTCGCGATCAAGTTGCACAAAGCAGCGTATTTAACCTTTACCAGCATTTTTGCCAATTGATAAGTTAACCCATCCATTTGGTAAACCACCTGCATGGGGATGCCTCGCTTACTCAACTCTAATGTAGCGGTCCCTGAAGTCACTATGGCGTAGTCAGCATTTTCATAGCCTGACTGATCATCAAACATCGTCAGACAACATTTGTCTAATAGGGGCTTAAAAGCGACTTCAAGAGGTTCACGAAATTGTTCATCAGCCAAAGGCATGGTAAATTGTACCTGATGCCGATGTGCTAGCACTAAAGCAGCAGAACACATGATCGGTGCTATACGACGAATTTCACTCTCTCTACTGCCAGGCATCAATAAGACTTTTTTCATGCCTGGCGATGGTCTGCTCGGAGTTATGGCCTCTAGCAAGGGATGTCCTACGTATGTGACTGGCAACTGCCATTGGCTAAAATAGGTTTTTTCAAATGGCAAAATGGCAATCATACCATCGACCCAGCGCTGCAACTTCTTCACTCTATGCTCGCGACTTGCCCATGTTTTTGGACATACATAATAAAGCACGTGTATACCGTAATGCTTTGCCAGCTTGGCCATGGTAATATTTAAACCTGGGTAATCGACACATATCAGCAACTTGACCTGACCACTTTTAAAAAGCTTCTTCCAAGTTCGTTTCAGTTGCCAGAGCAACCAAATTTTCCCTAGTACATCACGATAACCCATGACAGCTGTTGCACGATAATGACTGTAAATCTCCACACCAGCCTTGGCCATGGCATCACCACCCATGCCGACCCAGCTTAACCCCTTATGTTTGATGTTAACTCTATTCACTAAGTCGGCGGCAATTTTATCTCCAGAGTTTTCTCCTGCCAAAATAGCTATATGTGCATAATTATTCATATTTTTCCCTTGAAATAGTCCAGCTACTATACTAGCATCTAGACAAAAACGAAGGAACGAAAACATGCATGTAAAAATCATTGCTGGCGTGGATGAAGTTGGTAGAGGACCACTGGCAGGGCCTGTTGTCGCCGCTGCGGTAATCTTGAGGGAAAACCAAGTCATCCCAGGGCTTCGTGATTCTAAAAAATTAAGTGAGAATAAGCGTGCTTATTTTTATGACAATATCATAGAAAACGCCCTTTGCGTCTCTATTGCCCAGGCTACTGTGATCGAAATTGATAAGCTCAATATTTTGAATGCCTCTTTGCTTTCCATGCAACGAGCTATTTATGGCCTAGCTATGGAACCTGACTTGGTGTTGGTAGATGGCAATCAGGTGCCACAAACCCCCTACCCTACCAAGGCTATTGTTGGGGGTGATGATACTGAACTCGCTATCAGTGCTGCTTCAGTCATAGCCAAAGTTACCCGTGATCGTATGATGATAAATTTGGGGGAGCAATTTTCTGGCTATGGCTTTGAAAAAAATAAAGGTTACGGCACTCAGCAACACATGCAGTCCCTAAGAGAGCTTGGTGTTACCCCACATCATCGGTTAAGTTTTTCACCAGTACGTCGTTTTATTGAATTACACGCTGAAGCCAAAGATCCACAACAGGCTTAAGCTGTGGGTCTTTGTCAATTTTTTTCAGTAGATCTATGCACTGCTTGTTACACTTCCCTTGATTATCTGCAGTGATCGCCATGGCATAGTGAAAAGTCACAACAGCAGCTTCTGGTGCTAACTTATGAGCTTTAATCAATGCCAGCTTAGCCTTTTTTGTTTGCCCTGCACGCATGTGCATACGCCCCAACCAATACCATGCTTGGGCATCGTTTTGACGTGACTCTGCTATCTGCTTCAAGCTCGAAATGAGTGCTTCAACCCCATTCTCTTGATTTAATTTGCCCGCTAATTCTGCTGCTTTTTGTTGAATGGCATGTTCCTCTAGACTTTGTTTTAAACCTCCTAGCTGAATATATAAGCCTGCCGCAAATAGTAGCAACAGCATAGAGGTTTTGATTTGTCCTTGTTTGATCAATGGCCACAAAGCCCACCCACCAAATGTTGCACATAGCCATAGCCAAATCCAAGCCATTATTTTTGCCTCACCCACACATACCCACCCAGGAAGACCAATAGCACAAATGGCCCATACCAAAGCAACCACATCCGACCATCTTTAGCAGGCCGGAATAACACTTTTTCGCCATAATGTTCAACCAAAGTTTGCTCAATATACTCAGAACTTTTACCCTCTGCGACCATCTTGGCAATTCGCTGACGAATGCCGGCAGCAAAAGGTGAAGAGGAATCCGCGACCGACTGATTTTGACACACCAAACATCGGACACTTTGTGTCAAATTTCCATAAAGTTCATGCTGGTTTGCATTGTCAAATGATGGCACCATGCCTAGCATTAACCCAGCAAGCATGGTTATAAATACAGCCTTGAGACTCATGCTCATATGACATTCTCTCCTAAATGTGCTTTAACCATGGGGAGCACTTGTTGTTGCCATCGCTGCGGGGACAAGGGGCCGTCCCACTTGGCAATCACCTTTGCGTTCTGATCAATCAATAGCGTTTCTGGCACCCCTATTACCCCAAGCTGAAACGCCAAATTACCCTTAGCATCCATCAAGGTAAAGGCAAAAGGATCACCCCGTGCTTTTAACCACATCTGTATGTGTGGTTTAGTGTCTTGATAAGCCATACCCACCCACTGAACACCTGGTATTTTCTCAAACCCTTGAGACCACTCGATTTCACAGGTATGACACCAACTTGCCCACACATGCCATAAAGTTAACTTACCCATTAGCGCCTGTTTTTGTTTTGGTTTATTCTCCAAGTCCAGCTGCGAAAAAACTGGAAAAGGCTTACCCACCTGGGTAGCTTCATTGCCACGTCTATCAATTTGAAAACTGTTGCCAAGCATACAAATCAGTCCTAATAACATGGCCAGGGGCCAGATATATCGTTTAGCTTGCATGCCCTTGCCTCCTCGACCAGGCGGCCAATGTCCCACCTACTGCCATTAACAAAGCAAAACACCAAATACCGCGTACCCAAGGTTTCACCTGGATGCGTACCGTCCAACCTTCTTGATTGTCTTTCTCGGTCAATGGCTCCCCCAAAGCCAAGTAAATATCGTAGCTAGGCCTAACAATAATAGCGGTATGGGCAAGATTCATTTGGCTAGGTAAATAAATACGGCGTTCTGGAAATTGCACCCAGCTATGGCCATTGTTTTTCACAATAATCTTGGCCCTAACACCATGATAGTTGTTGCCCTCAATACGCTCACTGCCCTGATACACAAATGTGTGTCCAGCCAGGGTATAGGGTTTATTTTTTCGCAGGGCTGTCATGCTAGATTGACTTAAAACACTGGTAAGTGCAATGGATGCAATCATCCCTAAAAATCCCACATGGGCTAGTGTCATGGCCCAAGATTTAACCACATGCTGCTTCCTAAGCTGATGATGTTGCACGCAGCCATGCCAGATCGATACCACCATACCCATGAGTGCTATGAATAATGTTAAACATGCTAAACCATGGTTGGGTTTCCATCCAATTAACAACCATGTGAGTACCAGCATACTGACTAGAAGTATACCTAGATTGATGAATGATTCCCAGCTCATACACCAGTGCTTGCCCTGCCAATCTAACCCTGGCAATACCAGTAGTCCAAGCAATAAAGGCATGCACAATAGGGGCATCACTTGATTAAAGTAGGGAGCCCCCACCGAGACTTTGCCCAAACCGAACATTTCTAGTATTATGGGATAAAGTGTGCCCAATAAAACAGTAGCTAGCATCACTGCTAACACGCCTTGATTGAGCATCAAGCCTCCCGCGCGACTCAGCATGGCGACAGGCCTAGAAGCAAATAAGGCACTGACACGAGTACTGTATAAACCCAGTGCACCAGCGCCATAAACACCAATCAGTCCCAAAATCCACACTCCTCGGTGTGGGTCGGCTGCGAAGCTATGCACAGAAATCAGTACCCCTGAGCGCACCAAAAATGTACCTAGCAAGCTAAGGATAAAAGCGATGATGGCTACCAGCAATGTCCAAGTTTGGGCAGCTTGCTGCTTTTGTGCTAAGGCCAAGCCGTGAATCAATAAAGCGCCGCCAAACCAAGGTAGCAAGCTGGCATTTTCCACTGGATCCCAAAACCACCAGCCCCCCCAACCGAGCTCGCGATAAGCCCACCAACTACCCAAGACAATCCCCACACTTAGCACCGACCATGCCCAGAGTATCCAAGGACGCAGTTTGCCAGCCCAGCCCTCAATAACACGCCCACGCCAAAGCATGACGCAAGCGCAGGCATAAGGTAAAGCAAACGCTACATAGCCAAAGTATAAAATTGGTGGATGTGATGCCATACCTGGGTCTTGTAATAATGGGTTTAAGTCATTGCCCTCTAAGGGGGCGTTGGGCAGTATTCTCAGAAAGGGATTTGAAGAAAATAACAGAAAAGCTGTGAGCCCTACCGCTATCATGGCCAACACCGTCATCATCGCGGATTTATCTTGATCGTCAAAATCACCATAATGTGTAAATGCCCATCGCCAGCCGCTTAACATGGTAATCCACAACAATACTGAGCCTTCATGCCCACCCCATAGCGCTGTTAGTCGGTACCACCAAGACAAATGATGGTGACTGTGTGCGTAGACCACGGCAATACTGAAATCATGATTTAAGAAGCCCCACCATAAGCTCACGCAGGCTAGCAGCAAGCACAGACATTCTCGCGTTAGCAAGCTTTGCTGTAAAGCCAAGACATCACCCTGCCACTTGGGTGCAATTGCCTGGGCTATGGCCAAGCACAGAGCGATGATGCAGGCAAAGTGTCCTAGCTCAATCATTGACTTTCCTTGTTGCTTTTGCCGTTTGTGTTGGGCAAATGTGGCGGCCGATAATTTTCATCGTGTTTTGCCAACACGCGTGTAGCGATAAAACTACCATTATTTTGTAATGCACCTGAAACAATCACACCTTGACCTTCTCGAAACAAGGCTGGCAGAATTCCTGTATAAAACACAGTGATTTGCTGTTGAAAATCAGTCAATACAAAACGCACCTGAACACCATGTAAACGGAAAAAACTGTTTTGGGCCACCAAACCACCGAGATCCAAAGATTTGGGCACGTGCTTGAGGGCTTTTAATTCTGACGGAGTGACATAAACACTTAAGTTGTCACGCAAGGAGTACAACAGCATCCCAAGGGCCAGACCTAGAAAGCTTGTGAGCCAAGCTAACATCAGTAATCGATGACGTCTTAATTTACCCATGAGCAAACCCACTATACCTTGTTGACGTGATCAGTAACGTGCCCGCCAAGATCTCGGCGGACTCTTAAACGCCAAAATGTACGTGCTGTCAGTACCGTCATTGTGCCCAATACCAACCCATAGGCTGCAATCAGATACTCATGGTAAGCTGTAATGGTAACCATAGCCATTATGCGCATCCCCTTTTGTCTATTGCTTGCTGCTGACTCAAGATATCAGCACGGGTGTTTTGAATCACCCACCAGGCAGCAAAACAACAGAAACCTGCCATAGAAGCCAGCAATGGCCACAACATGCTATCGGCCATGGTCGGAGTATGCAAGCCCAAAAGGGTAGATTTCTGATGCAGGGTATGCCACCAATTGACAGAAAAATGGATAATGGGGAGATTGACTATTCCTAATATGCTTAATAGTGCACAAGCACGTGAAGCTTTGAAAGCATCGGCAATAGCTGAACGTAAGGCAATCACACCCAAGTAGAGAAAAAACAGCACTAATTCAGAGGTGAGCCGCCCATCCCAAACCCACCAAGTACCCCACATAGGCTTGCCCCAAACCGCTCCTGTACATAAGGCTAGCGCAGCAAACACGGCACCTAAGATGGCGCAGTTAGCGGCCAGCATATCTGCGATTTTTAAACGCCAAACGTAGGTAGAGAATGACATCAACGCCATGGCAAAATACAAGCTCATTGACAACATAGCACAAGGCACATGCACATAGATGATCCGAAAGGCATCTCCCTGTTGGTAGTCTGCCAGCACCAAGAACAGTCCTGCAAACAGGCCATAGCCCATCAGTAAAATCGCCAACACACCCAGTACTCTAGCCCAAAACTTGGTACCCCGAAGAAAGCCTTTAGGTGATAATAGAGATATCCAGCGATGCCACATGTTTTATACTTAACAGATTGAAAATCACAGCAGTATAACGAAATATTAGCTTACACGCACGAAAAATACATATTCACAGCTCTGCATTTTTAGCTTATCGGACACCATCTCTGGATGGAGCACACCCTGCGATGCCGCTTTAGGACCCATTGGACGATGTTATTTGAAGCTTGCTGGCCTTCACTCACCATTGATGTGTATTATTGATGGTTCCTTACCAGCACCCCTTGTCACATTAAAATTAGCACCCTGCAGCGAGCTTGGGCTGCGTATGCTTGGACCACTTCTACACACCTAAAGGTTGGCTGCAGGCTCTTTAGTGCTTCGCTCCTGGACTACTGTGGTAGGGCTGTGTTGACAACTCTTGACAGATCTCATTACGCTGCGAAGTACGCATCTCACATAGCTTCATCAGAGTGCTCAGGTTACTGACACGCCATAACCTCATCCCCCGTTCAGCACCCAAACTTCCACCTCCACGATTCACCATCACCTCCTGCCCGGCAGCGCGCAAGAACGCGAAACCAGAACTTTCTGACCTCCCGACTTGACCTGCTGTGCCTTCTAAGCCTCCTCCATTGTAGCTTACACTCCACCAGTCTCCCTTTTCTACCTTTAGCTGTCGGGGGAAAAGCCTCGCTTCAAAGTTTGTAACTGGACTAAATGACCTGGCTTGATGAAAATATTCTTGTGCTACGTGCGCTACAACCTTTTGCTGCGCTCCTCCTACTCCATCGATCCATAATCGGTCCAGCTCTTTCCAATTCTTTACTTCGCTCAAAGCATTATATTGGCCTATGTAGGTCTGGTAGGCGGATATCAATGGCTTAAAGGAAAAATGCGCTCCATGACCTTGATCACTTGTCAGGCTTTCCTGGGCTTGACATTGTGTGGCTGCTGACTCTGGATCTACCTCATCCAAATAACCCCTTATCATCCCCCACATGTGCCAATCCAAGGCCCATAGCGCATATTGAAAGCCTGTGATGCCCTTAAACTCTCTTCCTGCATGGTCCTTACAATTGCCTTTGCCTGAGGCTAACTTAGGTCGACGCTGCAACATCGCCTCAGCTTTATCTTGCTCTCCATATGCCACATGCTGGACAAATTGATTCACCAGCTTTTGATCCAATTCTGGCTTCGATGCTTTAGGCTTAAATAAATTTAGCTTTTCTATTACTTTACTGACCACTGGCCTTGATACGGACACTTGGTGCCAACAACTTTCTATCAACGCCTTGTAATCTTGTGGGCCTGTTTCTATTAACTTTGGGCGCGCTCCATTGATGATAAGGTGAGTTATGATTCCTGGATTTCTACCCTGTAGTTCTATCTCAAAAGGTAGCTTTATGGCTTAGCATTTCGTACAACACCATGCCCAATGCGTAGATATCTGATGCATTTGAAAAACGCACCTCTAAGTTAAATAATTCAGGTGCCATCCACAATAAAGTTCCCACGCCTGAACCCTTCGTCATCGCATGACTCTTACTCGCACTCTTTACCTTAGCCAGACCAAAATCTCCTATCTTCGCTCGGCCCTTCTCATTGAGAAGCACATTCATGCTCTTCAAATCTCGATGTAAGAAGTCCCTGTCATGCAAATACTTTATCCCGTACGCCACATCCAACGCTATGCGATACTTGGTGTCCCAATCTAGATCCTTTTCCTTGCGCAATAAACTGTGCAAGTTGCCACTTGACATCAACTCCATCACCATCACTTGGCTGACCCTCCATCACTGCGCCCAATAGCCTTACCAACCGTGGGCAACCTTGAAGCTTAAGCATTATTTCAATCTCTCGACGAAACATGGCTTCCATATCTCCTTCTATTCGTGTGAGCAGTACCTTTAGTGCTACTTCATCACCTAACCACGTCCCTTTAAATACCTTGCCAAATCCCCCTTCTCCTAACTCATCCTTTAGGTATATTTGTACATCAGCTTCTGCTATCTCATACCCTGGCTTGCTCGTCTTTTTTGTTGTGTCCATATTTAGCTCCTTGACATTGTTTGTTTTCGTTTTAACTTATGCTTTACTAACAAATAAAAATCTATCACAATATATCCCCTTTTCAAAGCAGTAAAATCAGCAATGTGAAGTACATCTAGCTTCACCCAGCAATCTTGTCCAATCTAGCTCCAAACCGATTATTCAGTACCGCATACCTCTTGAAAGAGGTCGAATAAATTCAGTACAATACAGACATGAATGCACAAACCTTACATATTGTTGATTTCGGTCAACAAGACTACCAGGCTTGCGTGCGGGCCATGCAAGACTTCACTGTCAATCGCTCTCAGGCAACCATTGACCAATTATGGCTGGTAGAGCACCCCCCTGTTTTTACCCAGGGTGTCGCTGGAAAAGCTGAGCATTTGCTTAATCCTAATGGTATTCCTGTGATTAAAAGTGATAGAGGTGGCCAAATCACTTACCATGGTCCTGGCCAACTGATTTTTTATACTTTAATTGACCTCAAGCGCTTGGACCTAAACATTAGCAGCCTTGTACGCGCACTGGAACAATGCGGTATTGACTTATTGGAAGATTTTGGCATTGCTGCGCATGCCCGCCGTGATGCGCCGGGCATTTATGTCAATGACGAAAAAATTGCTTCCTTAGGGCTTAGAGTCAAGCGGTTTTGCAGCTACCATGGGATGGCACTCAATGTCGACATGGACCTTACACCTTTTTCTTATATAAACCCCTGTGGGTACGCTGGATTACCTATGACCCAGCTGTCAGCACTGTCACCTAATTGTTCAGCACAACATGTTCGCGATAAATTTATCTCACGCTTGCAGAGAAAATTGGGGTATAATCATGTAAAAAATCTCTCCCGGGACACTTTTGTATGACTAGAACCGTTACGCCGGCTGCAGAAAAAAAAGAACGTGCCCGCTTGAAGTTAGCCAGAATTCCAGTAAAAATTGATAACCCTTCGGAAAAACTTCCCAAACCCCCTTGGCTGCGTATTAAATTGCCTACTGCGGAAAAAATTGAATCCCTAAAGTCCTTGCTGCGCAACAATAGCATGACCACGGTATGTGAAGAAGCTAGTTGCCCTAACTTGCCTGAATGTTTTAGTCATGGCACAGCCACCTTCATGATTATGGGTCTCGACTGCACACGGCGCTGCAGTTTTTGTGATGTTGGTCATGGCCGTCCGAAACCACTGGATGTGAAAGAACCAGAAAACCTTGCTAAAACAGTTGAGACCATGGGGTTGCGTTTCGTGGTGATTACTTCGGTGGATAGGGATGATCTACGAGATGGTGGCGCACAACATTTTGTTGACTGTATTAATGCGGTTCGTCGTCGCAATCCACAAACTCAAGTAGAAATCTTAGTGCCTGATTTTCGTGGTCGCTTGGACAAAGCCTTAGACATACTCTCGCAGGCACCCGCTGATGTGTTTAATCACAATATTGAAACAGTGCCTCGACTCTATAAAGCCTGCCGGCCAGGCTCAGAATTCCAACATTCCCTAAATTTACTGCAGGAACACAAGCTACGTCATCCAAATGTGCCAACCAAATCTGGACTGATGGTCGGACTGGGTGAAACCGATGATGAAATACTTAGTGTGCTTGAAGCCTTACGTGATCACCAAGTAGACAGGCTAACCATTGGTCAATACCTACAACCTACCAATCATCATATTGCTGTAGCCCGTTATGTGCCTCCAGCCACATTTGAACATTATAAAAAACAAGCATACGCCATGGGGTTTGAGCATGTCGCTAGCGGCCCTCTGGTGCGCTCGTCTTACCACGCCGACAAACAAGCTGCAGGAGAAGCTATCTAGTCATGTTCATGCACAACACCATGACTCACCTTAGTACCGTGATTAGCCATCATGTATTTTGGGGTTATTTTCTTGCTTTCTTGTTTGCTTTTCTTGAATCTCTTGCTGTTGTCGGTTCCATCATTCCCGGCGCTATTACTATGACAGCCATTGGCGTTATGATTGGTTCTGGCATACTGAATTTTTGGATCTCCTTTCTCCTTTGTGTGGTTGGTGCGCTGCTTGGTGATAGCGTGAGCTTCTACCTTGGTGCCATTTATAAGGACCGTCTGGTGCATACCTGGCCATTTTCACGATACCCAACCTGGTTGGATAAAGGCCGACGTTTTTTTGCCAAATACGGGGTTGCTGCCCTCATAATCGGACGTTTTTTTGGTCCAATGCGCTCTATGGTGCCTTTGATTGCTGGCGCCCTGCAGATGCCTGTGAATAGTTTTACTATTGGCATTATCCCTTCTGCTTTTCTCTGGGCTGCAGTCTATCTTGGTCCTGGCATTATACTGGGAGCTTTGTCAACCAGCTTCCCTTCAGATGTTGCCATCGAGATCCTCTTTGATGGCTTCATTGGCATTGTCTTGTTTTGGGGGGTTTGGGAGTGTGCCAACCTTGGTTATAACGCTCTGACCAAACGAGCATATGCTATAGTATCTGCTCTCATTAATCCCTTGAAGCAGCGATCTTGGGGTCTGGCATTTTACCGTTGGATTGATGATCCCTTACACCCTGAAGCACATCACCAATTTTATCTCTTGCTGCTAGCTTCTTTCACTGGCATATTATTTTTAGGTGTTGCCTGGAGTAGCTTTAGTGGCGGGATTATCACTGGCTTAGATGTTCCTGGGCACGCATTTTCACCTCTTTGCAACACATTGGATACTGGCATGGGCAGGTGTCATGGCAGTGCTTGGACATCACTCGACCTTGATGTTAATGGCTTTGCTGATAATAGCTTTGTTCATATGGCAAAAGCATTATTGGCGTGCGCTGCACATGCTACTTTTAGTCGGCCTCACTAATGCCAGCGTCTTCTTGATCAAACATGGCATACATCACCAGCGCCCCGATCATATCACGGATATTTGGCACAGTTTTTCGTTTCCCAGCGGCCATACTGCTGGCACCACCGCCATGGTAATTTTCTTATCGATGCTATTGAAAAACCACCCTAAACAGCACTGGATCCGTCCTTTGGCATGGCTATGGATCGCCCTCATGGGATTATCACGCTTGATACTTGGTGTACACTGGCCGTCAGATATCATTGGGGGTATTTTGTTGGGTTTGGCCGTGGCAAAATTTGTCATCGTGTCTTATCAATCTAGGCAACGTCCAAGCATTCATCCTGAACAATTGTTGTGGCGAATACTGGCTTGTTTTGTATTTTGTGCTGTCCTGATGCTTACTATTGAATACCCCAAGCTGGATTTGCCACCAAAAGTTCCCCAGAAAATTCTAACCATTGGCCATGATACTTGGTGGCAAGCCCATCAACCAAAACCCCTTTCAGCTTTTAGGAATAACCGCTTTGCTCATCCAACTTCGCCATTTAATATCCAAATCAGTGGCGATATAAAGCGATTGCAACAAGAGCTTACACTCATGGGATGGGTGACCTACCCTGCAGCTGACTCATTCAAAAATATGATTATTCGCAATAGGAATCCTCGCAACCACTTGCCTCTAAGCAATTTGCTACATCTTAACAAACCACCAATCTTGATCATGATTCAGCCTGACAATCCACCTGTGATCTTGCGCCTATGGCTAAGTCAAGTGCAATTAACCAACGGTAAACCTATCTGGATTGGCACTGTCAATCGTATTCGTCCGGATTATCATCGTTTTCTTCCCCACTGGCGATATACCCGATGGATAGATTTCCATGACGGTTTGGATCGATTGCTTACCGTAACTGGCCACCATCCTTGCACAACCATTGTTAAAAAAGATACAAAAGTAGGTAAAAAAATGAACTGGAACAATCGAGTATTGCTGATTGATGGACCTTCTTGAGTATTATACTACACAACTATGTACTGGAAGCTTTAGGCAATACTGCCTCTATTAGCGGCGCAACGTTTTTGTTGCTAAACACTACCACCACATGCGATTTTCTAGCATGGCGTGGCACTGGCTGCTCTCTTAAGGCGATGGCCTCCATGTCTGTGGCCAGATTTTTCTCCTGTGTGAGGGATATATGTGCAGGCAATATCCATGTTGCTACACGTTTTTCTGCTTGCTCATTCTCACATACCAACACACCTCTATCCATGATTGACCAAAGCCCCTGCAGGGCTTGGTCATGTGCACCACTGTGCATACTATTACTGGTCATGTGAACCATAGCCGTGAGCATGCTACTAGGAAATTGTTGTTTTAATCCTTCCAAGGTTAAACGAATGGCGGTGGGATGATGCCCAAAGTCAGAGTAAACCTTAAGACCATCAGATTCGTACTGCATTTCTAGCCGTCTTTTGACACCATGAAAACTGCTCAAGTCCGGCAGTTGGGCCAAGTCTAAGCCCATAGACAACAACACAGCAATGGCTGACAACAAATTTTGTTGATTGTGTCGACCCACCAGTGGCCAGGTCATATTTATTTGCTGATCTGCATGATTGAGTATGACTTTATCTTGATTAAAATCTGCTGATAGCCATTGATTCTCTCCCCCATAGACATGCTGTTGCATCCATGGATGAGCTTTTAACAATGTTTGCACATTGGCATTTTGCCTATCTGTAATCACATGACCTTTACTGGGAATATTTCTTAGAAAATAACCAAACTGCTGCTCGATTGCCTCAATATGCTCATAAATATCTGCATGATCAAATTCGATGTTATTGATAACACCAATTGTGGGCTTATAGTGAATGAATTTTGGCCGTTTATCAAAAAAAGCACTGTCATACTCGTCTGACTCAATAACAAACCAGTCTGACCTGCCTAGTGCTACGTTGCTAGGCAAATCATGGGGTACGCCACCAATAAAATATCCAGGATCATGCCCCATACTTCGAAGTAACCAAGCGACTAAAGCGCTGACGGTGGTTTTACCATGTGTTCCAGCAACAGCAACGACCTTGCGCTTACGTAACACATGTTGTGCAAGCCAAGCAGGTCCAGAAGTATAAGATATATCGCTATTAAGCAACCATTCAATGCTTGGATGTCCCCTTGATAAAGCATTGCCTACAATGACCTGATCAATGACATCTTTTTGCAGCCATGGGTCATCTAGGTAGTTGGCATATTGAATACCATGTTTGACTAAGTTTGACGCCATGGGCTCGTAGATAGCACCATCAACGCCGGTGATATCATGCCCTAAGGCTTTGGCCAAAATGGCCAAGCTTCCCATGAAAGTACCACCAACACCTAAAATATGGATCCGCATTACCACTGTCCGCTTTCTAGCAAGCTCACCATGATAGCAAACATCCTTGGTCCCGGAAACACAGTCTTTGAAATTGACAGCGCTTACCAAATCCTTCAAACTCGGCAGTCAAGGCTTACTGAGGAGTGATCATGCCGAAGAAAAATGCTTTTTATGCACAATCTGGCGGTGTTACTGCCGTTATCAATGCCTCTGCATGCGGCGTTATTGAGGCATCTCGCCAACATCCTGATGCCATCGCCACCCTCTATGCTGGAAAAAACGGCATTATTGGTGCCTTAACTGAAGAACTGATCGACACATCAACCATGAGTGACGAGCAAGTGGGCATGCTCAAACACACACCAGCAGGTGCATTTGGCTCTTGTCGGTACAAATTGAAATCACTTGAGGAAAACCAGCGAGAGTACGATCGTTTACTTGAAGTATTCACAGCCCATGATATTGGCTATTTTTTTTACAACGGCGGTGGCGACTCCCAGGATACGGCACATAAAGTCATGCAGCTTAGCCAAAGGCATAACTATCCCCTCACCTGTATTGGCATCCCAAAAACCATCGACAATGACCTGATGCATACTGATAACTGTCCTGGTTTTGGCTCTGTAGCTAAGTATGTAGCCATTGCTACCCTCGAAGCAAGCATGGATGTTGCGTCGATGGCAGCAAGCTCTACCAAGGTATTTATTTTGGAAGTAATGGGTCGTCACGCTGGCTGGATTGCTGCTGCAGGTGGCCTTGCCCAGCGCGATGGTCATACCGCCCCACATATTATTTTATTTCCAGAAAGAGTCCTGAATCGACAAAAGCTTTTGGACAAGGTAAAAGAAACTGTGAACACGTGTGGTTATTGCGTTATTGTTGCTTCAGAAGGCATTAAAAATGCTGATGGCAGTTTTCTTGCTGCTTCTGGGGGCAAAGATGCTTTTGGCCACACTCAGCTTGGTGGTGCTGCACCTAGTTTGGCACGCATGATTCACGAAGCTTTGGGTTATAAATACCACTGGGCTGTAGCGGATTATTTACAACGCTCCGCCAGACATATAGCTTCTGGTACTGATGTTGACCAAGCTTATGCGCTGGGCAAATTTGCCGTGGAACATGCCATTGCCAGGCATAATGGTGTCATGATGACCTTAGAGCGTGAAAGTCAAACACCCTACCTTTGGCGTGTTGGTACCACACCGTTGGAGAATGTTGCAAATATTGAAAAGCAACTGCCTGATTCATTTATCAGTGATGATGGCATGCACATAACTCCAGCTTGCCGAGAGTACATGTTGCCGCTGATTCAAGGAGAGACACCCCCACCCTATGTTGATGGCCTCCCTCAATACCTGGTTATGAACTTCGATTTAGTTCCGAAGAAGACAGCGCCTTTTGATTTGTGACCGACGTACTTGCCACTATATTTCTAGATGATTTTTTCTAGGTGAATACAAAAAATCAGTTCCACTTATCTATGCATTCAGCGACAATGATTGCTGAAGAGATGCCAAGCACAATCGCCAGGGAAACGTTGCCGCCTGGTGCTCGGTAAATTGTTTCTAAGCCAGCTTCGCGCACCTGCCATGCCATCAATGCTGGTAAAACACCGTGCAATATAGCCACCATAATACCCGCGTAGGTTAATGCAGTGACAAAACCGTAGGGAAAGAAGATGGCGAAAATAATGGGTGGCAATACGGCCAGGGTTAATAGCTTCAGCTTGCCGACCCCATGGTTATGAATTGACAGTGAATCAGCCAAAAAATCTACCAAGCTTACCAACACACCAATAAACGATGTCACTACCGCCAATAAAATGAAATAATGGCCACTAAGATTTAGCAATTCCGGCATTTTCTCTGGAAACATAGGGCCAAGCATCTCAGCACTGCCAATATCACCATCACGTATCATGGCCAATGTTTCTGTTGGCACTGCACCAAAAACCACCATGACCCACAGGATGTACATGAGCAATGCAATGCCACCACCACAGAGAATAGCAATGTACATCATACGTTGATCACCCTGACTGTAAACTCTTAGGGTGGGGACCAAAATATGAAATCCAAAGCTAGTCATTGTAACAACTCCTGCCATAGGAATATCATGCCAAAATGATTGGGGTGCTGGCATGAGATGCACCTGAGGTAGTACCATGGCAACCATGGCAACCATGGCAAAAAACGTGGCCATTAGCGCTAGCATGAGAAAGCGATTGCATTTCGCCACATTGGTAGTGCCAGTGGCAACAAGACCTACTACCAAAGCAAGAACCAATAGCATAGCCACGCCTAGATGGTCATAAGCCAACAAACCAAACATATCGTTAAGCAAGTTGCTGCTCGCACTGAGATATGCTGAAACCAAGGAGTAAAGCAGCACTAAATAGCAGGTAGAAGTTACCCATTTCCCTAATTCACCTAGGGAATTGGCCGCCATGGTGAGAAAGTGACAACCTGGTGGGTAAGCTGTGTTGACTTCATAGGTAAGTAAAGCTGTGTAACTCATGAATAGCCAGCAAGTTATCAGCATAGCCAGACTTCCCCACATACCCAATCCAAATAAAGCTGTGGGCAAGCCAATCATGGCACCACCAATGCAAAGTCCTGCTACCATCAACATAGCACCAAAAGTTGTTTTATCTTTACTTATCAATATCTTAATCCCCTAAAAAATACAATAGTTGCTGTCCACCCAATACCAAAATAAGCGAAGGCAAAAATGCTGCCAGCCATCCCGGCAAATTGTACATTGTCGCCACTGGACCAAAGAATTGTCCAGCAAAATAAAAGCCGAAACCAAACCCCATGCCTAACATAAGCCGCATACTCATGGTGGAACTGCGCATGGGTCCCATCATAAATGGTACAGCCAAACACACCAGCAGCACGGTTTCAAATGGTTGCACAACACGTTCCCAAAAATTGACTTCGTAGGCCTCAGTATCCATGCCCCGGCGAGAGCGATAGCGAATCACCTTGTACAACTCATGTAGCGACTGTTGGTCTGGCTGTAATTTACTCAGTTGCATAGCAGGTACCGACACACCAATGTTATACACCAACGACTCAACATGCTTACTTTGTACCCCACCGTCATCTAGGTGAGTCATGTTTACATCGTAAAGTTGCCATTGCTTACCCACCATACGTGCGTAGGGCGCGTACAAAGAAGTCTTTAAACCATGTGTTTTGTTGAATTGATAATGGGTGATGCCAACCAACTCTCGCTTGCCTAAGGCTTTTTCAAAATGCGTATAGCCTCCCCCTGAGCTTCTCACCCAAGTGCCTTGTATCGTGTTCAAAGCCTGGCCATTGTTCAATTTTTCGGCCTTTTTTTTCTGTGCCAAAAACTTGACCTCCGGAGTAAATCCTTCGCCCACAAAAGTAACAAATAATAAAACAAAGCAGACCATTTTCGATAAGCTAAACATGATGCGCTTCATGGAAGCACCAGAAACCCGCATGACAATAAGCTCATTGCCTGATGCCAAGTGCCCTAAAGCAAGAATTGCACCTATCATACTGATGATGGGAAATAAATCGTACAAATACCCCATCAAGCTAGCACCCACATAACCCAATGCATGTGATAGGCGATAGCTGTCGCTGATGGCGGACAGTTCGGCAATCATCTGTACCATGCCTATCACTGAAAAAAACACTAGGCTGACAAAAAATGTGGTCGCCAAATAAAGTCTGCCTATGTAAGCGTCCAACACGGTCATTCGCAAGTTTTTCATCTGCAACATCAGCTTAACCCCTGCCTCATCAATTGAAGATAGCGTTCTCTGTCCTGCCAAAGGTACGTGCCAATGACAAATAATACCATAGCCGCGTGGACCCCCCACATACCTACATCAGGATCAACATGACCTTGCTTAATCCAGCTTCGGGTTACTAACAACCAACTCACGTAAACTGAATAAGCTATCACTGCAACAATCATGCGCCCATAAACTCCTTGTCTTGGAGAAGACTGACTCATGGGCACAGCCAATAGCACCAACAAAAACATCGAAATCACCCCTGCCATACGCCAGTGTAGCTCAGCAGCAAAAAAGGGCGCATCTCGTTTTTGCCAAAGTTTTTTGGAGGAAACAAATTTAGCATTTGAAGACTTAACCTGGGTCATCACCTCTATACGTTTGCTTAAGGTATCAAACGAAGCCATTTGATAGCTGGCTGTACCAGGCTCACCTGTATATTGATGTCCCTTAGATAAAACCACGTATTCGCCACCATGATGCTTGTGTGACTCGTGATGACCTTTTTCGGCAAAGAGTACATCCCAATGACCATCTCTATCTGTTTTAAACGCGGTGAATACCTGATTTATTTCATCGCGCTCAGCGTTGCTTCCCTCAGCATAGTAGACCACATTGCCATTGTTAAGCGATTGGAATTTGCCAGGTGTCACCCAGAGCAAGGGCGCAGAACTTACCGCTTCTGCTTTTAGAGTCTGAAATATATGCCCAAGCCAGGGCTTGGCTTCGAAGACAAAAAAGGCTTCAAACAAAAGCATGAAGCAAGCAAAGCGCATGGTGTAAAACAATAATTTTTTTTGACCTATACCACTGGCACGCAACACGGTCATTTCTTGGCTTTGGCTAAACCTGGCGTAAGTCGCAATAATGGACAAAAACAAAAAAAATGGCAGAAAATACCCCAGTAAAATCGGCCACTGTACTAATACTAACTGTAGAGCCACCAATAGTGGAAATTGCCCCTCAGCTGCTGAACCGAAAAACCGTACCAGCTGATGTCCTGAGAATATTAGCATTAATACCATAGTCACAGACATGGTAGTTTGCATAACCTCCCGGGCCAGATATCTCGCAATAATCACTTATAATGCACCACACTATGATTAACTGTCAGGGTTGGCTAAACAAGAAGGTAGCCAGCTTTTTTTCCTATCTCGCCATTATCCTTGTCCAGCTAGCCTCCTATTTGCTATCATAATCGAACCGGTAAGAAAAATATAGCGTAATGTCTGGCTCCGCAACATTCATCATCATCCCAACCTCAGAGGAAATACTGATCCATCGTTTGATCTGTCAAACGGTTTCTAGGCATTATCTGGATCAACAGCGAGTTCAGTTGATTTGTCACTCTAAAAGCCAACTGATCTTGTTTGACCAATTGCTATGGTCATTTCATCCCGATGCATTTATTCCTCACACTCTGACAGAAAATAACTTCATGCAGCCCCCACAAGTGTTGTTGTCTGATCAACCTCGAGGCAACATTAATGCTGACATCATCGTTAATTGCCATGAAGACCCTATCGAACAGGCGCATCAATTCCGGCACATTATAGAATTTGTTCATGATGTTTCTGGTGACAAACCTCTGAGACGCCAGCATTTCAAACATTACCAGAGCATGGGCATGGATATAAAATCTTACCAAATTGATGCTAGCCAAGACTTAACTATTACCAATTAGCGCCAGCAATTCTCGGTGAAGCTACTCTGCCCAAACTTGCTGTGCAATATAGGCGTATCTCCCTGTAAACCCTCTAAAACTAATTTAAACTTCAGCTCTTTTGCCCATTTCTTCCGCTTCATTGTCTTACCGTCCTATAGCTGTAGATTTGTCTTAGCCTCTTAAAATGTAACCACATATTTTGAAGAATTTGCGATAATGCAGATTTTGACTTATGGGAGAACCAATAATTTTTTGGAAACCTACAAAAAAATAGGAAGAAATGGTGGCTATGGGTGGACTTGAACCACCGACATCAGCATTATGAATGCTGCGCTCTAACCAACTGAGCTACATAGCCATTTATGAAAATGGCTAATCATCATGCCTATTTACAGAAAAAATGTCAAGACCTCAGAACCAAGAGATCCCAAGGATAATGCCAATCACACCGCGAAGCGGAACAATATCACATCACCATCTTGCACCACATAATCACGGCCTTCTTGGCGCCACTTACCTGCTTCTTTAGCACCAGATTCACCGCCATGGGCCACATAATCATCAAAGGCAATCACCTCTGCTCGAATAAATCCACGCTCAAAATCGGAATGAATAACACCCGCGGCCTGAGGAGCTGTTGAACCCTTAACAACCGTCCAAGCTCGCACTTCTTTAGGGCCTGCAGTAAAGTAAGTTTGCAAGCCTAGCAAAGTGTAGCCTGCATGGATAAAACGATTCAAACCTGGCTCTTCCATACCCATGGCATCCATAAAATCTTTCTTTTCGTCGTCTTCTATCTCTAGTAGTTCGGCTTCAATGGACGCACAAATAGGCACCACTTCAGCACCCTCTGAATCTGCCAAAGCCTGCACCATAGCTAGCTTTGGACTATTAACAAAGTTATCTTCTGCCACATTGGCCACATAAAGCATGGGCTTGAGGGTAAGCAACTGCAAATGCTTCACCAAAGCCAATTCATCAGCAGTCAAATCTAAGGTTCGCAGGGCATAACCGTCTTCGAGATGAGCTCCAACCCTCTCCAAGCAAGCTGCCAAGGCTTTAGCCTCTTTATCACCTGCCTTACCTTTCTTGGCAGCTTTATCCTTAGCTTTTGAAACAACCTCCAAATCAGCCAACGCCAACTCTGTATGGATCACCTCAATATCATGCTCAGGGTTGACCCGTCCAGCCACATGAACTACTTGCTCATCTTCAAAGCAACGGACCACATGAGCAATCGCCTGTGTTTCACGGATATTGGCCAAAAATTGATTGCCCAAACCTTCGCCATGGGCGGCACCTTCAACCAACCCAGCAATATCGACAAATTCCACCACAGCAGGAATCACATTAGCAGGATTGACCATATCAGTCAGCTTGTTCAGCCGAGCATCAGGCACAGAAACCATGCCAACATTAGGCTCAATGGTACAAAAAGGATAATTAGAAGCCTCAACAAGATTAGCCGTAAGCGCACGAAAAAGTGTCGATTTACCCACATTGGGTAGGCCGATAATACCACAACGAAATCCCATTACTCCCCCGTTTGATGCAATTGTCGCATCGCTAATTGAAAATCACCTTCAAGCAATGGATTTAAAACATCCAAACCCTTGTCAATAGCAGAACGAATACTGGCTTCATCATTCACCGGAGGCGCATGCAACACATAGTCGTGCACCAAATCTTTGTGGCCAGGATGGCCTATGCCCAGGCGGATACGCCAAAATTCTCCTGAGGAAAGACAAGCGATGATATGGCGCAGCCCATTATGACCACCATGCCCCCCACCTTGCTTTAATTTCAACGCACCGGCAGGAAAATCCAAATCATCGTGGACAATCAAAATAGCTTCAGATGGGATTTGATAAAACTGTGCCAAGGCATTGACGGCATCACCACTGTTATTCATGAATACCGAAGGGGCCAACAAGCGAACTTTACCGCCTTCACGACTTAGCTCGGCAACATAGCCATGAAATTTCTTTTCTAAACGCCAGTCTGCATGATGCCAACAGGCCAGCGCTTCAACGAACCAACGGCCAACGTTGTGACGCGTACGACTGTATTGGTCGCCAGGATTTCCCAAGCCCACAATGAGCTGTATGGGGCAGGTCTGCACAAGCCCTCTCATTATTTTCTTCCAGAGTCTCCCTTATTGGCATTATCCCCTGCACTTTTCCCTTCAGCAGCTTCGCCATCTTTATCTGCTTCAGATTCTGGCTCAGATTCTTCAACCACCTTAGATGTGTGAACACTGGCCACAACCATATCATTGGGCTCTTCAGCAGCCAAAGCCACCAATTCCACCCCTTTAGGCAATTTAAGATCGGACAAATGCACAGAGCCATCCAGCTCGATGGCGCCCAGATCAACCTCAATAAACTCAGGGATATCGGCAGGCAAACAGTTAACTTCTACTTCGGTTAACACATGCGTGAACACGCCACCATTTTTAACACCTAGAGATTTTTCTTCATTGATAAAATGTAAGGGCGTCTGCATATGCAGCTTTTGCTTAGCGCTAACACGCAAGAAATCCGCATGCATGATTTTTGGCTTGTATGGATGGCGCTGCAAAGCTTTGAGGACAACTCTTTCTTTCTTGCCATCAAGGTCTAACTCAAGAATTTGAGAATATACGGCTTCATTGTTAAGGGCTTTCAACATATGACGATGCTCAATGGCCAAAGACGCCACTTCTTTACCAGCACCATAAACCACAGCAGGCATTTTATCCTGCAAGCGTCGCATACGTCTAACTTCAGCTTTGCCCAACTGCTCTCGTTTCTCAGCAGGCAAACAAATGGATTGCGTTGACATGATTTTCTCCTACAAACACCGCAAAAAGCCAATGAGTGTACATGATTCAAAACAAAAAAACACTAAGTTTTCACGAAAAATCGACGCATTGGTAACTTTATTAGGTCGACTAATCGAACATTGAGCTCACAGATTCCTGGTGACTGACTCGGTGAATAGTCTCAGCCAACAACTTGCCGACATTGAGAACACGGATTTTATCGCATTGCTTCGCTTCTTCCTTCAGAGGGATGGTATCAGTAACGATTAATTGGTCAATCTTTGATGCAGCAATATTTTTTACTGCACCACCGGAAAGCACTGGATGGGTACAATAAGCCAAAATACTTTTGGCGCCACGCACATGCAGCGCCGACGCTGCCTGACACAAAGTGCCGCCGGTGTCGATCATATCATCTACCAAAATACAATCACGACCTTCAGGATCACCGATAACATTCATGACTTTGGATTGATTGCGTTTGGGCCGACGCTTATCAACAATAGCAAGATCTGCATCATCCAAACGTTTAGCGATTGCTCTAGCAGTAACCACACCACCGACATCAGGTGATACTACCAAAACATTGTTCAAATCCAAAGACTGCTGACGAATATCGTCTAGCACCACTGGCGAAGAATAAACATTATCCACAGGCATATAGAAAAAGCCCTGAATCTGATCAGCATGCAAGTCCATGGTCACTAAGCGATTAATGCCCACCGCTCCCATCATGTCAGCAACTACTTTTGCGGTGATAGGCACCCTAGCTGACCGCACCCGGCGATCCTGGCGTGCATAACCAAAATAAGGCACCACTGCAGTAATATTTGCTGCAGACGCCCGACGCATGGCATCAGCAACAATGATAAGCTCCATCAAAGAGTCATTCACCGGTGCGCATGTAGATTGCAGGATAAAGACATCTCGGCCACGGACATTTTCCAAGACCTCAACCATGATTTCACCGTCACTAAAACGGCCTATATCGATTTCACCTAGGGGGATTTCAAGATGTCGCCCAACATCCTCTGCAAGTGATAAACTAGCATTGCCAGCGAATAGCTTGATGTTGATCACTACTTACCGTCCTTACAGCCAAAGACCCAACGATCACGTCAAAATCAAACAAACTCGAGGATTGGCTGGGGTGCCAGGATTCGAACCTGGGAATGCGGAGATCAAAACCCCGTGCCTTACCACTTGGCGACACCCCAATTCCAGTACCTCGGTCTAGGGACATTATTGTGCTTATTCAGCCCTCTATTGTCAACAAATTAAGCGACATTCCATTGGAAAAGGCAGGTTATCATGGAAAACTGGGGAACAGGAAACCTTCTCAGAGCCTGCGGGGACACAACCCACATCTAGAATTTCTTTCCATCAACTCGACCAATGCCAAGATTTCACCACCAACTTTGCCCATACATCATCATGCCTTAAGGTCAATCTTGAAGGCAAAGCAACCCCCTGCTGGATTTGATAATCTGACAAAATCACCTCCCAGCCCATTTGCTTGATGGAGACCAAATGCTGTTTTTCATCCCAAAGTATTTTGGCAGGTTCACCGGGATACAGCTGACCTTTAATCCAATACCGTAATGGTGTCAACGGCATACACCACCCCATATGTCTGACCAAAAGATCTTCGGGAGACCCCCCCCTAAGTGGCTGCTTATCCTTTTGCATAAACAAAACTTGCTGGGCATCACCCTCAAGCCTGGCGCTACCGACACTGAAAGGCCCGACAAAATGCAACCTAAACACCTCCCCTTCTTGCTGCCACTCAAAAGATCCCAAAGTGGTTTTCTCTTGGTGAAAACTAAATTTGCCGCTGATATCCCAGTGCGTCACCGCTATTAAAGTTTGCTGATGCGCCCGCCAAAAGTCTGCCGGCTTGACAGAGTTTACTGGCACTGAATGACAGCCCATCACCCCAAAAGACAACACCAAACAAAAAAACAAATGTCTCATTATTTTTCCCTCATTCTTCCAAGGTTAAAAACCTGTATTGCACTATAAAGTTAGAGCCCCTACAATGGCAAGCATCAAACAACAAAGGGGAGCATCATGCTAAAGCCTAAAGATATAGAGCGTATCTTAACCAATCTCATGGAAGCCATGCCAGAGGGGCTAAAATTACTGCCCAGCGACCTCAAGCACAACATCAAAGGCGCCTTACAAGGCGCACTAAGCCGCTTAGACCTCATCACCCGCGAAGAGTTTGATGCCCAAGTAGGCGTGCTGTTACGTACCCGAGAAAAGCTTGAAGACATGGTGCAAGAACTACAGCAAAACAACCCCAAAGACGAGAGCCCATAAGCGTGGTATCCCACCTGGCCCTCACCCACACCCGTACCATTGTCGGTATAGAAGCCCCGCTGGTCATGGTCGAAGCCCACATCAGCGGAGGCATGCCTGGATTTTCCATGGTGGGCCTGCCAGAAACCGCGGTGCGAGAAAGCAAAGATCGTGTACGCAGTGCTATACTCAACAGTGGCTTGACGTTTCCAGCCAGGCGCCTCACGGTTAATTTAGCACCAGCCGACCTTCCCAAACACGGCAGCCGTTTTGACTTAGCCATTGCCATCGCCATGCTGGCTGCATCACGGCAAATTGAGATTGAGCAGTTTAGTCAATACGAATTTATGGGTGAATTAGCACTCTCTGGCGCATTACGCCCCGTGCCCTATGGGCTGATTCAGGCCATCGCCTCAAGCAAACAAGGATTTACCTTATTTTTACCGGAAGAAAATCTGGCTGAAGCGCAACTATGCCAACATGCCAAACTCAAACCTGCCAAAAATTTACTTGATGTCATTCAACAAATCAGCAGCACCGCAACAAGTCCCCTTGAGACAATGAACGAGTGTTCTGCAAACACGAAAAACAGCAGTCTTTGCCCAACGATGGCTAGGCCCCAAGGAACCTTTAGCTCAACGGAAGCCCCACAGCCAGCAAAGAGCCTCCTTGGTGCAACAAACCAATCCTTTGTAGACGCTATTGAGCAAACACCCCCACCTTTTTCCGATGTTATCGGCCAGCACATAGCAAAAAGGGCATTGACCATTGCCGCTGTTGGTGGCCATTCTTGCTTACTATCTGGGCCACCTGGTGTGGGAAAAAGTATGCTCGCCAGACAATTTCACCATCTATTGCCACCATTGCAGCAAGAAGCTGCCATGGATTCTTTGGCTATCTATAGCTGCTATCGCCCCCATGCCCCTTGCAAGACAAACCATTTACCACCACACCGAGCACCACATCATACTGTGTCTACGGCAGCATTGATTGGCGGTGGCAATCCACCCAAGCCCGGAGAAATTTCTCTGGCTCATCATGGCGTGTTGCTATTGGATGAGCTGCCAGAATATGCCCGTCCCGCCCTGGAAGCATTGCGTGAGCCGCTGGAAACGGGCCATATACATATCGCCCGCGCTAAGCACAGCGTAATTTTCCCTGCCAATTTTCAGCTTATTGCCACCATGAACCCTTGTCCATGTGGTTATTTGGGCTGCAGCAAAAAACCCTGTCAGTGTACACCTGGGCAAATACAACAATACCAAAAAAAATTGTCAGGGCCTTTACTTGATCGATTTGACATCATGGTCACCATGCAACGAAATACCTTAGCAACAGCACAGATCGAAACGCCCATAAAAAAAGAGAAATCACCAAATTTAAAGGACTCCACCTCATATCATGAAAGTCACGAAGTCGACTTAAGACTGCGTATTCAACAAGCAAGGGAGCGACAACTAAAAAGACAAAACAAGCTCAACACCGAGCTCACTGCCAGTGAAATACAAGCACAAAGCCCTGAAAGCCTGCGCATAGCCCTCAATAAACTCTGCGAAACCGAGCAGCTGTCGATGCGTGGTCGTGATCGCAGCCTAAAAATCGCCCGTAGCATTGCTGACTTAGAAGGCGCCAAAACACTTAGCACTGAACATCTGTACGAAGCTTTGAGTTACAAACCAAGCCTAACTCCCCATGCATAGTGCTACATAGCAGCAGTTAGCTTAAACACATTGAAATTAAAATGTGTGTCACAATCAAGTAACATTCATAGCATCAGAGACACCTTCATTATCAGCGTTACTCTCACCCATAACACTAGACATGGATTTATTCAGCAAATGCTCAGCATAAGTTGAAGATTTGTAAGGATGTCCTTTGACATTCTTCGGTGCGATGATAGACTCAATAAAGCCCTGTCCCATCAAGTCATTAGCACGAATTTTCAATAATTTCACCACTTTTTCATCTGTTGTGTTATTTAACCAACGCTTATACAGCTTGGTACTTTTAATCACATCTTCAAATTTCACCTGAAATTTTTTAACAATCAATGTCATTAGCAGTTTGAGCTTACCCTGATGATTGTCAGATACATGTTCATGATCAGGCACAGCATCTGCGGCAAAAGAAGATGCTACCTCACCAGAAGATGACTGAGGAAGTAGTTCTGCCTTGTTCAAAACACGATCAATGTCTGCAATAGTTCTACATGAACGGGCAATATCACGCTTAGCCTTAAAGACTTGGCCTTTGGGCGCATCCATAAATGAGGGGAAATACCTGCGCAAAAAATTCCAAAAGCGCTCTGCCCAACCATTATGCTCCTTATAGTAACCCATACATTTTTCAGCAAAATCACGCAGACTAACATGTTCAGACAGCTGCGCAGAAGAAATGACAGCATGTTGATCAAGAGCACCCGCCACTTCGATATACTCATTTTCATTCCCTGAATCAGGGTCTGAACAATCTGCCTGATCACTGCTCATTAAAATTTCATTTGTCATAATATTATCCTCAGTCTTTCATTAAATTGTCACAGTTGCTGGTATTGATTCGACCATCTGACGGATTAAATCCGCTGCAACACCCTGCCCATCAACTTTATCTTCTCCAGGCTTGACCAAATAGGGCAAAAGCAAGCCAAAATGCTTTTGTACCTGCCTTTGAGCAACTTGGAAATTTGCATCCCTAGCCTCAATCATCGCTCCCACAGAATAATTTATATCCCCAACGTCCTTCACACGCTCCAACAAAAACCCTGGCTGAGAACGCGACCTTTCCTTGAAAAAACCCACCAACAGGTCAGTGGTAGCTGTCTCTATCAAGGCATCATTAACCACTTGAGAGCTAGGATCAGGTTTATGCTCGGCACCAACAATAACAGCTAACATTCGTCCACCTATCTTTCGCACATAAGCATGCAAGGCGGTCCAAGCTTCAAGCATAACCCTTTCATACTGCCCTCTTTGACCACCTTGCTGTGAATCATCCAATGCTGCAAAACCTTTCTGAACAGCAAAAAGATTATCCAACAACTTCCTAAATCTTGAACGCTTATTAAGGCTAGTATAGACAAGAGAGGCATGATCCGAACGCAACTGCTCAAGCATACGCTGCAAGTCATCAGTACTACTGCCCGTGATGGATTTTGGACTGCTGTAATTGTTAAGACCACAGTGGACCCTGGCATAATCCTTAGCATACCTATACGCCAAATGCATTTTGGCCCTA
>JAGYIW010000014.1 GCA_018402195.1 Gammaproteobacteria bacterium
AGTATATGATGGAATGGGTTGATGGGTATTTGGGATGATATGGTTTAGCCATAGGGTTGTCCTCGTCAATGCATTCTAGGCTTGAGCATTTTGAGGTCAATTCTTGTCGAACAATCGGTCAGTCGGCAACGATAAAGGTAAAATGGTAAAACAATCAGCTTTAAATCGATAAATTGGGTCATTATTGCACAGCAAGTTTGGGCAAAGTAGCTTCACCGAGAATTGCTGTTGTTACAGAACACATTCTGCGAAAATTTTACTTTACTTGCACCTTCAGAATACAAAAAAATCAATTAGTTATAATTCACCAAGCATTGCTGACACAATGTTTACGATTCGTCTAGAGACTCGAAACCCAGATCAACATCAAAGGCATAACGAGTCCTACCATCACTAAACCAACGCACGTGATCAAGCGCAATGGCATCACCATGCAAGGCCAGCAAGACATTGCCTTCAATGTCGTACTGAGTGACTGCTTTGTGGTTGATTTTATCAGTATTCACAAGCACCTCAACATAGCCATAATGATCACGGTTTTTCTTATTTTTCAAAGTTTTTTTCAAAGTTGCTTCATGTTCATACACCGGCAAATTGACATGGTGTTTTTTCAAAGACATGATGCGCTCATGCCATTTATCCAGCGTTGTAGCCTTCTGTGCCTGATAAAGCAAAATGTAACATGGAGCAAAGCCTTCTTTATCGCCCAGCATCTTAATCACAGCTTTATTTTCTGTAGACTGTTGCGTATGCTTGTCCAACAAGGCTTGAGCCTCATCGCGTAGCGCTTGAATTTTTTTTGCTGATACCTTGAGCACCTGACTGGCTTGCCAGTCATCTTTAGACAACAAATCATCAAGTACTTTGACCAAAGAAGCATTGATTTCTGTTAAATTGTCTTTGTTATTATTGTCCACTGGCTTAGTCATTTTTTATACTCTCGTTATCCTACCACGGTTTTGCTTACGCGTCGCTTTCTTTGGTATTGGTATCGCTCACTGCATCCTCATCTGCATCAACTTCGTCAGTTGGTTCAACATCTTCTTCGGGAGCCTTAGGGGAGGAATCATAAACTTGGCAACCATCTTGTTGGGCAACACCTTCTTTTGTCGTATCAGCATATTGCTCAACCAAAGCCCCCTCTGGGCCTTTGGCTAAAGCATCTATAGTAGCAGCCATCAATTTCTTCCGAGTCATTCTTTGCTCAAGCTTATTGACTTGTGCTTGGGCATCAGTGATCGCAACTCCTATATCCTCAATGCCAGCTTTTTGCTTCTTGCTGGCTTTTTTGCGGGTCTTGTTTGTAGCACCTGAAGGCATTGTTGCTTTAGAGGCCCTACCTCTAAGGGCATCAACCATTTTACCCACCTTGGCCAGTTCAGCAGCTATCCCAACCATCTGTAGCCACAATTCATGCTTATACTCTTGATCAAGAAATCCAGCCATAACCCTCTTCTCGGCTTCTTACCGTATTGAGGTATTATAGACAAATTTTTTATGGTGAAGTATTAACGACGAGGTGAAGAGAGGTCGGCAACGGAGGCGAGAAAATCTTTATTTGAGCCAATAAAACCTGGAATTTTCGGCCTTGAAAGCTTAGCAGAATGCTGCCATGGGTTCATACCACTAACAGAAGAAACTGCGTCAGAAATGACACGAGCCATACCATGATGGCCGAGCGTACTCAAAACCCGACTCATCGGCGCTAAAGTATCAAGCGTTTGCTTGATAAGCCTCCCGAGATCACCAGCCTTTTGCCGATCACTGACAGCCAGAGAAACGGATCTTGCCACACTGTTCAAAACAGTACGCTCTCGACCAGAGATGGCCTTACAAGAACTTGAAGAATAAAGACTTTGTCTAATGCATACTACCATTGCAGCCCCCAATCTTGCCTAGAAGCAAAACTCTCAATTGGCTTAGCTTAACACAACAAGTCTCAACGTGTCTAAGCAAATTTCTCTCAATCATAGAGTAACTCATCCAAAGGCGTCAAATCCCGAGATGGTGAGAGAAAAATCAGCTCGCACAATACATCAACCAAACACATCAAACGAATAATGTTCGGCGTGCTGTCGTCAAAAGAAACTCTAGTCTTCAAAGTCGCATTCTCTTCTTCACTGAAAGAAATACCAATTCCATAATTAAGACACAAAGAGCACAACTGATCAGCACGTTTAGCTATCGCTGGCAACAGACCCACATCAGAAAAAACATCTTCATACACAATGGAGCGGTCATTCAAAGTAAAATTAGCATTCAACTGCTTGGCAACCTTCATCAATGATTTTTGTATATCATGCATTTAAGATGTCCACCATGGTCTAGCTACACGTCTTCGGCCAGCAGCAAAAGCACGAATCCAGCACTTGAATACAGGCACTGTAAAACCAAAATGCGAAATGGCTGCAAAGAACAGCATTAAGCCCAATGCCGTCCAAAAAGTCCAAGAACGCATATGCAAAAGAAAAAGCACAAAAGGAAAAGCCGCGCGCGAATCTACGAAGAAGAACTTAACTTCCCTGGCAGAATCACGCCAATGTGCAGTATCGGCAAAATTTCCCATGTCTTGCACCTAACTCTTTGCCACCTATCGTTGAAAATTTAGCACAGGCCTGAACGGAAAAGCAAGGACTTGTATTGGCAATCTGGGCCACTGGACTATCAAAGGACCCTATCTGAACTTAGGACCTAAATATCAGCTGCACTGATTTAAAGTAGTAGCGAAATGTCCTTGACAGAATGTTGTGAACTTGCTTCAATGACCTAAGGCTTATCGTCGATCCCTAATAGAGAGTTGGTTATGATGGAAAAAGGATTTTTTCTTGTGGTTTTTGGGATTGCTTTGGCGTGCGGTGGATGCGCACAAATAGCAATGCCCTCATCACAAAAAAACAGCACAGATATTGTTGAAAGCAAGCTTATTGAAGCAGCACAGTCTGTTAGTTCTTCTTTGACAGATCTTGCTGCCATCGAAAGTGCAAATATGCCGCCTTCAGCACTGCCCAAACCGCCAAATGCTGAAGCACTTGGCCTAGCTGCACGTGCTTCAATCAATTGGACTGGTCCCATTGAACCATTGGTTCGCAAACTGGCACAAAGCGCAAACTACAGTGTGCACGTGCTAGGCATGGAACCAGCAATCCCCACCATTGTCTCAGTCAAAGCACAAGATGCCAGTCTTGCAACCATTCTGAGAAATGCCCGCTATCAAGCCCAAAAAAGCGCTGAGATTGAGATCTACCCTGGCACGAAGGTTATCGAAATTAGGTATCAAAGAAGTTAACACCTTAACGTGAGGGAAGGATGTCACCCATGAAGGTATACAAAAAAATTTTCATTGGCTTTGCTTCTATGGCCTTGCTTTCTGCGTGTTCCCATAGAGTACCCAATGAGTTAACCCATATATCTGGATTAAGAGCCTTACCGGGCAAAATTAGCATGGATGACCTACGCCACAGCTCTAAAGGAAACAGCAGCTTCCTTAGGAGCTCAGAGCGGTTTGGCGGGCGAGCACAACAAATCAATACCATGCTAAAAGCCCACAGCAGTGAACTGACACAAGTTTTTAATTTCAAATCTCTACTGCTCAAACACTCTGTGATACCACCTGTGCTGTCCACCTCAGAAAACATCGTCAATATTGGCAACGATTCTGTGATTCGCATTGCTGACAAAATGTTAACCATCGTGTTTCCTCCTAGATTCACCACAGTAGCGCCCACTTGGCAAGCTTACTTGATGATGAACTATGCGAAGCCAGAGACACCTGACAGATCTCTTCTTCCCAAAACTAGAGAAGAAACAGAAATTTGGAACAAATACATTGTGAAGAGCTGGAAGTTTGGCATAGATCAAGCCAACCATATATTCCAAGCAAACCTTTCTCGGTTAAAACGAAACTTCAATGGCATGATTCTCTACAAACAGTTACTAGCCCAACACATGGTAACACCACCATTTGTCGCAGAAACTACCCTGGGTGTGACTGGCAACCAGCAAGAATTACGCCTCAACGATCGCATTCTACGTATTGCTAGTACAGCCAACCTGATCACTGACACGAGTTCTTGGGAAGCTGCACTAAAGAATCTCAAAATCGACAAATCTGATGACAAGCAATGACAGAGAAAAAAAATCCCGAAATGCCTTCAGCTAAGGCGAAAAAGCGCCAACAGGCTGAGGTCAAGCACGCTAAAGAAGTACAACATGCTTCAAAACTAGATCTTGCCACATTACCTGATGAACCTAATCGTCTCTCTGCTGAAGACATGGAACGTTTATTGGTCTTTTGTCACAATCTTGGTGCTTCTGATATTACATTACAAACCAACGAACCTGTGTATGCTGAGGTTAGTGGCCGCATGTGCCGAGTCACAAAACGAAACCTCTCTAACACTGAAGTTAGTGAGCTGCTTAATGCCATCTATGGCCCCAATGGTACCACCCAAATCATGACAGGCAAAGATGTGGACACCCACTATGAACTTAAGCCCTTGCGAGGAGAACGCTACCGTTACAGGGTAAATGGTACTGGCTGCCAAACCAAGGGCCACGATGGCATACAACTAACGCTGAGGATCATCCCGACCGAACCACCAGATTTATCTTGGCATGGCTTGCCTGATCACATCATCGATGCACTTACCCCAGAAGACGGGGTTGTTTATGTGACTGGATCCACAGGCTCAGGCAAAAGTACGTTGCTATCATCCATCATCAAGCACATTGTTACAGATCCCGAATGCCATAGAAAAGTACTTACCTACGAGTCCCCCATTGAATTTGTCTACGACATGCTAGAAATGAGCAGTGCTATGATTAGCCAATCAGAAATCCCCAGACATTTACCTTCCTTTGCTGATGGCGTACGTAACGCCCTCCGAAGAAAACCAAGGCTCATCATGGTGGGTGAGGCCCGCGACACTGAAACTATGGCTGCAGTCATCGAAGCCGCGCTCACAGGCCACCCTGTTTACACTACCCTCCATTCCAATGGGGTGGCAGAAAGTGTAAGACGTTTAGTAGGGAATTTTCCTGCTGAGGAGCGTAATGGCCGTACCCTGGATATCATCGAAACCATGCGCTTAATTATCTGGCAGAAATTGGTGCCAAGCACTGACGGTGGGCGTGTCGCATTGCGAGAATACTTAGTATTTGATGAAGATACACGCGATGTGCTTTTGGACACACCTCCAGAAGAGGTCACAGCAAAAACCAGGGAACTCCTTAAAAAGAATGGCCATCCCATGATCCTTGACGCACAAGAAAAGTTCAAACAAGGTCTGATTTGCAAAAGAACCTTAAGCCTTCTAATGCGTGACACTCGAAATACTGACAAAGATGTTGCCAGCAAATAGTATCCCACCGATTAATGCATTAAGACCAAAAGCACAGCTATGAAAACACTGGCAAGACATGAACATTGGATATATCAAATACATCTTCCCATTATTGTGTTTATTGCTAGCTGCTTACTTTACGCACCCAGTATCATACTCAACACCCTAAGCTCACCTTGGCTTTGGGGCATTTTCTGTGTTTGTGGCCTGGGAAAAAGATCTCCGAGCAACAGTGAAAAATCTTGGCCCTTATGGCAAGCTTGGCTAGTGACATGGACCATGCAATTAGCACTTACCACCAGCCTAGAAGCAAGCCAAATTTTCAATCAAAATCTATTTGCTCTCCCTCCCCAATCCTGCATTGCTGAAGCCACACCATGGCTATACGCCGCGACTATCGCACTAATTGCTAGGCTTAATCGTTCACAACAACACAACCTGCGCTTACACGAACATATTGGCCCATGGTTTAAAGACGAGATAGCTATATTGTGTACCCGACAATTTATACAAATCATCACTCAATTTAGCGTCACTTGGGTATACCTGCCCTTGATCTTTTGCGCAATTTTCTTTGGCTACCAAGAACTGCATGCGGGCAAAACACTAGCACCCTCTCTGAATAGTGTTATCTTATTTCTCCCCTTTTTGCATTTTGCAAAACGCAGTCGCTGGCAAAGGCATTTTCAACAACTGCTAGCGTCTGGGGTCCCGTTATGGGCATTAAGCCTGATTGCCCTGAGCATCATCGTATTTGTCATTCTAATGCTCCAACCTTTGGTGGAAATGTTTTTTATCGTTGATAAAGTTATTCCCCCCTGGCTTTACCAAATCATCCATGAATCCCCCTGGCCTGCACCACTACCACAACTCAGCGGCAAAGCCTGGCATTGGCTGTGGTGGATGGTCTGGAGCTGGCCTTTGGCAGCTTGCTTAGTCAAACTATATAAAGGTAGACATTTTGCCTGGCTACTACTGGGTCTAGGGCTTGGACAATGGGCCCTAACAATGCTTCCCCATACTTTAACACCATCTTTAGCAGCATGGTATGTGTTAACTGCAACCCCAATACTCTGGCGCATGGTATTACCCATCCCCACCTATAGGGCTTTGATTTCTGCCGAACTGCCTGTGGGCAAAACCAGCAAGGCAAGAAATGTTGGCAGACAGTTGCACTATAATCATTTGTCGCTAACCTGCATTATCATTTTCATGCTTACATTTGGTATGGACTGGAGTACCTGGGTATTATTCACCGCCTGTATACCTGGAATTACCATGATAATTATCACTGTTATTCAACGACTCTGGTACCCTACACGCTAATGCCTACAATCCTTGCTAACCCCATGCTATGATGTATGTCAATGGCCCCAAACAGAATCCATCCTATGACAAAGTGGGCAAACACAGAAACTTGGCTTGACAACATTCAAACCATTGGAAAACGCAGCATCAGTATCATGCAGTCCATGGCAAAAGGCGATGCGAACAGCCCATTGCATGGCTTGAAATTTGTTTTAGCACTGGGCTTTAGTTATAAAGAACTGCTATGGCAATGCTTTTACCAACTAGGCCAAGACGCTCAAGGCAAGGCAGCCATACGAGCTTTTCATCAAGATATCAAACGACTGACAAAGTTTACCAAAGCAGCGATGTTAGGCAGACAAGCCCAGTCCATGTTTGCTATTGCCAAAGAGGATAAACGTTTTAAAAACCCTGCTTGGCGCGAAAGTTGGTGGCACAGGTGTACGCTACAAGCATATTTGATGCTCAGCCATCACCTACAGCACTTTACCGAGATCATTCCTTTAACAGGGCGAGACAAACAGCAGATAAATTTTTGTGTTGACCTGCTCTTGGAAACCTTGTGTCCTAACAATTCTCTCCTTACCAATCCTGAGGCTCTCCGTTACACCCGCCAAGAAAAAGGACTGAATCTGCTCAAGGGCATGAACTATTTTTTGGAAGACTTCGAACGCTGGCAAGGCCACATCAACTTGAGCAAGACCAATTTTAACGCCTTTACTGTAGGCAAAAATCTCGCCACTTCACCTGGAAAAGTCATTTATCGCAATGAAGTGATAGAATTGATTTTTTACCAGTCCAGCACCCTGAAACAATACACAACCCCAATTTTGCTAATCACCTCTTGGATCAATAAATTTTATATTCTTGATTTAAGAGAAAAAAACTCGCTAGTACGATGGTTAAACCAACAAGGATTTGCTGTTTTCTGCATTTCCTGGATCAACCCTGATGCGTCTCATCAAGACCTAGGGTTAGAAACCTTTGTACACCTAGGTATAGTGCAAGCCATCAGCACCATCAAAAACACCCTAGGCTGTGAACAAGTGCATGCCCTGGGCTATTGCCTTGGTGGCACCTTACTAGCTATTTCCGCATCGTTGATGCAAAAGCAAAGACTTCATGGCCTTGCTTCACTCACCTTCGTAGCCACTTTGGTCGACTTTGCTGAAGGTGGGGGAATAGGGAACCTAATGGGCCCCAAACAATTGGCCGTTTATGAAAAAACCCTAGCTCAAGACCATCTTTGGGATGGCCACAAAATGCAAATTGGCTTCAATTTAACCAATAGCAATCACTTTATATGGCCATTCATGCAACGACGTTATTTATTGGGCAAACCGCCTATTGCCGTTGACAGTATTCATTGGGGGCTGGACTTAGCCAATACCTCTGAAGCCATGTATCGCTTTTACACCAACGATCTACACCGCGATAATACCTTGATGACAGCTGGCGCTTTAAAGGTGGGTGGTGTAGCCATTGATATTAGCCAGATTAAGGTGCCCGTATGTTGTGTTGGCTTTGAAGAAGATACCATCTCCCCCTGGCAAACAGCTTATGGGTTAGCACAGATGCACAAAGGACAATTTATTTTAGGCAATGGCACCCATATCACCGGACTAGTCACACCAGCAAGCTTGCCAAAAGCCAAGCACTGGGCAGGCCAAGCAAAACAACACCAAGCTAAAACGTGGCTTGATAGCCAAACTAAAACATCTGGATCTTGGTGGCAACCTTGGCAACAATGGCTAAGCCACAAAGAGCACCATCAAGAACACTACCTAATAAATTACCACGGTTGCAAAACTCTAGCGTCTGCGCCCGGTGACTATGTCATCTCACCTTAGCGATTATCACCAGGGCTATTCGGTGACACATTAGATGTTTGATCACGACCATCATTATCCCAACCCTGCATGCCACTGAAGCCAGAACCCATGGAACGGCCTGCTGATTCACCTACACCCCTGGAGCTAGATTGAGCCATTTGCATAGTCTGACGGCTGTGATCTTGGGCCATGCCTTGAACACCAATCCAATGCATGACACGTTCAGGAATCACATTAATCAAACTAAACGCCACCTCAACCACACCAATAGAAACAATCGTGTAGACGGTCAAGAAAGTCATACCAATCACCATATTAACACTATAAGCAGTCATCGCTGTGAACAAAAAGTGCGTGATGGTTCCTAAGAAAATATCGAATGCAATCCTGACAAAAAGGATACTAGCAAAAAACCCTATGGTAATAAGTGCTGGTCTGAGGAAAACACTGATCAGCATCATCATCGCCTGCTCACTCTTACCCAGCAAATCATGCCCTTGAGGATGAGTGATACCAATGGCAATGAGTGGCCCAGCAATAATCGCTTCAAGCACAGTAATCATCCACCCTAATGCAGCAAACAAATAGATCATCAGAGGGATCATTGGTACATAAATAGACAGCATCCCAGCATTAGCCAATGCTATCATGAACACCAATTGGAACAAAGGGGCCAACCAGTTCAAGGCAACTTTCATCCCCTCGGTCAGGCCATGCATACTATTCATGGTACCAAACATCGTGGCAAGTAGCCCAATGCCAACCCCCACCACAGCATAACCAATCAAGGCCATACCTCCCATAACCTGACCCAACACAATCATATTATAAATGGGATCACCAGAGTTCAAAAGAGCTGTCCAGGCAGCAGCGCTAGCAAAAATAACCCCAAGCGTACTACCAACGATAACAGCACCCATCCCATTCCCGGCAAAGGCAGTCATCATTGTAACCATGATTGATTGGACTCCAAGCATCATCAAAAAGATACCTGTTGCCGTCGCTCTTTTTGAACTTCTCATAGAGTCACCAGGCGTTTGTCTAGCGGTATTAGTTTTGGCTCTTCTTGCTTCTTCAGCATCACGCGTAAGCTTGTCCGCACTTCGTACTGCATTAATTAACGGAATCTTGATGCTATTAAATTTAGCTGGCAGCTGATGAGTCAAGCCATGCCAAAAATCATTGCCCGCTCTCTCCATAGCAAGCCTAACAAGTCCTCTAACCTCATTTGAGGTTGAGTCATTCCATAAATAAGCGAGATTTTGGCTATCACTTTGATTGTTTGACAGTAAATCGATAGAATTAACTGTGATCCAATCCTGTTGATCAACACCACTAGGACGAGTACCATCAATACAAGCTGTCGAGGAATTGGTCTGCGTGATGCCACTGGGAAGGTTACTAGGTGTTGGGGAACCACCAGGCATCTGATTCCAATCTCGGCGACAACGCACCATACCAGAACTTGAGGAACCATCACATTTAAAAGGATAAGCCAGCGAGATACTCGCATTCACCGAGGTCAAATTTGCCTCTCCCGAAGCTGGAATATCTCCACTAATAAAACTACATAGCGCATTGCCATTGGCTACAGTAGTCAAAGACGTCATGGAGTTATTGGAGGCTCTGGAAAAATCATAATAATAACCACCAGCATAAATCCATCCTTCATTCAAACGAATAGAATTCCCGACTGGAGCAAGTGCACCAGCACTTTCAGATTGTAAAGCAGGCGCAATCACGGTACGCCACGCTTGAATCCCCCTCTTCACAGCAGTCTCCCACTGGTTGACAAATGCAGCACCTGCCCAAGAGGTGAAATTAACGTTGGAAATGTGCAAGTCTGTACGAGCACTGTGGCGAAATGAGCTCTCATACAATATAGAAGCCGAAGTACTGACGCCTCGGCGCAGTCCCTGAAAGGCCGAGTATCGCGAGGCATCAGAACTAGATGAACGCACTTGCCCCAATTTATAAGCACCACATACTGCATGAATATACGGCGTATTTTCTTTATTTTTCTTAACCCCATAAACCGCAAATAGATTAGTCATATTATTACTTTCAGTAGGGCTCCAGGGATAAAATCTAGCGTTATCAGAGGCATTACTAACAGAACCCCTAGTGGCCATATACAAACCGATCGAGGGCAATCCAGAAATCGCTGTGGCAAGCTCACTGCGCTTTGTGGTTAAGTTATTCATCACCGCAGCTTCTACATTACGCCAGGCAGCAACATCCATAGCATCACCAGTGTAGCCCTCCACCACGTGCGTCCGGCTACTTGAATTAACAGGAGAAAGCGCAATTTGCTGACACAATGCCAAAGGATTATCTGTCGTTAAACGTTCCTGAGTAACCGCGCGCTTCATAGTAGCAACGTTCATACAGCTGAGGCCATCACGGGTAACTTGTTTTAAGGTATCATTGATATAATTGGCACATATATCACTGGAAGCGACCGATAAGGCCATGGGCACCATAGATTCAGGCATACTGATCTTCATTGCCATCATCTCAGCAGTATCTCCTTCAATAGGAGTATCCGTGCTCAAGATAGCAGAACCATAGTTGTCCATATACCTAGCACCAGTATTCCAGATGGTATCAGCAAGACCAACCCCTTGAATTACCACCCACATGATAAAAATTTGGATAAGCGAGTAACCTGTAGACCCAGGCACCAATAAGGCTATCCCCAGCGCTGATCGAATTGCTGTCCACCCTGCTTTGCCGTCACGGCCCATCAAGGCACCTTCTTGAGCAGTTTTGACCACACCCATAATGATAGTGTAAGTGATCATGATGGTAACAAAAGACAGCAGACCAAGATTGAGCCAGCGAATCAGGGTCCCCATCAACTGTCGACCTTGAACATTAGGTCCAAGCTGATTGCCCACTGCACCAAAGAGGCGATACAAATGCAGCATAGATTGATCTTCTGCCGGCACAGAAAAAATATCCAGGGCAAAAACCATGGAACAAGCCAAAGTCAGCCCAAGAACAATACACCATTTACCTAATCGCGAAACCATAATTTAGCAACCCAAAAGTTATCCCTAACCCATTCTTCTACCGTACACCCCAAGCGCTGCCGGCGGATTTGGTAGGCCCAAAAACTGTCTCTGAAACTCAAGGCAAAAGATGGCCCTGCAGCCAAACAAGTGACTATCCCCCCCGCAACCACATTAGCATAAACCACCAAATAACAGGCATATATCAACACCAACACGCCTACAGCAAACATCACCTTAGCACGCCACCAAATCCTTTGGTATTGATACTGGATGTCCGCATCTGAGAGGCCAAGACGAGCCTTAGCTTCACAAAAGGTTTCAATATGCTCTGGTTCCTTGATAGCCAAGACACTTTTGACCATGTTCACGAGATTTAAGCTACTACCCTTGATTTCATTCCATGACATCCAGCGCTTAAAATTCAGTCGCTTAGCAAAAAACTTGCGTGTTCTATCAAACTTTTTTCCTGAAGGTTTGTGCTTAGCGTCAGCCACATCATTTCCTTTGCAGTCCAGCAAGTATATTCAGATAATAACTGATACAAACAACAGAAGCTAGCACGAATTTTTCCCTCCACACTCAATTTCAGGACCCAACCTTGTCCCAGAAGACAACATCGATTATAATGGGTAAATGGTCAACGCGAATGGAGTCAAGCATGCCTGATCTCAGCCCTGAGTCCTCTCACCGGTTTTGGTTCGAATACAACGATCCGGCCATCTACAAAGCCATTGGTTTTCTGGAAAGTGTCGAAGAGTGGACCCTGGAAAATGCTGAAAATATGAAAGAAGGCCTAACTAAGCTAGGTCAATCCTTGGAAATCATCGGTCAAATTGAGTTTCCTAGCGAAATCTTATTTATCAAAGTCGGGGCATTCCTAAAATCCAGCCAAATCCTACGCATGCTCCAATCCCTCGACACCGCTCATCCAGGATCAGCATCAAAAGTTCTGGTTCATGCCGAAGAAAACATGAATGACGACGACAATCCCTTATGCCGTTTTTTCATCCAGCGCAACATCGCTTTTGAGCGTTTGCGTTTGTTAAGCAGAGTATTCTCTAAACAAAGGATGAAGCTTGCGATCGAATCACTAGATGCAGAACATGCTTAACCTCAAGGTCACCCCATTATGCGTATCAACCCCGCCAAGAATATCCTTCAATCATTTGCTCTACTAACTGGCTTGCTTTTCTGCAAACAAGTGCTAGCCATCATGCCTATCCCAATTATTGCTTTCGCCGACATCCCAACAGCCATGCGCCCAGCATTACCCTCCCTTTTTTTAAAGGAACGCACCGAGTCAGTGGAAGATTTTCTCAACACACAAGTGAGCTTAACCCCCAACACTTTTGTCGACAAAACCTTTGAGCCAACACAAGCCCATGCCGCCGTTTCAGCTGCACTGGCCCTGTTTGGCGCAAAAGCCAAAATTCCTCAACCAATGGAAAGCATTGGAGCCCTTTCTAATTTTCTAAGCCAAGGCACGATACCTATTAGCATCGACAAAGATAATCCCAAGAAATTTACTTTCAATTGGCCGGGCATATGGTTAAGTATGGCCTCTCAGTTGAGCAAACCAATCCCGACTATCAACTGGGGCAATGCCGATGTGGCAGAAAGGGCTAAAATCAAAGCTAGTACAGATTACATCAAATACTTTGAGGCAAGAGTAGGCAGTCAAATTCAATCTCAACTAGCTTTTAGTAATCTGTTCCACCTCATGGCTGAGCGTATGCCGCAAACAGCCTTAGCTAATAAAGGACAAATGGAGGCACAAGATCAGCAAGCTAATTTCCGCATGCAAGACGGCGCATGGCGAGCAAACATGCGTTCTCCCACCATCACATCTACAGAAATAGCCAGACAGACATTGTTTGTATTGGCAGAAATCCGCCAGGAATTACATCAGGCACGTAAGGACAACCAACGCCTTCTAGCATCCATTTCCTTAATGCAAGCACAGCTAGCATCTAATAATCACACAACCATGGAACAGATGGCATCAAGAATCAGTGAGAAAGCCACTGCTGACAATGATAAATAGCCACCACTCAGGTCACTAAATCCACAAACTAATTGGTCTGCTGCTTCACAGGCATACGCATGACAGGATCAGCGATCTCCATCACCGCGGGCCACATAGCATCGATTTGATCTTGGGTAGGCGCATAATTGCCATCTTGCTCGAGCAAGATAATCGATAAGTAGTTCACTAAATCCAATTTTTCATAGGGGTATTTTGACATGATTTTCTCCTTGAGGCATATTGAAACAAATAGTCGCAGCAAGTATTGTACAAGGAGAGAAATCGACCTGCAATACAGTAATGCAAAATCAATGATGCTCATTACCACATAAAGGTCATAACAACAAATCTATGCTCCTCTAAGCATAAAGGCCTTAGCAACAATTTTAATGCCCACCATATAGGCAGCCATGCGTAGAGATACGTTCTTTTTCTCGTGCAAAGCAACCACGCGATTGAAAGCTGCAACCAATTTCTTTTCAAGCATTTTATTGACTTGATCTTCCGTCCAATTCAGCTGTTGCAAATTTTGTACCCACTCGAAGTAAGAAACTGTTACACCACCAGCATTGGCAAGAATATCTGGTGCTACCCGGATTTTTTTATCCCAAAGCTTCTCTGCAGCAGCAGGTGTAGTGGGTGCATTGGCGCCCTCAATCACAAAGCGACATTGCAACTCATCAACATTGCTTTCGTTGATAACCCCCCCCAAGGCAGCTGGAATAAGAAAATCACACGGCAATGTTAACAAATCAGCATTTTCTATAGATTCTGCATGGGGATAACCCACAACTGAACCCCTTTCTTTCACATAATCAATCAACTCAGGAATTGTAAAGCCCCCAGCATTATGAATACCACCATGAACATCACTCACAGCTATAATTTTAGCGCCCATTTGATAAAGCACATCAGCAGCATAACTGCCTACATTACCAAAACCTTGAATGACCACACTAGCACCACTAAGATCAACACCAAAATGCTGAGCAGTTTCACGGGTAATGATAGCAACTCCACGGCCTGTGGCTGCAGCGCGCCCCAAAGACCCCCCAAGCTCAACCGGCTTGCCAGTCACAACAGCGGGAGCGTGGCCATGACGTTGTTCATATTCGTCCATAAACCAAGCCATCACCTGCTCATTGGTATTCATATCTGGCGCAGGAATATCACGATGAGGGCCGACATCAGGATCAATTTCACGGAAAAAGCGACGAGAAATACGCTCAAGCTCACCATGACTGTACTCGCTAGGGTCAAAGGCAATTCCCCCTTTGGCGCCACCAAATGGCACACCAACAAGAGCAGTTTTCCAAGTCATAAGTGCTGCCAAAGCACGCACTTCATCCAAATCAACTTCAGGGTGAAAGCGAATACCACCCTTAAAGGGACCACAAACATTGTTGTGCTGCACACGGTAACCCGTCAATGAATCTAATGAACCATCATCACGACGAAACATGACTTCTACGGCAATCTCACGATCCGGCTTGCACAAAGTGCTGCGAATATCAGCATCCAAATCCAACAAATCAGCAGCTGCGTTAAATTGCTGCATACATGCATCAAAACTAGACATGCATACCTTATTTTCAGCAAATTTTTTATCTTTACCAGACATAGAACGCCCCATATCCTATTAACACACGCAGGAGTATAGGTTTTTTTTATAAAAAGATGTTTTTAATAAAAATATTAGTCACGGAAGTTATTAAACTGCAATGGAATGACAAAATCAGCAGATTTGAGAAAAGTAATGGCTTCCTGCAAATCATCCCGTTTCTTACCATTAACTCTGAGTTTATCTCCCTGAACACTTGATTGAATCTTCAGCTTGCTATCTTTGAGCATCTTTACCAACTTTTTGGCATTCTCTTGAGAAATTCCCTGGGAAATATTTGCACGTAGCCTGGCTTCACTGAGGTTGGTTTCCATATCCTGATAGGTCAATACACGTGAGTCCAACTGGCGCTTGGCCAATTTGTCATTTAAGATCAGCACCATTTGCTGCACCTGGAAGTCACTGGGTGCTTTTAGCATGACATGATCATCGTGCAAAGCAAAACTGGCATCCACACCTTTAAAATCAAAGCGATTGGTTAATTCACGATTAGCTTGGTCCACGGCATTGGTAAGCTCGTGCTCATCAATCTCTGAAACCACATCAAATGAAGGCATACAAAACCCCGATTCATTAACAAACCCAAGAAGGATTATAAGCAATGACACACCAAGTAACAATCGCTTAATCACCAGCAATACCTATTAAGTGCTAGCTACAGCTCAAAAAGCCAACAAAGTAGGCGCATCATGATAATTAAGAAACGTTACCATGAAAAACATGGCTTAATGCTAGCATGCAATTCTTCTTATATATCTGAAAAAAATACAGTAGAAAACCATTTACTGGACTTGAGGAATTTCTTCTTGCTTTACCATATGGTGATCAATGTCCACCACACTCAGCTCGTATAGCCCACCGGTGAGCGAATCAATTAAAAACCCAGCGAACACGCCAGGCAGTAAGGAAAAATTGTAGAAAACATCATAGCTTAATGTAGGCTTAAGTTCATACATCCCCACTTCATGACCCCCCATAGCCAGACCGATACGATGTTCTTCATCACGCGTCAAAGACACTTCAGTTGGCGTGTCTCCGACATAAGCACCATCGACGTAAACCTTTGCTCCTGATGGTTCACTATCAATAGGAATATCTTGTTTAGTACCATGTTTAATAGTGGCACAACCGGCCAAAAGGACAAAAAGACTCAACACCGCAAAATGCTTCCTTAACATAACCCACCTACTTCCCTGGCTTCGATCGTTGCATGATAACCGATGTCCTCAAGAATAGAAACCCTTGGCCCACTTCCTCAAACAACTTCCAGGGAAATCACCGCTTCCCCCTCGACAATTTGGGCAATAGTGGTATCATCATTGTGATGTTCACAATACCTTAAGAATCCAGGATATCAGCATGTATGCAAGCGTCAGAAGGGAGCTATCTGAAACCATTAAAAACTTTCCAGTCGTAACCGCCATTTCTTGGGATGAGATCCGGGTTCGCTATATCCGCTCTGTTCTTGGCCCCTTCTGGCTGGTTTTAACCACGGCCATCAGTACCATGGGGCTGGGTTACATTTGGAGCATTCTATTTAACCAAGACAGAACGACTTTTATTCCGGCACTTTGTGTTGGTTTAGTCATCTGGCAGTTTATCTCCAGCTGTGTACTTGAAGCCACCGATTGTTTTGTATCCAACCGTAACCTTCTACTCAACACCCTGAATCCCATCCTCACTTTTCCTCTAAATACTATCGGCAAAAACCTCATCATCTTTGCACATAACTTTTTAATTATTATTATCGTTTTTTTAATCTACCCACCCACTGTCAATTTTAATACCCTATTGATAATCCCTGGGTTTATTTTGGTATTACTCAATTTGGTTTGGATTATCTTTGTGTTAGGCATCCTAGGCACACGTTATAGAGATTTGCCGCCAGCTATCGCATCATTCATGACCATTTTCTTTTTCCTAAGCCCCGTGATATATAAGCCAGAACAGCTTGGGCTGAAGGCTAAATTACTATGGCTCAATCCCTTTACCTACATGATTAGCCTTATTAGAGATCCCTTAACAGGCAATGCTAGCCCAGGTTTTGCCTACTTGGTGGCATTGTTAGCCTTATTTGTTGGCTGGGGAATGCTCGGTTATTTGTTGAAAAACTATCGCTACAGACTGCTGTATTGGCTATAGGAGAACACATTGCCTCACATTCATATCAACAATGTTTCCTTAGAGTACCCAATTTATAATGCCAACAGCGGGTCACTGCGTCGTAAACTAGTCAATCTAAGTACAGGTGGCCTTATTGCCACTGATGTCAAAGATAAAACCGTAGTTAAGGCATTATCTAATATCGATTTAAAAATCAATGCCGGAGATAGGCTAGGCCTCTTGGGACACAACGGCTCAGGAAAAACCACACTGCTACGATGCATTTCTGGTATTTATTTACCCACATCTGGACATATCGACTGCGAAGGCTCAATAGCACCATTACTAGAAATTGGTGCTGGCATTGAGCCAGAATTGTCTGGCAGAGCCAACATACGGCGCATGTTGTTACTATATGGAACCAATACAAAAAAAATCACCGGCATGACTGAAGAAATCGAGGCATTTTCAGAGCTTGGCGATTTTCTCTCACTCCCTGTTCGCACCTATTCTTCTGGCATGATGATGCGCTTGATGTTTGCTGTTGCCACAGCCGCAACATCCGACATCTTAGTCATGGATGAATTTTTTAGTGTTGGCGACGCTGCTTTCAGACAAAAAGCTGAGGACCACATCGTTAACCGCATTGAGAATGCTTCCATTTTAGTTTTTGCTTCCCACAGTGAAGCCCTATTGAAAAAACTATGCAACCGATTTGCTCGCTTGAATCACGGACAGCTTGAGGAAATAACATTATGAAAAAAATAGGAATAGTATCCTCTTTTGATGTGCTTTGTGGCAACGCCACTTATTCTGAAGTGTTAGCTGAAGGACTCAGAAAATATGCCCAAATCACCAAAATTGCTATTTCACCCAGCTTACAAAAAAAACATGAACGACACAAAATAAGAAAAATACTTGACCAAATTGACAGTTGTGATGGTATCAACTTGCAAATGGAGCTTGGTCTATACGGCCCCACGCCGCAAAAAGCCACAAGATTAATCAACAAGATTTTTAAACGGGCAAATAAACTGTCTGTTACCATGCATAGGATTGACCCCAAGCCAGACAATTTACTGCGATCCACCTACAATATTGCAAAACGGAGTGGTATTTACGGACCATGGCTCGCTCTAAAAAATATATTTACCCACACCATCAAAAAAACCACCTACATCCAATACAAAAAAATCATTCTAAATGCACACCGGAAAAGCGGTGTCTTTATCGTCCATACCCAGAGAGAAAAGACAAGAATCCTCACCATCTGTCCAAAAGCAAAGGTTCTAGTTCACCCTATTGTTTGGCCAGACACACTTCCCTGCAATCACACCATAAATACCACTGAAAAGTTCACTAACGGCCTGCCAATTATTGGTCTCTTTGGCTTTCTATCCCCCTACAAAAACTTTGAGTCTGTTGTTAGCTTGGCAAGCCAGCTTGGCTACAATATTGTAATCGGTGGCGGCACACACCCAAGCTCACACAATTATGGGATGAAATCAACAAACAGCACAGCAAAGAACCTCTCTAATGAAATGTTAAATGGCACACCAAGTATCAGCTCGCAGTTCTATCACTTTACTGCGCCTGATGATGCTACATTGATCAACCTAATAAAGAACGTAGACATCGTGGTGATCCCTTATTTCGAAACCGGCCAGTCGGGAAGCGGTATTGCCAGCCTTGCCGTCCAGTACGGTAAGCGTGTCATCTTTTCAGATACAGCATTGATTAATGAACTTGCCCCTTTCTTGAACAAAAAACCATTCATTTTTGATGTCAACTCAGCAGCAGGCTTGACGTTCGCCATAGAAGATGCTCTGAAACATCACGATCCCGGCAGTATTTATTTCAAAGATCACACCTTTGAAACCAATATAAAAAACTATTTATTATCATTTGCATCAGGAGAGAAGCCAACATGAAACGCGCACTAATCACTGGTATCACAGGGATGGTAGGTTCACACTTATTGGATTACCTACTGGAAAATACCGATTGGGAAATCTTTGGCATGCTACGCTGGCGCTCACCTTTGGACAACATCAAGCATCACCTAGACCTTATCAACAACAAGCAAAGAGTATGCTTACTCTATGCTGACTTACGTGACACCATGTCTATAGACCATGTGGCAAGTGCCAGCAAACCCGATATCGTTTTTCACTTGGCAGCACAGAGCTACCCCAGAACCTCTTTCGACAGTCCATTAGATACTTTAGACACCAACATCCAAGGCACAGAACGGCTGCTAGGAGCGCTAAGAAAACACGCCCCTAAAGCAGTTATCCATGTATGTGCTAGCTCAGAAGTATTTGGGCGTGTACCCAAAGAAAAATTGCCAATCAATGAAGAATGTACATTTCATCCTGCCTCGCCTTACGCCATTTCTAAAGTAGGCACCGATTTGGTGGGACGCTATTATGCCGAAGCGTACGATATGTGTGTGGTAACGACACGTATGTTCACCCACACCGGTCCCAGACGTGGGGATGTATTTGCTGAAAGCACTTTTGCCAAACAAATTGCCATGATTGAAGCAGAAATGATTCCACCTGTAGTAAAAACAGGCAATCTCGATTCCTTGCGCACTTGGGCTGATGTCCGTGATGCGGTACGTGCCTATTTCATGCTAGTCACCCATAATCCAACCCCAGGAGAATACTACAACATTGGTGGCAGCTATACCCTTTCTGTCAAAGAAATGCTTGAAAAGCTCATCAGCTTATCTCCCATGGCAGATCAAATCACCACCGAAATCGACCCCGACCGACTACGCCCCATAGACGCAGACCTACAGGTCCCAGATACCAAAAAATTTACTGAACATACCGGCTGGCAACCAGAAATACCTTTCGAACAAACCATGCAAGATCTTTTAGATTACTGGCGCATGCGCGTTCGCGAAGAGAAAGCTTTTCTGGTACGCTAACAGAAAACAAAAAAGGAACAAAGCATCATTTCAAGGAAGAAAGACAAGATAAAAAGGGCAACTCATGCACAAGCAAAATAAAATAGTCGTCACAGGGGCCAAAGGTCTAGTAGGGTCAGCCATGGTTGCCTTACTGCAACAACAAGGCTATGAAAATGTTGTCGCCGCAGGCAGAGACAGCTGTGATCTCACCAACCAAGTACAAACCTTGGATTTTATCCAAAGTCAAAACCCAGATTATCTCTTTCACTCAGCTGCTAGGGTTTATGGCATCATGGGTAATATGTGTAACAAAGCGTTATCTTTCTATGACAATGCCATGATTAATATCAATGTTGTTCATGGAGCTCATTTAGCCAAAGTGAAAAAAATTACCGTCATGGGTACAGGCTGTGTCTATCCCTACCCTTCTCCAAACCTTCCTCTCAAAGAGGATATGATCTTTGATGGTCGTCCTCACGAAAGCGAAAACAGCTACGCACAAGCCAAGCGCGCTATGCTCGCCATGTGCGAAGCCTACGAAGAAAGCTACAATATGGACTGGGCCTATGTGGTTTCCTGCAACCTTTTTGGCCCCAATGACAAATTCGATACCGAGTTTGGCCATGTCATTCCTTCACTGATAAAAAAATGCTATGACGCCAAGCAATCTGGCAGCCCTATCACCGTTTGGGGCGATGGTTCCGCACAACGTGATTTTCTTTATGTCAAAGACACTTCCAGCGCAGCATTAGCAATCATGGAGCATCTATCTGGGCCAGTGAATATTGGCAGCGGTACCATATATTCGATTCGAGACATTGTAGATATTTTAGCAGACATTGCTGGACTACAAGGTCGTATCATTTGGGATGCCAGCAAACCAAATGGCCAAGCTTTTCGCAGTTATGACCTAAGCAAATTGACGACTACTGGTTTTAAGCCTGCATACAACATGCGACAAGGATTACAAGAAACCTGGGATTGGTACTGCCAACAGCAAGTTCAACATGGTCAAAGGCATGAAGCCCATGAAGAAATTTGTTAGATCAAGAGCCCCTTTACGATTGGGCCTAGCAGGCGGTGGCACCGATGTCAGCCCCTATTGTGATCAATTTACCGGCTATGTGTTAAATGCTACGATAGATCGCTATGCCTACTGCGTGCTAGAGCCCTGTGATAACGACAACGTCTATTTTATCGCAACCGACCATGGCATAGCCACTGAGGTGGCTTGTGCAGATTTCCCTTTCACCCTAGACGGGCAATTAAACCTACACAAAGCAGTTTACAATCGCATGATAGACACCTTTCATGAAAGCAAACCACTGTCATTGCGCCTCACCACATTTTGCGACGCCCCGGTAGGGTCCGGATTAGGCGCATCCTCTACCTTAGTAGTAGCCATGATCAAAAGCTTTGACGAGTTATGGGGTTTAGGTCTGGACGATTACCACATCGCTCACTTGGCCTACGACATTGAGCGGCAAGACTGCGGCATTCAGGGTGGTAAGCAAGACCAATACTCGGCAACATTTGGCGGCATCAATTTCATGGAATTTTATGACAACAACAAAGTCTTGGTAAACCCGCTTCGAGTGCGCAACTGGATAGTCTGCGAGCTTGAGTCATCGCTATTACTCTATTACACTGGCAAATCTCGCATGAGCAGCAAAATCATCTCTGAGCAAAGCAACAACATTGCTGCTGGCAAAGAAAAACCCTTAGAATCCATGCATCAGCTAAAAGCAAGTGCCTTGACCATGAAAGAAGCGCTACTACGAGGTGATTTTGATACATTTGTCGAAGGCCTCAATACCAGCTGGCAACACAAAAAACAAAGTGCTGAAGCTATATCCAACCCACAGATAGAAGAAGCTTTTCAGGTAGCCACGGATACTGGCGCAATGGGAGGCAAAGTTTCTGGTGCTGGCGGTGGGGGATTTATCATGTTTTTTGTCAGTCCAGAGCACAGAAAAAAAGTCATCGATGTTTTAACAAAAAAAGGAGGATGGGTGAGCAACTGCCATTTTTCCCATGAGGGATCGCAAAGTTGGACACTCAAAGCATAATGGATTTTATTGCAGACAGTTTAAAACGCACCCAGAACACTATCACAGCCATGATGGAAGACACCACATTACTACAAGGGCTTGACCTGGCAATCAAGGCAGTAATCCATTGTTTTAAAAAAGGCAATAAAGTCTTATTCGCCGGCAATGGGGGCAGTGCCGCAGATGCTCAACACATGTCAGCAGAATTTGTATCACGATTTATGTTCAATCGCCCTGGTCTCCCCTCAATTGCTTTAACTACAGACACCTCGGCAATGACCGCCATAAGTAACGACTATGGCTTTGATTTGTTATTTGCCAGACAAGTGCAGGCGCTAGGCAAATCAGGAGATGTGCTTATCGCCTACTCAACCTCGGGCACTTCTCCAAACGTATTAAGGTGCCTAGAAACGGCAAAGCAACAAGCTTTACTGACCATCGGCCTCACAGGCAATCATACTGAATGTGCAGCCATGGAAAAATGGTGCGATATCACTCTTAAGGTTCCCAGTGATATCACCCCACACATTCAAGAAGGCCACTTGGTGCTCGGACATTTATTATGTGGTTCTGTTGAAAAAGCATTATTTGGCCAAACCCAATCCGAGCAAGAAAAAGTCGTAGAAACCCATTTAATGGAAACATCATGACCACCTTTGACGAGGCTATCATCTTGGCCGGAGGCCTTGGAACAAGGCTGCGTGCAGTTATCAAAGAAGTACCCAAACCGTTAGCACCGATTGCTGGACAACCTTTTCTAAAAATTCATCTCAATCACCTCCAGAAGCAAGGCATCAAGCGGGTGATTTTATCGATAGGCTATAAAGCAGACCAAATTCAAAAAACTTTTGGTGGTAATTATCAGAGTATGGCCATCACCTATGTGGTGGAAAAAGAAAAGCTCAACACTGGCGGCGCCATACGCCTGGCCATGTCACATGCCAAGAGTAATAGGGTCTGCGTGCTCAATGGCGACAGTTTTCTGCCTTTTGACTTAAGCCAAGGTATTGCATTATTCAATCAGTACCAAAAATCAGTCATTTACGGCTGCCACATACCAGACACTACACGATTTGGCCGCATCGACCACAAAAGGGGCCTTATCAAAGGTTTTCGTGAAAAAGGCTTACCCGGACCAGGCGTTATTAACGCCGGTGTTTATCTCATGCCCACTGATTTACTCGATGCTTTTCCTCTGAACCAACCCTTTTCGCTGGAACAAGTGTTTTTCAGCAGTATAGGGCCAGAACAAGGCTTTCGTCTCTTGGTGGTCAACGATCTATTTATTGACATTGGCATCCCAGAGGATTATCAAAGAGCACAAACGGAGCTCTTGAGTTATGCTTACTAAAAAAGCTTTGTTTCTAGACAGAGATGGTGTCATCAATGCAAATTTTGGCTATGTGCACCGCCCAGAAGACTGTGTATTTATAGATGGTATCCACGATTTGCTCGCCACCGCCAAAGACCTAGGGTATTTCATCACTGTTATCACCAATCAAGCTGGCATTGGCCGAGGCTATTATTCAGAAGCAGCATTCCACGCATTCATGAACTGGATGAATACGCAACTACGGGAACAGTTAGATGCGATCTATTTTTGCCCTTATCACGCTGAACACGGTATTGGCTCCTATAAAAAGGTTTCATTGGAACGCAAACCCGAACCTGGTATGCTGTTTCGTGCTATCCAGGATCATGGTCTCGACCCCAGTAAATCATTGATAATTGGTGACAGTGACAAGGACATGGAAGCAGCGGCTAAGGCAAAGATTGCGACAAGGTTATTATTATCAGACCAACATACACAAACACCTTGTACACATATTGATTCACTTGAAGAAGCTTTGTCTTATTTGTAATACAACACCTAGCAAGCCTATGCGCGTTTTGCACTGTTACAAAACTTCCCTGCGCTCATCGATGGGTGGTGTAGAGATGTTCATGCACACCTTGTCCAACAGTGTTGCCAATCTTGGTATAGAAAGCACCATTTTTTCTTTATCCAAAAACCCATCTCCTGAGCCCATCCTCATCGATCAACACCAAGTAGTTGAATGTAAAGAACATTTACACCTAGCATCGACAGGTTTTTCAGCTTCTGCATTCAAAAAGTTTCGTGAATTGGTACAAGAAACCGATATTATCCATTATCATTTCCCCTATCCCTTCGCAGACATCCTGCACTTTGCTTGCAGAGTTAGCAAACCCACCGTACTGACTTATCACTCCGACATCATCAAGCAAAAATGGCTGATACAGCTTTATAAACCACTGATGCATCAGTTTTTATCGGCCATGGACGTCATTGTTGCCACATCACCAAATTATTTTGCCACCAGCGATGTACTACGAAAGCATTTAGATAACGTTGAAACCATCCCAGTTGGCATGGACTTATCTGCCCTACCACAGCTCAACCCTGAGCGAGTAGACTACTGGAAGAAAAAACTGCCACAGCGCTTCTTTTTGTTTATCGGCGCCATGCGTTATTATAAGGGGTTACATGTAGCCATTGATGCAATTGCTAACACACCTTTTCAACTGGTATTGGCAGGCATAGGTGGCGTCGAAGCTGCCCTCAAGAAACGTGCTAAAGCACTCAATTTAGACAATATCCACTTTCTCGGCGCAATTTCTGAAGAAGACAAAGTCGCCTTACATCATCTTAGCTACGCCTTTGTTTTTCCTTCACACATGCGATCAGAAGCCTTTGGACTGTCTTTGGTAGAAGCAGCTGCCATGCAAAAACCGATGATTAGCTGTGAAATCGGTACAGGCACTAGCTTTGTCAATATCCATGAAGAAACTGGCCTAGTGATTAAGCCGTCATCACCTCATTTGCTACGTGAAGCCATGCAGTATCTCCTTGAGCATCCAGACAAAGCCAAAGCTTTGGGTATCAATGCCAAAAAGCGCTACCAAAGCCTATTCACAGCCGAAAAGCAGGCCCAGTCCTATGCCAGCCTTTATCATAAGTTACTTTAAAAATTGATAAGAGAAAACTAGAGCTGGCAATCTGGCGATATGGTTCGAACTTATGACCAGCTGATTATAAATGTCTAGCAAGACCATCACTCCTAAATTTAAACGATCTCCGTTTGGACGTGGATTAAGAACGAAGAAGAAAAATCAATTATATTTGGCGAACCCAGATATATTTGACAAAGACAAGTTGATAGATAATAAATGCCTTTTAAGATTTTGATCTAAAATGAAATTTGGAGCTGGCGATAAGATTCGAACTTACGACCGGCTGATTACAAATCAGCTGCTCTACCAACTGAGCTACGCCAGCAACCAGGAACTGCCATTCTACGTGGTTTTGCCTAGCATGCCAAGGTTTTTCAAGCCTGATCAGCCATAAAACGCACTAGACTTAATTTCATTGGCACTTAGAAAAGACTCTTTAACTGGAAATATCACCGAAAATTGACTGCCTACACCTTCCTGACTTTCGACAAAAATTTGACCCTCAATAGCATCCAAATATTTCTTCACCACATATAAACCCAAACCGCTGCCCACGTACATACCTTCATAAGACATATTCAAACGGGTAAATTTCTCAAACAGTGTCTTTAGCTTGTTTTCTGGAATACCTGTACCAGTATCGACAACATCGAACATCAACAAAGGTCTAGTCGGTGAGGATTTTTCACCCATACGTACCGAAATGGTGATATCACCTTGTTCAGTAAATTTTATCGCATTACTAACCAAATTTTGTAATACCCTAGAAATAGCAAGCTCTGCGCCCAACCAATTTGTCTCAAGATAAGACTCCATGGTTTCATGGTAATTCACGTGAAAACCAAGGTTTTTGTGTCTCAATGACGCACGAAAGAGACTTTCGATATTATCCATCACACCAATAACAGTAAATGGTTTTATTTGTACAGCCAAATCATTAGCATCAGCATGCGCTGCTTCGATACAACCATTGAGCAAATCAAGCAATTTCTGACCGGAGAGCTCTATCAACTCCAAGTATTCAGCTAGCTGTTCATCCTTGATAATTCCAGATGCCAACTGAGCCAACCCCAAAATTCCTGTCAAAGGTGTTCTCATATCATGACTCATATTGGCAAGAAATTCAGATTTGGCAATATTGGCAGCCTGCGCCAAATTACGCTGCTCAACCAACATAGCCTCATGCTTCTCCTGCAAAGTTACATCAATAAAAACACCAAGGATACCGTTAATTTTACGATTCTTATCAAACAATGGCACCTTACTTACATAAAGCCATTTTTCATCACCACCATTGACTGGCATTAAAGGAACTTTTTTCTGTAAAACGCTCTGCCCTGTCTCCATGATATATGCATCTTCTTCAACATAGTGATATGCCGTAGTCTCTCCCCAAGGCAAGTCACGATCGTGTCTACCAATAAGCTGATCACTAGATTGAAAACCCAGCAGCCTTACAAAATTCTCGTTGCATCCCAGATACAAACCATTAGAATCCTTCCAAAAAATATATTCCGGAGATCGGTCAATAATCTGCAGTAATAAAAGGGCATCTGTTTCCACTACACACTACCTAATACATTAGTAGCCAGAACCAAAAGTGCAGGAACAAAGAGCAGTAGCGGCCGCCACAGCAGCTCCAGTACATCTACCACCTCTAACACCAAGTCCTTTAAAAGACCTAGAAGCAGCAAACAGCCTATTTGTATGTGGCACTCTAGGAAAAACGGGGGCTGTACAATGAGACAAAGACGGCTTTGCCGGCAGTTTTCGTGAACCAAATGTTCTCAAGCGAGCCGGAAAACGATGCAAATTTTGTGCTTTCCTTACAGTTACAGCCTCAATAAGGCTTGCTGACTGCACCCCACGGTTTGTCCAAGCCTGGTTACTACTAACCTGCAGCTTTGCGTTCAAGGAATCAGCAATTCCAACAACACGTCCAGTCGGCAAGTGATGCAAATGTCGCTTTGGCGCTGCAATCAAGAACATGTTTGTGGCTGACACTGTATCACCTACCACTTTATACTTAGGCCTATCAGGGCTGGCGAGATCAGGATCCAACTTATATTTAATCTCAGTAACTGTGTCCTCCGCATGGCGCGCTGACTGCTCCCAAAAGTTCGCCCAACCTTGGTCATTGGTAACCTGCAGCTTTGCGTTCAAGGAATCAGTAATGCCAGCAACAACTCGTCCAGCTTGCAACGCCACACGTATCATATCAGTGGTGGAAAGGCATGCACCTTGAGTATTTTCACCAATAACAAAAACATTATCATGATGTCCTTTCGGAGTGTTTAATGTCAAATGAACCGGATTAACATCTAAACCGCCAAAAGCATTCTTCGATGCAAATCCATTTGTAAGAAGTTTATTGTACAAAGGGTCATCACAAGAGTTCGTACCTGGTCCAGTTGCATTAACCAAATGAGGTACAGCCAATACACGATTCCCCGTAAATCCTAATTTAAATCCATCACGAGATGCATCATTAACAGATTCCAAACCATCTAATACTCGCAATTGACCTGAATCCATAGCCTCCAGGACTTTGTGAGCATTGTCCAACGGAAAGGCTGCCAAATAAGTCATGAACAAACTACGATACTCACTGATAAAACGCAGTTTATCATCATCATTAAGCTTATACCAAATATTAGCAATAATGGGATAACTTGCAAAAAGAACTTGCTGCCAAGGCCTTCGGCCTAAACTAGCTTCCTCAATTTCCTTATTCAATCTAACCCTAGGCGACATATCACTGGCAGAGCGCACCAAATGATCCAGCCCAATATCATGCCCTTCAGCATCACTTATCTCAAGACGAAACAATTCAATAACATCATCCAAGAGCAAGGGTCTAACACCACCAAGCGTCAGCTTTTCAAAGCTTTCCAACGTCAGATGTTTCAAAGGAACAGGTGGGATCTCTTTGCCCAAAACGGATGGCAACATCCCTCCCCTAGAAGCGAAATTGATAGGCCCCTCATAACCTTGGTTCATCAACGACAACAGCACATCAATAGCAGTTAGCCTAGAACCAAGAATAGTCACAGGCTGGGATGGGTCTGCCAGTAATTCTTCAGACATTTTTCCATCCCAAGGATTGTGCCAATAACCTGGCCGGCCAATAAGCTTGGTGAAGTTTGAGGAAGGGAGGTGCCCGGTAGCAAAAATAACGTAATTCACCTCAACAGGCTTCGTCGCCTCATCACTCGTAGAATCTACCGAAAAGATTTTATATTGTCCATCCTTGCTGGAAACCACATTAACAACTTCGTGACGCAGATGGTCTACAAGTTTCAAAGGGTGATCAGCACTCTTTATCTGTTCTTTCACCCGGCCATAAACATACTCAAGATAATCACCAAAATAGTGTCGCGGTGGAAAATCAGTATCTTTGGGACAATCTGGCGCATTGTCCTCTAACCACTTAGAAAACCGGCCTTCATGTCCACTTACAGGCTCCATAACGCCTTTTGGTAAATTGAGAATATAACTATCATCTTTAAAGGCATATGGCAGGCCTGGGCCTATCCTTTCAGTTTTTTCAAAAACATGAGCCTTAATAGACACACCAGACATCTCACTCACTGCTTCAGCCAACTGGGCCAATGTAGACACTGCACCAGGACCACCTCCCACAAGAGCGATACTTACTTCTTTAGTCATCTTGCCGTCCTCATATTGCTAGTAGCAATATACTTTTTTATAGAATCAATAGTACTCAAACCACAGTTATGTGGAATAGTTACACCAAACTCATCACTCAAACGTGTAATCATATCAACAAACTCTATAGAATTACCACCAAGCTCACAAAAGTCCCGGCGCGTACTAATTTCTTTCCGGCCCAATATACTCTGCCATAAAGCCACAATCTTTGACTCAAGCTCACCCACTGGCAGAGAGTCTTCAGACAACATTGGTACATCTGTCTGCTGGCAGATTGCATGGCGATCAATTTTACCATTATCTGTGAACAATGCACCATCAATAAGATACACAGCTTTGGGAATGGCATAAGCTGGCAACTTTTCTGCCATAAAATCTAGGAGTTTATCAAAGGACATCCCCTGATTTCTCAAAGATACAAAGGCAGTAAGAAGAGATTTACTTCCGATAAGAGTAAGAGAAGTCATGGCAAAATCTATGTCAGGATGAGAAGTTAAAATACTCTCAACCACAGGAAGTTCAACTTTATGGCCATCCACCTTGATAAACCAGTTGCCCCTGCCCAGAAATGAGAACTGACCATCAGGCATTATGCAAACCTTGTCCCCTGTCCGATAAATACGCAAATCTGGACGATCAGGCATGCATTTAAAGCTAGCTTCGGTTAAGTCATCACGGTGAAAATAACCCTTGCTGAGACCCGGCCCACTAATATACAGATCGCCAGGTTCACCCAGCGGAACTGCCTCTAAATTCTCGTCCAAAACCCAAAAATGTGCATGCTGAAAGGGTTTTCCAATCGGGACTGGCAGGCTATCAGGGAGTAAGGACAAAGACACTTCTTCAAAAAAGCCACTGTCAATCGTAGCCTCGGTGAGTCCGTAGGAATTGATAACGCGCCCACCACAACACAAAGATTTAGCCAGTCTGTACTCACTCATCGTCCAAGTATCAGAGCCACATATTAAAAGACGGAAAGGCGCCAAATCTAACCCCTCCTGCTGACAGTAATGCACCAATGCCCTAAGTGTTGAAGGTACAAACTCACCAACAGTAATGTCGTACTGGTGAATCAGCGCATGCAACTCCTTGGGTCTCACTAACGTATCATGATGACACAGCACCAAGGTGCCACCAGAGCACAATGCTCTTACCCAGTCACCAATAAAAACATCAAACGCCAAGTTGGCCATTTGTATGTGACAGTCTGAGGAAGACAGCTGATATACCTGCAACCAAGAGTCATAGGTTACGGTCAAATTACCATGGGTAATGGCAACACCTTTAGGTGCACCTGTTGTACCAGAAGTAAAAATCAAATAAGCATCGTGATCGTCTAAGCTCGAGAGATTAGGGTGTAGATCAGCATCTGATACATCTGCCAAAATTTCTTGCATATCCGGCAATGAAAATAACTTCACTTCTTCAGAGGGCGACCATGAGTTTACATCCCCCACACACAGAAGTTTTGCATCAATAGCACGGAGAATGTCGCGAAGCGCTGCATCGGGCTGACAAACATTAAGGGGCACAAAAGCAGCACCTGCTTTCAGTATGCCCAACATTGCCACGATCGCTTCCGCTGATTTGTCGCACAAAATAGGGACATAATCGCCACTGCCAATACCAAGACTTAAGAGATATGTTGCAAAAGAATTAGCCAAACGATTAAGACTGTCGTATAAAATAGTCTTATTACCATCTATCACAGCAATCCCTTGAGGAAAGGCTTTTGCTTGGCATTCGATGTGATGATGAATCATTCGCATAGCTTACTCACCGATTTATTGTTGATATATATTAACGGGAAGCCCAATCAACATGGCTAAATTCACACACAGATCATATCACTCTTGCTCCCATAATCAAACTTTTCAATTCAAAGAGTTAATAGCAATTCTAACACAATAAAGACAAAACACATTTTTTTTTAAAAAAAAATAATTTTTATGCAAAAAAAAGCACTATCCATCGAATATTATCGCCATTTTTATTCAAAATCTTAGGCAGTGATACAAAAAAAAACTTGTCTTTTAGGGCGATTTTGATGGCCTTATGAGGCTGAATCTAGAAAAACATAGAAACAAGCATGCAGAATCCCCCCATTTAAAACAGATTTATTTGCATGAGCTTTTCGAAAACAATGGTAAGAGACCCTTGTTCTAGCAAGCCAAGATTACAGTGTTGGTATGGCAGCTGGGCAAACCAATCCGTCAATCTCTGATTCTGGCTCAGATTCTAGGTGACATTCTCATGCTTCGAGCGGACAGGTCCAAAAGAAGTTAACATTTTTACCCAGATACTTTGAATATTAACACAACTTGAGATGGCGTTATGCCAAAAAAAAGCCGTCAAAGCTCATTGAGCTTTGACGGCTTAGGATAAAAACCTGGCAATGACCTACTCTCACATGGGCAAGCCCACACTACCATCGGCGCTGAGTCGTTTCACTTCTGAGTTCGGGATGGGATCAGGTGGTACCAACTCGCTATTGTCACCAGGAAACTGGTCTAGCAAAAAGCTAGAAATAACAGTTAGAAAAAGTCAAGTTTTGCGTCATAATCTTATTTCGCTTTTTTTCATCACACCAAACGAAAGTTTTTTGGTGTTATATGATCAAGCCTCACGGTCAATTAGTACTGGTTAGCTCCACACATTGCTGTGCTTCCACATCCAGCCTAT
>JAGYIW010000015.1 GCA_018402195.1 Gammaproteobacteria bacterium
CAGACAATATTCTTGACCAGCCTTGGCCCAAAGTTGATCCAGATGCCCTTGTACAACAAGACCAAAGCACATATGCGGTTCAAGTCAACGGCAAAAAGCGTGGTGAAATTTATACTGATGCCAAAGTTGATGAAGCCACACTAATGCAATTAGCACAGGCGTGTGATAGCATTGGCAAACATTTACAAGATAAGATTGTGGTGAAAACCATTGTTGTTCCAAACAAACTCATCAACATAGTTGTCAAATAAAAGGGTAATAGCATGCGCTTTCGAGCTTACGCATTTTTCATGTTAGCCGCACTTCCTTTGTTATGTGGCTGTGGATTTAAGCTCCATACTATGGACGCAACAACATTGAGTGATCAAATTTTTTATGTGGAATATGACGAAAAAAATCGTGATTTTAGCCAATCATTCATCCAGAGCATTGCCCATGAAAATCTGAAAATCACAGACAATTCACGGCAAGCCACAGTAACTTTCAAAATTGCCGATACTCGCGTAAGCATCAAGTCACCTTCTTTCAATGCCAGCCACAAAATGCGAGTATATTCCGTTGCCTTTGAGGTGCAATATTCCGTACTCAAAGATGACACTTTGATCTTGGCGAACCAATCGATCACACTCAATAAAAATGTAGTGATACGTGCAAATGAAACGCTACAATCGACAGACCAACTGAAAAATATCATGTTGAATATTTACAAAGAAGCAGCTGATCAATTATTGGCACAACTGGCGATAAAAGCGTAATGGGTGCGGCAAGCGTCACACTTCAGTGCTTGACATCAACCCTAAAGACATCCTTGCCGCAACTTTCAATTATTGCTGGCGAAGAATGGGTGCTGATCCATGAAGCAAAACAAACGTTAGAGCGATCTGCCAGGCAACATGGTTACGAAGAAACGATACGCATCAACATTGAAAAAGTTGGCGATTTAGAGCAGCTGAGTAATCATCTGAACTCACCTTCACTTTTTTACCCGCGCAGCTGGATTGATTGCACCATCACCGCAAGCAAAATGGGGAAGAAGGGCTATGATTCTTTACAATCCTATTGCGACAGCTTAAACATGCATCAATGCCTTACCTTAACTTTACCAAACTTAGACTATGGAGACCGCAAACAAAAATGGTTTGGTAAACTCAGCCAAAATGCCTTGCTTATTGAAGCCAAAACACCCACTGGCAAAGCCCTATCAGATTGGGTTCAAAATTATTGCAAACAACAAAACCTAACCTTAAATCAAGATCAAGAAAACCAACTCTTAGCCAGTACAGATGGCAACCTATCCGCATGCGCCCAAGAAATCCAAAAACTTGCCTTACTAGCAGATGGAAAGCCGTTGACAAATGAGACACTGGTCATAGCACTCAGCGATAGTAGCACTTTCACCATTTTCCAGTGTGCGGATTACGCCCTAAAGGGTAACATCAGCGAATTGAACCGAGTGCTCAGACGCCTGCATCAACAAGAATTATCGCCAGTGCTAATGTTATGGAGCTTGGTCAGAGAACTGCGGATGCTGATCCAAATCAAAGCAGACCTACTCAAACGCAAGCCCTGGGATGACATTGCCAGAGAGCACCGTTTATGGTCAAGTCGTCAAATATTAGTAAAAAATGCACTGAACAGGCTCAGTATTCAAAAATTACTAGACTTACTCAGCCAAGCTGCCAGACTTGAACCCATGATCAAAGGCCTAGCACCAGGCAATGTGAACTTATGCCTTGATACACTGTTTTTTGCATTTGCTGGCCATACTCCTATCGCTGGAAATATTGTTTAATACCATATCTCCAAAGCAGTACATTCACTTCTATGTTAACTTGATCCCCAATTATCATAAGTTCTCCTTCGTTCACATAGAAACATAACAGTTGACATGCTATCCTATGTATATGAAGAACAAGATCATTGGCATACTCGGCGGCACATTTGATCCCATTCATCTGGGACATACTTGGATTGCTCAGCAGATCCTTGGTACCACTGTGATAAAAGAGATTTTTTTTCTGCCCTGCTATACACCTGTTCACAAAAGCACACCAGTTGCTACTCCCAAGCATCGAGAAACCATGGTACAATTAGCCATTGAAGCAATGCCTCAGTGCAAGCTCAGCAGGGTCGAATTAGCAGAAAAAAAGCCTGTTTATATGTGCAACACCATGGCAAATTTTGCCCAAGAAGGCATCACACCAGTGCTGATTGTCGGTGCTGATGTTTGGTCAGCCTTCCATACCTGGAAAAACCCTGAGGATATTCTTGTTCATGGCCACATCCTAGTAATTAATCGACCTGGTTATCCTTGGCCTCCACATATGCCTGAGCCATTTTATGCCTCTGAAGCACTTTGTAATGATCAAGCAAAGCTTCAACAACAGCCTAATGGGCATATATACATGCATCAACTTGATTTTCCTGATGAATTTTACGATAATTTCTCTAGCTCAACATTGCGTACACAATTAAGCCATGATGAAAATCCTAGTCATAGACTAAATCTTAAAGTACTAGCCTACTGTCAACAACAACATTTATATAAGAGTACTCATAACAATGACTGAACCAAAACTCCCCCATTGGGTAAAAGAAAGCCTAGAAGACAGGAAAGCGCAAGATATTAGAGTCTTTCCAGTAAGCCATCTCACCACCATTACTGATTTTATGGTCGTGTGTTCGGGAACATCGAACATCCAAATCAAAGCCATTGCCAATAGGATTATTGATGCTGCAAAAAAATCCGGTGAACGCCCATTGGGTGTTGAAGGCTTAGACTATGGAGAATGGGTCCTGGTGGACTTAGGCGATATTATTGTCCATATTATGCACCCCAAAACACGTAGCACGTACGATCTAGAAAAACTGTGGGATTTTACCAAGGCCAAACGAAGTCAAAATGAAAATTGATTTAATTGCCTTAGGGACAAAAATGCCAAGTTGGGTTGAGCAAAGTAGCCAAGAGTACATAAAACGCTTTGCCCCGCCCTGGCAGTTTAATCTTATTGAGATCCCTATCCCAAAAAGACACAAAAACAGGAGCATTAACACATTAATACAACAAGAGGGTCAAGCCCTACTTCAAGCGAGTAGCAAAACAAGCATGCGCATAGCCCTTGATGAACACGGTCCAAGCATGAATAGCAAAGCACTTGCGAAGATGCTAGAAAAGCTCCGTCAGCAGCATTCACATATTGCTTTATTAGTTGGCGGCCCTGACGGTCACTCTGATGAATGTCGCAATACCTGTGAACAGACCTGGTCACTTTCACCACTCACACTACCCCATGGCTTGGTACGAATCATTGTCGCTGAGCAACTTTACCGCGCCGTTGCCTTGATTCAGGGGCACCCTTATCATCGAGATTGAGATTTCAACTAGCGCTAGAAATAAAATTAATATGATTTTCATCCTTATCACTGGCACGGTACTCTCATTCTATTTTTAGCTAAAATCATATACAAATTTTTTAGTTATACGATAAACTTAACAAATAGACACAAAGAAATACTGTATTGCCCCCAGCCAATGGCCATGGTAAGTTTCATATGTAAATACTTGCAAATAAAAAAACATGGCAATGAACCACTTTCTTAAAAAACCACTTGCTGAAGAAGCGCTAAAAAGAAGCCTTTTTGTGATAATTGGCATCAGTTTTATCCTTCTCGCTAGACTGTTTTACATTCAAGTGATCGATCATGATCGCTACCAAACCCAGGCACTGAACAACCGCCTAGAGCTAGAGCCCATAATACCTGTTCGAGGACTGATTTATGATCGAAACGGCGAGATTTTGGCTGAAAACATCCCTGGATATGCCTTAGCTATTGTCCCAGAACAAACTGACAACATCAGCACACTGCTCATATCGTTAAAACAATACCTAAAGATAAGTGAAGACGAAATCAAGACTTTCAACAAGCGCCTTAACCAACATGCAAAATTTGAGCCCGTGATGTTAAAAGCCAAAATCACAGAGACCGAAATGGCCACAATCAGCAGCCATGGCATGTCTCTGCATGGCATACGTATCGTCCCCTACCTACAAAGGAACTATCCCAAAGGAAAAATAATGGCTCCTGTCCTTGGCTATGTGGGTCAAGTTAACGAGCAAGAAAGAGCTGTGCTTGATGCAATTAATTATCGAGGCACGCAGTGGGTAGGCAAAACAGGGTTTGAAAAACATGCAGAACAAGCCCTACATGGTAAAACTGGCTATCGTGCCATCGAGAACAATGCCCTAGGCCGATCAGTACGCCGTCTCAACGAACACGGCGCCATTGCAGGGAAGTCCTTTGTATTAAGTATTGACAGTCACCTCCAACAAGTTGCCTACGACGTCATTGGCAATGAGCACGGAGCCATTGTTGCCATAGATCCAGGCACTGGTGAAGTCTTGGCCATGGTGAGCAAACCAACCTTCGATCCCAATGGTTTTAGCCAAGGACTAGACACTGATATGTACACCGCTCTGCAAAAACAAGGCGGCAATCCCATGGTCAACCGTGCTTTGCATGGTTTGTATTCGCAGGGATCAACCATAAAGCCCTTTGTGGCACTGGCTGGCTTAGAGTCTGGTGTTATCAATCAAAAAACCAGTATCGATGACCCAGGTCATTTCCAACTTCCCAACACCAAACACCTATACCGAGATTGGCTACCCCAAGGTCATGGTAAAGTAAATGCGGCAAAAGCCTTGGTGGTTTCCTGCGACGTATTCTTTTATCAATTGTCAGTAAAGTTAGGCATGGCAAAAATGAAAACCATGCTAGAAGACTTTGGTTATGGACATCCTACTGGCATTGAACTTCCCAATGAACCTGCTGGTATTGTGCCATCACCCAATTGGAAATTCTCCCAAAAAGGCTTACCTTGGTACACTGGAGATACGATTCTATCGGCCATCGGTCAAGGATACATGTTAGCCACACCTTTACAATTGGCACAAGCAACAGCAGTACTAGCTCAACGTGGTCATAGATTTAAGCCTACCCTCATCCACCAAACCATTGACGCCGAGGGCAACAAAATAGCCCATAACCATATCAAGCTGCCACCGTTAAATCTTAGATACCCCAGCAACTGGACATATCTGGCTCATGCCATGAACCAAGTCGTCATCAGCACAAACCCTAAAGGTACTGGCTATCGATTTGGCACCGACACACCCTACAGCGTGGCTGCTAAAACTGGGACAGTACAGGTATTTCGCCCCAAAGATGGCATCTTTGTCCCCCAATCTCAGCTACCCAAAAAACTTCGGGATCATGCTCTTTTTATTGCCTATGCCCCTATTAATCACCCGAAAATTGCGGTTGCAGTGATAATTGAACATGCCTCTAGTACCAAATCAGCCCAAGCAGCTAGAAGAGTAGTCGACGCCTATCTATTGAGGAGGCATCATGACTAATCGATTTTGGCAGTCTTTATCACAATGCCTTAAACCAGCTCCTCTTGACGTCCCACTAGTACTGATGCTGGGCCTTGCATGCTGCATGAGCTTATTAATTTTATACAGTGCAGGCAACGAGAACATGACATTGATTCACACCCAGCTCATCCGCATGGGCCTAGGTGTTGTAATCATGCTGTTAATTGGCAAAATACCAACGCATATCACCTTCAGCTGGGCACCTTGGTTTTATGCCATTACATGTACGTTATTAGTTGCAGTTTTGATCATTGGCGTCGCCGCCAAAGGTGCACCAAGATGGATTAGCTTTGGCTTATTTCGATTTCAACCATCTGAGCTCAGCAAGCTGTCTGTACCTTTGATGCTAGCCTGGTATTTAGCGCAACACCCTATGCCACCAAGCCCAAAAATACTACTTACCTCACTGGGACTTATCTTCCTACCAACTTTATTAGTTCTCATTGAACCAGACTTAGGAACTGCCTGCATGGTAGGCATGACAGGCGCCATAGTTATCCTCTTAGCAGGGGTATCAACACGTCTGATTATCTACACCACTGGCATGAGTATTGCTGCCCTCCCTATACTGTGGATGGCCATGCATAATTACCAACGACAGAGAATACTGACCTTTTTAGATCCTCAAAGAGATCCCCTAGGATCTGGGTATCATATCATCCAATCAAAAATCGCCATTGGCTCTGGTGGATTATTCGGAAAAGGTTGGCTTCAAGGGACCCAAGGCCATTTACATTTTTTACCTGAACACACCACAGACTTTATTTTCTCTTTATTTGGGGAAGAATTTGGTTTTCTTGGATCATTGTTACTTATAGGCTTATTCATTGCCATGACCCTCCGTGGGCTAGCACTTGGCCATGCCTGTGAAAACACCTTTGCACGCTTGCTTGTCACCAGCTTAAGCCTCAGCTTTTTCTTATCCATGGCCACCAATATCGCCATGGTCAGCGGCCTTTTACCTGTGGTCGGCTTACCATTGCCTTTGATAAGCCGAGGTGGAACTTCACTGGTGACCTGGATGGCCTTCTTTGGTATCATCGCCTCTATCAACTTCAATAAAAATGTACTTAGCACATCTCAACACAAACTGTAAGGAATTCCAATGATTCAACATGGAAGAAATGTATTAAAGACATCAATCATTCTAGTCATATTTATCTATGCACCTCTGGCCACATCCATACCCAGCCTAAATGAGGTTGTGACGGCTAGCACACAAAGCAATAATGAAAAAATAACCAATCCGGCTAACCGCAATGATGTTAAAGCTTTTATTAACCATATGGTGGAAAAGTTTCACTTCAAACAGGAAAAAATGCGCAGGATTTTCTCCCAAGTCCATCTCCGCCCAAGAATCATCAAAACCATCCATAACCCCAAAGAAGCCACACCTTGGTATAAGTACAAACGCCTTTTCCTATCACCCCAACGCATCAACGCCGGTGTAACCTTTTGGCAAAATCATCAAGACAAACTAAAGAAAGCTGAACAACAATATGGTGTACCAGCACATATCATCCTAGGAGTATTAGGGGTAGAAACCTTTTATGGCACAAGAGCTGGTAAACATTGTGCCCTAGATGCTTTGGCTACCCTGGCTTTTAATTATCCTGAAAGATCTAAATTTTTTACTAGCGAACTCGAAGCACTTTTCTTGCTCTCAAGAGAGCAACACCTTGACCCTCTAGCACTGAAAAGCTCCTACGCAGGCGCACTAGGGTTTCCACAATTCATGCCTAGCAGTTACAGAAGTTACGCGGTAGATTACTCAGGCGATGACATTGCAGACTTGATGCACAGTCCAGAAGATGCCATTGGCAGTGTTGCCAACTACTTAAGCAAACGTGGTGCATGGCGCGCAGGCGAACCCATAGCTGAAAAAGCCAAGCTCACTACTGAGCTCGATCTTGACCCCAAACAAGCAAGAAAAATATGCACTATAGATGAGTGGAAGCAACAAGGAATATTGCCACTACACACCTTGAAGCCTGACACCAAAGCTAGTGCTTTTCAACTACAAGAAGAACAAGTCCAAGAAACCTGGCTGGGCTTTCATAACTTCAAAGCTATCTTAAGCTACAACCCCAGGATCAACTATGCCATGGCAGTAATGTCCTTAGGTGAAGCCATTGAAGCAGCCAAAAAAGCACAAAGTCAAACACATGCTCAACAATGGAGTCATGCGTGACAGGTATTGCAGAAAAACAGTTGGCACAAGCCATTTATTTCCACCAAAAAGGCAGGCTAGACTTGGCTGAAGAAGCCTATAAGCAACTGATTATTGAAGATCCAGACAATCCAGATATCCACCATTTTTTGGGAACCTTATACGCACAACAAGGCTTATGGCAGCAAGCGATGACCAGCATTAAAACAGCGCAAACACTTGCGCCAGAAAACGTATATATCCTAAGCGCTTTGGGCAATTGCCACAAAGCCCTAGATAGGCAAGATCAAGCACAGGCGTGTTATCAAAAAGCCATATTAATTCAACCTAATTATGCAGCTGGCTACAATAATCTTGGTACTATTTACCAAAAAAAAGGCAACATAGACCAAGCACAACACTGCTACAGACAAGCCATCATTCACGCACCATACTATGCAGAACCACACTATAATCTTGGTCTCTGCACCTTACAGCAAAAAGCTTGGGACAAAGCCTTGGATGCTTTTCAACAATGTCTGGCACTTGATCCGACCCACCCCAAAGCCCATTTGCAAATGGGCATTTGCCGTTTGCAACAAAATCAATTTCGACAAGCCCTTCCACTGCTAGAAAAACAAATTTTGCTTGATCCCAATTGTATCGAAGCTCACTATCAGCTGGGCAATTGTTTCCATGCCATAGAAGCATTTCACGAAGCCGCAAAATGTTATGAGCGCGTAATCACACTACAACCGGAACATGAACAAGCCAATTATAACACGGGCACATGCTACTTAGCCCTCAATGATTTTGCCAGAGCTTTACCACATTTTATGTTCTTGATGCAAAAAAAACGTCCTCTGGATGTATTGTTTAATGTTGCCATTATCTATATGCGCCAAGATAAACACCAAGATGCCATTACTTATTTTGAAGAGATCCTCTCTCAAGACAATAATCACATTCCAGCACGCACTAATCTAGCCAGCACATATATTGGGATGAAAGACTACAAAAATGCTAAAAAACAATACCGGCAGTTACTCAAGCTAGATCCAGAAAATGTCCAATACCAATTTACGTTGCAGGGACTAGAGCAATCAATCTCTCCCAAACAAGCACCAACCTCTTTTATTAAGGACTTGTTTAATCAGTATGCCGATCATTACGACAAACACCTCAGAGAGTTTCTTCACTACAACGTTCCCCAGCAGCTATTTCAACGTTATGAACTTCACGGTGAAAAGCCAATTACACGTGCACTTGATCTTGGTTGTGGTACAGGACTTTGTGGTGAGTGGTTTGCTCCCATCAGTAGCCATCTTACTGGCATTGACATGTCAGAGAAAATGATCGAGGCAGCCAGAGAAAAAGGTTGCTATGATACCCTGGAGAAAACCGACGCATTCACAGCACTCCGGAAATACCCTAACAATCAAGTCATTATTGCTGCTGATGTGCTTCCTTATGTTGGTGAGCTGGACGACTTATTTATCGCCATTGCTGACAACTTGATGCAAGGCGGACTGTGGCTATTTAGTTGTGAAATATGCCACAACCAAACATACCATCTACAACAAACGTTACGTTATGCACATAGCAAAATCTATATTGAAAAAGTCCTGAAAAATGCAAAACTAGAGCTAATTGAAGATATTAACTGCGTACTCAGACAGCAGCATAACAAGCCACTAGAAGGAAGACTTTACGTGGCAAAAAAATAAGCTGATCAAACCAGCCATACACCTAGCCTGGCGGCCAAGACAGTTCCCTGCCACCAAAAATGTGTAAATGCAAATGAAATACCGTTTGACCGGCACCAGCGCCATGATTAACCACCAAACGGAAATCTTCTAAGCCTTGTCCCTCAGCAACCTTGGGTGCAATTAGCATTAAATGGCCTAACAAAGACTGATCAATTTCTTGTGCATCAGCTAGTTTAGCCAAGGGCTTTTTAGGTACCAATAGCACATGCACGGGAGCTTGAGGATTAATGTCACGAAAAGCCAGACACAAATCATCTTCATAAACCACATCAGCAGCAATTTCTCTATCGATGATTTTCTCGAAAATGGTCTTTGCCATCACATCTCCTTTGTAGGGCTATTCATCCGCAATATGGTGGCCAATACGACTGACCCCTTCAGTACGCTCTTGAAATTCCTGGTGTTCTTTAGAAACAATAGACAGGGTGGCCGTAGGGCGTGCCAAAAGACGTTCCACACCAATAGATTCACCCGTCTCCTCACAATAGCCATATTCACCATTAATGGTGCGCCTAATGGCATCATTAATTTTATCTAAGTGTTTTGACTGCCGTTCAATACGCTTTAAACTTAATTGCAAGATTTCTTGGCGACCCGCCATATCAACCAATTCGGTAGAACTCTCAAGATTACTCATCTCTTCTCGACTCGAAGCAATATCACATTTAACTTCTTCACGCATTTTTTCAAGGCAATCACGAAAGAAAAGTAGCATCTCTGCGCACATGTAGTCTTTTGCTGGCATACGCCTAACAGTACTCTCACTGGGCACCTTAATGATTTTATCACGTGTTGACATGACAGCTCTCCTCTCATTCAAACAGGCTCTTTCAGATCGGCAATATTAGCACGAACTATAAAAACGACCAAGCATTATTTGGCCCCATTTTCACCTCAACTCTGAAGATCAAAGCACAGAGTTTTTAGCCATTCTCCCAAAGAACTTTTCTGGTATTCAGCTGCAACAAAGCATGTTTTTCCCCGATAGCCCGGCATGGCAACCAATGTCCCATCTACAAACACCAAAGGCCATATTTTTCTATACCACGGTGGCATACCCCATTCCTGCATCAATTTTTTTAACGAATGGCTAGGACCATTTTTGTGCAATCTTAATCTCTCTCCACCTTGCTTAGTACAAATAAGCAAAGACGGGTAAGAGTCACCTTCAGTTAAAGGTAAGCTGGCCACACGCAACACGCCTTTAGAAAACACCAAAGGTTCCCGCCCATCCCAGATGGTATCGAATATTTTTTGCTCAGGATAATATGGCATATAATAAAGATAATCGCGATAACGCCTAACACTGTGCTTTCCCCAGTGGACATAAGGCATTTTATCCGCTGCTGCCATCATTACTTCTCTGACAATACAACCAAGTTTAACCTCGCTAGGCATGGTCACAGATAAGCTTTGCAGCCATGCCCTAAGCAATAAGCGCTGATCAGTCTCTGCAAGTCCAACAAAAGCCGATAGCGCAATTTGATCAGGACTTGGACAAGCTGATTCAAGCACCGATATATGATGCTGACCAATCCATCGTTGCGCCTCGCGACAGTGCTTGGCAGATCGGGCAATGCAAGTAGAAACCTGTGGCCAGCGCTGCTCTAACAAAGGTATTATCTGGTGACGCAGATAATTTCTATCAAACATTTGATCCTGATTACTTTCATCCTCAACCCAAGTTAGATTATTTAGCTGTGCATAAGCCACCAAATCCCTATGGCTAACCAATAATAAAGGCCTGAGTAAATCAAAACCTTGCAGTCTCCCCTGCTCAGGCATTGCTGACAAGCCTTTCAAGCCTGCACCACGAAACAACTGCAACAGAAAAGTCTCAGCTTGATCTTCTTGGTGATGCGCTAATAACAATGCACAGCGTTTGCCATTTTGGCACGATAAATAATGATGAAATGCTTTTCGCCTAAGTGCTCTAGCTGCCCCTTCTAATCCTTGCTCTCGGTAGTAGAAACTCGCCTTGGGGTCAATCTTTTCCGCAACAAAGTCAACACCTAAGTCCTCACAGACTTTTTGGCAGTGAACTTGCCAAGTATCAGCATGCCCAGACAAACCATGATTCACATACATGGCAACCAATGAACCCTTGAAACATGACTTTTGTTGCAGAACGTGCAACTTGTGTAAAAGCGCTGAGGAATCAAGACCACCACTGAAACCAACCAAAAGCAAATCATAGTTCTGCAGCGATTGAAGAAAACAGTTAGAAAACATGCATGCCCCCAACACCTAAGTTTGTCGGCGCCAACACCTAGTCTGGCGAACCCTTGACACCTATTTGCATCAAGCGCTGATAGCGGTTATTGAGTAGTTCATCAGGAGAGAATTGTCTCAGCTCATCCAAAACTTCAGACAGCTTTTCTTTGAGTGTTTGCGCCATAGCAGTGGGATTTCTATGTGCACCACCCAAAGGCTCAGATAAAATCCCGTCAACCAAGCCCGCCTTATAAACACGCGATGCTGTCACCCCCATGGCTTCAGCAGCATCAGCAGCCTTGGAAGTTTCTTTCCACAATATAGATGCACAACCCTCTGGTGAAATCACTGAAAAAGTACTGTACTCAAGCATGAAGATACGATCACCTACACCAATAGCCAAAGCACCACCTGAGCCACCCTCACCTGTTACAACACATATCACAGGCACTTCAAGAGAGGCAAGCTCAAATAAGTTTCTCGCAATAGCCTCGCTTTGATTACGTTCTTCAGCACCAATACCTGGATAAGCTCCCATGGTGTCAATAAAGGTAATGACAGGCAAATTAAATTTCTCAGCCATGTGCATCAAACGTAGTGCACGTCTGTAGCCTTCAGGCTGAGGCATACCAAAATTACGTTTGAGTTTTTCTGCAGTTTGTCGGCCTTTTTCATGACCAATAACCATTATAGGCATACCATTAAATCGGGCTGTGCCTCCAATAATGGCGTAACCAGCACCATGATGCCTATCACCCAACAACTCATCAAAATCTGTAAAAATATGACGAATGTAATCAGAAGCATGAGGACGAAGCGGATGGCGAGAAAGCTGGAGAGTTTGTGCCACAGAAAGTGAAGAGAAAATTTTCTTTGTCAACTCATCACTTTTTTTACGCAAACGCGCAACTTCCTCTACAATATCAAGACCACTATCATCGGTAATATTTTGCAGCTCACCAATTTTTTCTTCAAGCTCAGCAATTGGCTGCTCAAAATCTAAATAATCAAGATTCATGGAAAAACCTAATCTTTACTAAACGCTAGATTTAGCATTTTTCCACACAAATGAAAACCAGTAGCAATTCTCGGTGAAGCTACTTGCCCAAATGTTCTGTGCAATATAGGCCGAATTTATTGATCCAAAGCTGGTGATCTTGCCATTTTACCTTTATCGTGACCGATTGACTGATTATTCCACAAAACTGGCCTCAAAACGCTCAAGCCTAGGATGCATTGACGAGGATAACCCTATGGCTATAAAAACCATTTCATCCCAACCAATTAATAGCGCTGTATCCGATTTCAGGGCGGTTTAATCCATTGCACTAATCCTACTTTTGGCGCCAATGCATTCGTTAGGATAGCTTCAATAATAGGTTGCTTCGAGAATAATCCATCACCGCCAATCAGTAAGCCTAGTTGAGGAAACTCCTTGCGGATATTGCCAATAAAACATTTCGCTGCATTCATTTCACAGTTTTGTTTAGTTACTCCATCTGAGTTAATAATTTGTTCCAGCATAAATGGGATCACTTCCGTGTAATCCAGGGATGCTCAAGAATCTTTCTGACATCTTCGATCGAAGGCTACTAAAACTAATATGCTTTTTAATTTTCATTTCAATACTCCCTGTTGTTTCATGAACAATGTAGCAACTAACTTAATACAGAATATTTTTCTACGAAAATTTTATTTTGTTTGCACCTTTACAATACAAAAAATCAACCACTTATAATTCACCGAGCATTGCTGAAAACCATTACATCCAACGAGAGCAATGCTTGGCTAACCCCACATCTATTGGCTATCTTTACTAGTAAATACAAAGTCATGACAGGCTACTGAATTGAGTTTGCAAAAATGTACTTTAGTAGCTCTAAAAAAGCAACCTCAACGTAAATCATTTGTTATTCTTGAGCTATACTGATCTGATGTATAGCATGCTGGCTTCAAAAATATTCTCATGTGTCTCCTCAAATTAGAAACGCTCAGTCCTGTCACTTTTAATAGGTCAGCTGATAATCCTTCACGATACATTGCGCCCAGCTGATTCAAGTAGTCCTTCTTTTCTCAGCGTTCCTTAGTTTCTGGACTTAATTGCATCTGGTAGCCTTAACATCACATCTTTAATCGTGTACGTGTACATCTTACCTTCTCCGTACTTTTGCACCAACAGAGTCTACCTAGCAAAAAATCGACTCTGAATCGTCCAGGAGTTTGTATTAAACACATAATCCAAGATAATTTTAACAAATTCATCGCTAAGTTCACTATTTTTTTATCCAAATCTCTCAACAATGAATTGAAATGACCAGATCATTTTGATGACCACTACAATAGTAGATAGGATTAAGGATATTTAGCGCCTTCCACCTTATGCAAAACATTTTGAGAACAAATAAGCTGAAACCTATGCAATAGGATATTTTTGTTTCCAATAATTGGGCGCATGGCTGATCGTAGTGAGTTCGCATAGGAATACTCACAGTTTCCGGTATAAAGTACCATAGAGACGACAAAGTGTTCCATCATCGCAAGCATGTGCAGCCATAGCTCATTAGCATAACGTTGCATTCTTAATGGCATATTGATCTGGTCAGCTTTGATGCCTAAGACAAAGTGCACTGCCTTTCTACATTTTCCTGCAAAGCAACTTTAAAAACAAGATCAGCAATATGATGCTGATGAGCATAAGTTTGAAACCCGATGAAATTCGCTGAATTTTGGTTAGTCAAGATCATTAACATTATCATCAGATGATTCTTGAAATTCCTCAATAACATCTTCTATTAAATGATTCTTAAACAGTTTGTCGTGAGGCTGATGAATAGAAAATGGACTGATTGCCTGATTTTTATTCATCCAGCTCCTTGCTTGTAAACAAGTAGGAATATTGTCCTTGCTAATTAAAATTAGCGCAGCCACAGGAAATAAACCGGCAATACAGCAATGCTCAGTGAAGCTCAGCAATGCTCGGTGAATTATAAGTAGTTGATTTTTTGTATTGTAAAGGTGCAAACAAAATAAAATTTTCGTAGCATGTATTCTGTAGTAAGTTTGTTGCAACATTGTTCATGAAACAACAGGGAGTATTGAAATGAAAATTAAAAAGCATCTTAGTTTTAGTAGCCTTCGCTCAATGATGTCAGAAAGATTCTTGAGCATACCTGACTGGCGCCAGCCAGGGAAAGTGAGTATCAGCCTACACGATGCGCTGATGAGTGGTTTTGCTTGCATGTGTTTTCAAGATCCTTCTCTGTTGCAATTTCAGCAACGAATGCAAGAAGAACAACACCAAAATAACTTACGAACGCTATTTGATGTGACAAATATTCCTAAAGAAACACAAATGCGAGAGATCATTGATAGCATTGATAGTGAACACTTTAGGCCAATATTTAAAGCGCTTTATTCACGCCTACAGCGGGGGAAGCATTTAGAGCAGTACCAACTGCTTCCCAGCATTTATTATTTTCCTATCGATGGCACACAGTTTTTTAGCTCGAAGGAAGTACATTGCGAACAATGTTTGGTAAAGCATCACAAAAAAGGGAATCCAACGTATTCTCATCAGGTATTACAGGGCGGCATAGCACACCCTGATTGCACAGAAGTGATCCCATTTATGCCGGAACAAATTGTTAACTCAGATGGAGTAACTAAACAAAACTGTGAAATGAATGCAGCGAAACGTTTTATTGGCAATATTCGCAAGGAGTTTCCTCAACTAGGCTTACTGATTGGCGGTGATGGATTATTTTCAAAGCAACCTATTATTGAAGCTATCTTAGCGCAACGAATGCATTATTTATTTGTGGCGAAACAAGATGATCATAAGTATATGATGGAATGGGTTGATGGGTATGATAATTTAGATCGAGTTGAATGGGAAGATGAAGCAGGACGTCGTCATGTTTATGAGTGGGTCAATGATGTGCCATTAAATGGGAAGGAGGATACAATACAGGTAAATTTTTTGCGTTGTTTTGTGATGAAGGCAGATAAATGTGGAAAAGAAAAAATAGTCTACCGGAACAGTTGGGTTACTGATGTTGATGTGACTAGTGACAATATTAAGATACTGGTTCGTGCTGGTCGTTGTCGCTGGAAAAGCGAAAATGAACTTTTTAATGTGATGAAGAACCACGGGTATTATATGGATCGAAACTATGGTCATGGCCAAAAAAACTTGGCCTTCAATTTTTATTTACTGACATTACTGGCTTTTTTATTTCATCAGATTGCAGAGCTCACTGACAAACAATACCAAGCTTGCCGCAAAAAATTTGGTAGCAAGAAACATTTATGGGAAAAATTACGATCCTGGATTGATATAATTATCTTTGATACATGGGAGCAATTACTGACGTTTGCCTTAGCGCCAAAAGTAGGATTAGTGCAATGGATTAAACCGCCCTGAAATCGGATACAGAGCTATCAATTGGTTGGGATGATATGGTTTTTATAGCCATAGGTTTGTCGTCGTCAATGCATCCTAGGCTTGAGCGTTTTGAGGTCAATTCTTGTGGAATAATCGGTCAATCGGCAACGGTAAAGGTAAAATGACAAAACAATCAGCTTTAAATAGATAAATTGGGCCATTATTGCACAGCAAGTTTGGGCAGAGTAGCTTCACCGAGAATTGCTGCCGGCAATAGCTTTATTTGGATTAAAAATAAAAAAAGTGTTATGATAAATCTTTTTCATCTGGACTGTACGTAGATGGCACCCATAACCATTGGCGAATTCAAATGGATAGCCGCCATTTGCATTTTCCTTTCTGCCTTAATCGCTGGCTGGCATCCATTCAGAGAGTCTGTCCGAGTAAAAAATCATGCATTCGCACTGTCCAAAGCCTTTGCTTCTGGAGTTTTCCTTGGTGCCGCCTTAATGCATATGCTCAATGACGCAGCACTGCAATTGAATCAATTGGGCTTCACCTACCCTGTGGCATCCCTATTAGCTGGTACAACTTTTCTATTCTTGCTGTGGCTGGAACACCTAGGTCGAGAGCTAGAGCACCAACAAGCTTTCAGTGCACCATCTGTGGTCAAAATTGCGTCCTTCATGCTCTGCTTTCATGCTTTATTCGAGGGCGCGGCATTAGGAGTAAATCCAGAATTAACAACCAGTGTCGTATTATTTGTCGCCATCATGGCACACAAATGGGCTGCAAGCTTTGCTCTAGCAACCCACCTTATCAGTAGCACAATGGCACCACAAAAACAAAGATGGTTATTTGGCATTTTTTGCCTGATGACTCCACTCAGCATCATGGTTGCCGATGCCAGTGTTACCAACACCGGTCTACCCTGGTTTGAACCCGTATGCAGTGCCCTGGCTGCAGGAACATTTCTTTACATCGGCACACTGCACGGTTTACGAAAGGCAGTAATGATAGAACGTTGCTGTGACTTGCGCCAGTTTGCTTTCGTCATCTTTGGCTTTGCCACGATGGCTACACTAGCCTTATGGGTCTAGATTCGACCACATGAGATATTTAGTATGTTCTGAAGCTCAAAAACCAAACTTCAGACGCATCTGAGAACTAATCAATCAAGCCTTGCTCTCGTACCACATCGCGCTCATGACGAAGCTCATTCAACGTGGCTTGTAGTTTTCCTTGAGCATACTGGCCATGCACAATATCTTCCACCACATGCAAAACACCATCTTTTACTTGGCAAGGAAAAGAGTAAATAAGCCCCTCATCAACACCATATTCACCGTGTGAACAACGGCAAACAGAAAACCAATCATGGCTAGGTGTATCCTGACAAAGTGCAGCCACATTGGCAATAATGCCATTGGCAGCAGATGCAGCGGATGACGCCCCTCTTGCCTCAATAATGGCTGCGCCACGCTGTTGTACCCCAGGAATAAAAGTGCCCTGCCACCAAGATTCATCATTAATCACATCAACTGCTTTTTCGTCACCAATCATAGCTTGGTAAAAGTCGGGGTACTGTGTCGCCGAATGGTTACCCCAAATAGCAATCTTGCTTATGTCGCGCACAGGAACCTGAGCTTTTTCAGCAATCTGACCTCGGGCACGCAACTCATCCAACATAGTCATGGCAAAAAATTGTTCATTTGGCACATCTCGCGCAGCATGCATGGCAATCAGCGCATTGGTATTACAAGGATTTCCCACAACCAAAACTCTTACATCATCAGCAGCATGCTGACTGATGGCACGGCCTTGATCAGTGAAAATCCCACCATTGATGGACAAGAGATCGCTCCGCTCCATACCTTTCTTGCGCGGCACAGCACCCACCAACAAAGCCCAATTGACACCCGACATGGCTTCTTCAAGAGAAGATGTGCAAACCACTTTATTCAGCAAAGGGAAAGCACAATCACTCAACTCCATGGCAACACCATGCAAAGCAGGTAGCGCAGGCTCTAACTCCAGCAAATGTAAGTCCAATGTCACATTTGGCCCAAACATGGCGCCAGAAGCGATTCGAAATACCAAAGCATAACCAATCTGCCCTGCAGCACCGGTAATGGCAACTTTCACGTGTTTTTTTGTCACTTTATTCACTCCTCAAGCGATTTAATGCGAAGAAATCTGTACGAATATCCCCTGGTAGGTTAACATACGTCCCCCATATTACCAAACCCTTTGATTAACCCCATGGCCTTTTTGCCTCCTGTTTCTTTATACATACACATGCCCTGGTGTGTGAAAAAGTGTCCTTATTGCGACTTCAACTCTCATGAACAAAAAAAACCACTTCCTGAAAAAGATTATACAGAAAAACTCTGGCAAGACTTCCAACACCACCAAGGTTTATTGCAACAAAGACCGATTGAGTCGATTTTTATTGGAGGTGGTACACCAAGCTTGATTCATCCAAAACATATTGCTTGCCTACTCGAAAACATCAAGCAAGCACACACTATAGTCCATGATGCTGAAATCACCATGGAGGCCAACCCTGGCACACTAGAACATTATGATTTTTCTGAGCTAAGAAAAACCAGGGTCAATCGATTATCCCTGGGCATACAAACCTTCAACAACCAGCACCTCAAAACCCTGGGACGCATCCACATGGCTGAGGAAGCTCATCAAGCCATAAAATCTGCCAGATCAGGCGGCTTTGACAATATCAATCTTGATTTGATGTATGGCCTACCCCAACAAAACTTAGAGCAAGCCATGCAAGATCTAGAACAAGCCATTGCCCATAGGCCTGAGCACATTTCTTGGTATCAGCTCACGATAGAGCCGCATACGGCTTTTTACTATAGTAAACCAAAGCTTCCTGATCATGACAGATTGTGGCGCATCCAAGAATTAGGCCTAAATCAACTACAACAAGCAGGCTATGAGCAATATGAAATATCAGCTTTTTCTCGCCAAAAGCCTTGTCAACATAATAGCAACTACTGGAAGTTTGGTGATTACCTTGGTTTAGGCGCAGGTGCTCACAGTAAAATCACCCAGGCCAATAGCAAAACAGTCACACGCTATTGGCGTCACAAACATCCAAAACAGTATCTAGAATCGACATCATGGAATACAGGGCAACGTGAATTGAAACCCGAGGAATTTCCATTGGAATTTTTAATGAACCACCTCCGCCTACTAGCACCCATCTGCAGAGAAGCCTATGAACAAGCAACAGCAAGCTCGTGGGGATCTTTACTCAAGATCATTAAAGAAAACGATGTTCATCAATGGTTTATTGTCGATGATCAACGACTGACTCTTAACAACCACGCTTTTCTAGATGAGGTATTAACTTGGTTTTTACCTTAGAAGGAAGCATTACAATCGCTTGAATAATAAATCGTGACTTCGGTGGCCAAGAGCATAGCCACGACGCTCAAATTTAGTTTCTGGACGATAGCTTGGTTTTGCCACGTAATCTTGAGTAAGAGACAAGTTTTCTAATCCTGAATGCTCAGCAAATACCGACAAAGCATGTTCAGCATAAGGCTGCCAATCTGTAGCCATATGCACTAAAGCACCTGAACGACATTTACTAGCCAACGTATCAACAAACACGGATTGAATCAGACGCCGCTTATGATGACGATTTTTGGGCCAAGGATCAGGAAAATAAATTTGAATTCGATCGAGACTAGCATCAGCAATACACTGCTGCAACACCAAAAAAGCATCGGCCTGACACACACGTAAATTGCACAAATCATGTTGATGGCATAGCTGCATACAATGTCCCAACCCCGGGCTATGCACTTCAATACCTACAAAGCCTTTATCTGGTTCGTCTATGGCCTGCTGAATGAGCGATTCACTATTGCCAAAACCAATCTCAAGCACAAACTTCTCAACCCCAGGAAAGATATCTGAAAGATCCCAAGACTTACTTGCGTCTAACATGTAGTCGTCCTGATAAGTCTGCAACGCATGTGCTTGTGCAGCAGTCATACGACCTTGACGCCTAACAAAACTTTGGATATGTGAAACAATAGGGTTTTTTCTCATGTCAACGGTATGCTATGATTGGTAAACAGGTGGCATGCGGGTGTAGTTCAATGGTAGAACTTCAGCTTCCCAAGCTGATAGCGTGGGTTCGATTCCCATCACCCGCTCCAGAGCAAGGCAAGGAAGCATGCAAAACCGAGCGATAAAATTTACTTTCATATCTCTGCTGTTTTTACCGGCCATCTTCTTGATTGCACTGGCAATTATTGCTAGCAACATTAACAGAGAAAGCATCAAAAATCAACTCAGCAACTACATACAAAATTCAACCGGTCTACGCTTGAATATCTTAGGCAATATTGAGCTCAAACTGCTTCCCAGACTCAGTCTAAATATTGAAAATGCAGAAGTTTATACAAGCCCCTTGTTCAAACAAGATGATCCATTATTACGCGTCATGCACATGTCAGCAGTATTAAATCCATTCTCCCTCTTCACTAAAAAAGTGCGCATGCACAAGATTTATTTAGATACTGTGCAAGCACATCTCATCACCAATAGCAGAGGTAGAAACAACTGGCAGCCCCTAGTCACACCGCAAGAAGCCATCAAACCACCTATTGCCTTTGCATTCAATGCCAACACCATCATGCTCAAGCACCTCAATCTGGAATACGACAATGCAGTCAACCAATCGCACCTCTCACTTATTGATGGACATATTCTTGCTAAGGACATTGAGCTGGGAAACCCCATTGACTTTGAACGAGTGAGCCTACCCCATGTGCTACGTGACCTCAACATTGTGAGTCGATTGCGCGCCAATACTGTGGCTTATGAAAATAGAACTTTCAATAACGTCAATGTTCAAGTGAAAAGTGATAAGCATCAGTTTCAACTATCCAACATCGAGTTTGACTTAGGCGGTGGCCATGCAGTCGGAAGTGCCACGGCAGATTTAACTTACTTTGTTCCTCAGTACAACATCAAGCTTAAGCTGTCTGGATTAGAATCCTTAGAAACCATCACACAAAATGATATCATTTACGCACAAAAAGCCGATTTGGACTTTGAAATACATACCCAAGGCCATGGCAAAACCACCATGATTCATCAAGCACAGGGGAGTATCGATCTTCATGCCATACACGGTTCTCTGCAAGGGGTTTCCCTAGAAACCATTGCTCGACAAATAAACAACAGCTTTATCAAAAGAACCCCTTTGGCCATTAACGACCATAAAAAATCAAGTATCTTCAATCAGTTTAATGCCAAAATGAAACTCAAAAATGGCTTACTTGACATCGTGGATGCACAAATGGCTAACAATGACTACAAACTACACACCCATGGCAGATTTAATTTTAAAAACAGCGCATGGAATCTTTATTTACTTCTCAATCTTACTGCCGTCAAATACCGAGATATTCAAGTGGAATTGGATGAATTTTTTATCAATCCTCTGCGCAACACGGTTCCAGCAATCATTACTGGAAAAACAAAAAATTTTCGCTTTAATTTAGACACTGACTTTGTCGATGTCAGTAAAACCATTCTGGGAAAGTCCACGAGCGATTTCCTGAAAAGCCGTGGCTACAAACCCTATGGCGAATCCACCTATGAAATTCGCAAAAAACTTTACAAAGCATTAGAAGCCACATTTAATGGCAATGAACCTACCGCACCCAAAGAAGATCATGCCCAAAAATAGTCCTTTCACTGATGCCATACTAAGCTGGTATGACCGCAATGGCAGACATGATTTGCCTTGGCAACATCCAGCCTCACCCTATGATGTCTGGCTATCTGAAACCATGTTGCAACAAACCCAAGTAGCAACAGTCATTGATTATTTTCAGCGCTTCAAGTCCAAATTTCCTGATATTCCCTCACTTGCTCAAGCATCATTGGATGAAGTCATGCAGCTTTGGGCAGGATTGGGCTATTACCGACGAGCTAAACACTTGCATGAAGCAGCAAAAATCATGGCAAAAAAGCACAGCGGGCGAGTACCAAGCAGCCTAGAAGATTTAATGGCTTTGCCAGGCATAGGTCAATCAACAGCTGGGGCAATTTTATCCATTGCCTATCAGAAGCCCTGTGCTATTTTAGATGGTAATGTTAAGCGGGTATTATGTCGGCATTATGGTATTCGAGGTTGGCCAGACAGCACGTTAACATTGAAGCAACTTTGGCCTTTGGCAGAAAGTCTAACTCCTAACAAAGACTGTCATCGTTACGCGCAAGCAATCATGGATTTTGGTGCAGTGCTATGCACGCGCAACAAACCTAACTGCCAAGCCTGTCCCATACAGAAAAGTTGTTATGCATTCCTACAACAATGCATTGAGCAATTACCTGAGAAAAAACCCAGGGCAAAAGTGCCTGAAAAAACACTGCATTTTTGGATATTGCAGCGCGATAATGGAGATATATTTCTAACACAAAGACCACCACTTGGTATCTGGGCAAGCTTATGGGCCTTTCCCGAAGGTGAACCACCCATGTCAAACCTAGCAGAATATCACAAGCAGACATTATCCCCCTTTCTCCACCTCCTGACACATTTTCGTCTCACCATAAAAGCGACACTTGTACACATAGGCAAACAAAATCTAGCGGAAATCAAATTAGCTGGCACATGGTGTGCACCCCATACAGTCGGCAAAACCTTAGGGGTTCCTAAACCCATTACCAAGCTTATTACGCAGCTTTGAAAAATTTTCGCTTTGAGATTTTTTTCCTCAAAAACACAAAGCATTTGCTTGAGACATGCAAACTCCAAACATTATTTCATTTTGGCCACATTTATCCATCACGTATCCTCACTTGCAATCAAAGCAACCGAATGGCATGATATCTAGATTGCTGACAAAAAAGAAGTTTACATGCCGCGAATTATCCATTGCATCAAATTCGACACCGACAAACCTGGACTAGAAAGCCTACCTTATCCTGGTGACAAAGGTCAGTGGATTTATGAAAATGTGTCGGCAGAAGCTTGGGGAGCATGGCTAGGCCATCAAACTATGCTTATCAATGAGTATCGACTAAACACCTTGGATGCTAGCAGTAAGACCTTTTTAGCCAAGGAAATGGATAAGTTTTTTGCCAATGCTAGTGAAAAACCAGCAGGCTACGTTGAGGAAGACAAACAAGATTCTCCTTGACTTTTCCCCAAGCTTAAGTGTTAAATAACCGCTGTTTAAATGGCCAGATAGCTCAGTTGGTAGAATAAAGGACTGAAAATCCTTGTGTCGGTGGTTCAGTTACCTCTGGCCACCATCTTTAACTCTCACTAATTCCAAGTAGGTTTATAGTAAAATAGGGATTATCCCTTTTGCTTATTAGGCGCTTAAAACTACCCATTTGATTAATTCAACATCGGAACCGTGAGTTATGTACATTTAAGCTAGCCAAAGTCCAATTGCACAAAGCCTGAGTAACAAACATGGATTCACCTTTGAGATTTGAGATTTTGACGGGATAGAAGTTTGACCGCACCGGCAAGTATCCAAGGCTGAATAATGAGCGATAGCATGGCTTAATCAATTGGCATGGTATTTATAATAAATTCCAGAAAAATCGCAAGATTTTGAAATACGTGAGCAAATTATGCTATGGTGATCCCTATTACTGGTAGCTCAACGGGATAGAGCGTCCCTCTGGGGGAAGGTCATGAGTTCGACTCCTGCCCGGGGCACCAACTAACACGCAAACCCCCTATTCTTCAGCATATTCCAGGCCAATAACTCTCACGCGTTTATCAGAGAATATCTTCACTTATACCGGTTATATATGACTATAATTATCAAAATGTTCAGCCACTTGTACAACATCTCTTGCGAGTTCATGCAATATCTTACCTGCATGTTCCCTACATACCAAGCTCATTTAGGCAACAGCTTCATTGTGCTGACCAGTCACTCACATAGGGCTCTTCTCTTGGATCAGATACTGGTCAGATTGTTTAACTTTTTGTCGTCTAAAACAAAATCATTCACGATATACTTGGATAAATGCATATTTTCTCATTGCCGAAAACGAGTAGCCATATGGTATTTTATCGACTTCAACTAGTCACTGCATCTAAGTGCATAAATTTGTTCTATTGCTCTTATATCCATGTAGTGCTTCTCTAGGTCGTTGAACAATGCAGCAGTCCATCAATTTCAAAAAAGTCCCTTATAATCTTCCTCATGATAATATAGAATTCTCGCATGAATAAATGTATCAGACAATTGGAAAAACCACATGAAAACACGAATAGAAACTGACAGTATGGAGCGTGTCAAGTTGATAACAGTCGATATTGGGGTGCGCAAACCCAAAGGTCTTTGCATCACTTTGCCATAGGTGATGACACCATGCCTGCCTAATCAAGCATTCAGCGCAACTGAAAAAGCTGCTGCCCTCACCAATGGATCTTGGGCTGTTGGATAGAGAACTATGTCAATGGATCACCAAACGGCTGATGCTGTGATTTAACAGTAAGCTTAGTGATCACATCCCACTACGGTGTTTAGCCAAAGCTGGCAGTGGCACGCAAACCAATATGAACACCAACGAAGTTATCGCCAACAAAGCCAATGAACTTGCCGGCTCACCTCTGGCAGTAAATCACCCTTACATCAACGATCATATCAACTGTTCACAATCTTCCAATGACACTTTCCACTGTATGCATATGGCGGCCTTGTAGTGAAGAGATTTTGCAAAGCCTATTCCCTGCCATCACCCAATTGCGTGACGCGCTGAAAAACAAAAGCTTTCAATTCCATCATCCAAAATTCAGCACACCCATTTACAAGATGCTGTTCCTTTGACTCTGGGTCAAGAATTTTCTGGCTATGTTACTCAATTAGATCAAGCCATGCATCATATTGAAAATACCCTGCCCACTCTAAAACAACTTACACTAGGAGGAACTGCCGTGGGCACTGGCATTAACACCCACCCTGAGTTTGCTGAAAAAGCGGCAAGGAATATCGCTGAAATAACGGGCATTGGCTTTAGCTCTGCTCCCAATAAATTTGCCACCTCATCAGCCCATGATGCTATCGTCGCTACCAGTGGAGCACTAAAAACTTTGGCGGTAGCTCTGCATAAAATTGCCAATGACATTCGCTGGCTAGCCTCTGGCCCACGTTGCGGTATTGGTGAACTCAAGCTCCCTGAAAATGAACCTGGCTCTTCAATCATGCCTGGCAAGGTTAATCCTACTCAATGTGAAGCCATAACCATGGTTTGCGCTCATATTATAGGCATTGATGCAGGCATTGGCTTCGCTGGCGCCCTAGGCAATTTCGAACTCAATGTTTATAAACCCATGATGATCTTTAATCTACTGCACGCCATTCGCTTGCTTAGTGATAGTTGCAACAGCTTTAGACAGTTTGCCATTGAGGGTTTAGAAGCCAATGTTGCTCAAATCAACGAATACCTAGAGAGGTCTTTGATGCTGGTTACTGCACTCAACCCAGTGATCGGCTATGACAAAGCAGCCGAAATTGCCCATAAGGCTCATCACGATAATATTAGCCTCAAAAAAGCCTGCTTAGTACTTGGCTATCTTGATGCAGATGAATTTGACAGAGTCGTAGACCCTAAGGCTATGACTTATTTGTAAAGCTGAGCATTTTATGGCGTATCTATTGCAACCTTCATCTCCGCCACGGCACCTTGCATCCCCACCATAAGAGCCCTGGCGACAATGCTATGACCAATGTTAAGCTCATTCATGCCTTTGATTGTAGCAATTGGCTTAACATTCTCAAGTGTCAAGCCATGGCCAGCATTGACAATTAAGCCCTGATCTTGAGCATATGCCGCTGCATCGATGATATGCTGCAATGCTTCATTTTTTGATTCTGCCTTACTGTCAGCATAAATGCCTGTATGCAGCTCGATTATAGGCACACCAATAACAATTGCCGCATCAATAGAAGCAATACTCACATCTATAAATAAAGAAACTTGAATACCCACATCAGCCAAGGCCTGACAATAAGGACGAAGCGTGCCCACCTGATTCACCACATCCAAGCCACCCTCGGTGGTGAGTTCATGGCGTTTTTCAGGCACCAAACAACAATAGGTGGGCATAATTTCCTGTGCTATAGTCAACATTTCCTCAGTGGGTGCCATTTCTAAATTAAGTGGTACTGAAATCAATTGCTTCAGACGATACAAATCCTCGTCTTGAATATGGCGCCTATCTTCACGCAAATGCACAGTAATACCATCAGCACCACCCTTAATGGCGGCATCAGCAGCCTCTGTAATCTCAGGATAGCCAGCACATCGCGCCTGACGTACTGTCGCAACATGATCAATGTTAACGCCTAGCTTTACTGACATAATGCTTTCTTACCGCTGTTTCAGAGAGGGTAATGGTGTGTCTATCTCTTGGGTTTTTAAAACTTGACCACTACCTCTACTATTTGCAGTCACCCTGCTCTGAGAAACAAAGTTGTCTGCCGAAATACCCTTTCCACCATGAGTTGAGATAATTTTGGCACCAGTATCATAACCACCCTTAGACCACACAGGGGAAAGGGCTCTCACAATGGCAAGTCCAGCCAAAGCCAACCCCACTCCAGTAATGGCAATCACCCCTGCAAAAGGAATGATAGATATAGCACCTAAAGTTATCCCTGCAGCAATGCCTCCGAATCCTGGAAATCCTAACAAACCCATGGAACGAGGGCTATTTTCTGTGATTAGACTGGCATTTCTTGCAGAAATTTCTTGATCAATTGGTTCGATAAAATTTTTGGCTAAGACATTTTCACTGTTATCTTCTTCAGAAAGTACTTTATGTTTATCTGAATGTTTTTTTACCCCAAGGTATTCACTATAAAAAAACCTTAATGCATTTAAATATGCTATACCAGCTTCTGTCAGCAATTTTGGACGCTTATCAATAGATAAAATGCAAAATTTCATTACTGATTCATAGCAGTCTATTGAATATTGATAAAAGTAAAATTTATTACGCCCACCAAGAGCACGGCCTGGCTTGTAGCTACGAAAAAGCAGATCGATAGTAGAATTATGTTTATTATAATCGAATAATATGTGTACAATCAGCTCTATTAAATTTAATTTCTTGGAATTAACATGGTATTCTTTCTCAAGCCACCATGATTCATTTGCTTCATATTTTAGTGCAATGTTATAAGCAGATGGAATAGATCCTATCTCTAACCCTAACATAATGGCATTTTCTGTAAATCTGCTCTTTATACCTTCTCCTTGAAAAAACGTGATATAAAGTGAAAAGGCTACTTTTGGTAACACCTTAGCAGCACATTCAAACAAAGTATCTTCAGATCCATTATTTAAGCTTTTTATTCTCGCACGCTTTTTAGCTAAAGCATCTGCACAGTCCTTGCGACGTTGACTGTATTCTCCAACATCTGAATTCAGATAACCATAAATCATTTGTTGCAAAGAATTTACAACAAATCTACACGCCTCAGGAGGTCTAGATAAACTAGGATCTAACAAATCAAAAATTAATGAAGCAATATTTTCTGGACTCATCTTTTCACTTAATTGCTCACACATCTTATTATAGAAATAAATGTTATATTCTTGAATGTCATATTTTTTAATGCTTGTATGATTACGATAGAAATTATCAATACTATAGGCAGAAAGAATCAGCTGACCGACTTTATTGGTATCAGGATTTAAATTAGAATCAGAAAAATAGGATATCAAAGATGAATAAATATTATTCACAGAATTTGAAGACTCTTTTGCTGGCTCTGATACTGATTCTGATTGACAATGTCTCAACTTATTTAAGTAGTCATCAAAAGTATCCACAGCCATAACATGGTACCCTATAAAAATCGGCAAAAGTCCCTCTCAAGATGGCATATTTCCATAAAAAAATCAACAAATCTAAAAGATTCGCAGCAATTCTCGGTGAAGCTACTCTGCCCAAATGTTCTGTGCAATAACAGCCCAATTTAATGATCCAAAGTTGGTCATCTTGCCATTTTACCTTTATCGTTGCCGATTGACTGATTGTCCGAATTGAATGCCAAGTTTTTTGACCAGGGCCATAGTTTCATTCCATATAATATCCGTGCTTCTTCATCACATTAAAAAGTTCATTTTCACTTTTCCAGCCACAACGGCCACCACGAACCAGTATCTTAATATTGTCACTAGCCTCATCTACATCAGTGACACAACTATTGCGAATGCTCCTTGTTGTTTCATAAACAATGTAGCAACACTCTGGCTACAGAATACATGCTACGAAAATTTTATTTTACTTGCACCTCTAGAATACAAAAAATCAACTGCTTATAATTCACCGAAAATTGCTGATCTTTATTTGAATCACAGGCTGGTGGTGGGGGTTTATGATAAGGTAATATCATTAAGCAAATTTAATAGGAGGAAACTATGCATGCTATTTGGCGATTGATGCGCATGGACAAGCCCATTGGCACATTGTTGCTACTTTGGCCCACTTGTTGGGGGTTGTTGGTAGCCCAATCAGGGCAATGGTCTTTACACCTGTGGTTGATTTTCTTGGGGGGTATTGTGGTAATGCGTGCCGCAGGATGTGTAGCCAATGATCTGGCTGACAGTCAGTTTGATAGACATGTCGAGCGCACCAAAGCCAGGCCACTTGTTACTGGGGAAATTGCCAGGCCCACAGCATGGTTGGTTTTATTAGGGTTAATGTTAATGGCTTTTGGCTTAGCGTATCAATTGAATACCCTCGCTTTTCGCTTGGCTTGGGTAGCTGCCGCATTGGTGGGGGTTTATCCTTTGACAAAACGTTTTTTTGCTTGTCCACAAGCTGTTTTGGGATTGGCATTCTCTATGGGCATTTTAATGGCTTTTGCACAAACCCAATCACTTTTGCCAGCGCAAGCTTGGTATTTGTTTGCGCTGTCAGCAATATGGTCTGTCATTTACGATACCCAATATGCCATGGTAGACAGGCAAGACGATTTGAGCTTAGGGCTACGTTCAAGCGCCATTTGGTTTGGTGAGGCAGATAGAGGGATTTTGGCTGCACTTACTGTAATCAAGCTGGCAGGTTGGATTGGCTTAGGTTATTGGGAAGGCTATGCATGGCCTTTTTGGATAGCATTGTTCCTAGCAGCTGTATTGCTTTTAGGGCAAATGGCCTTGGTTTGGGCACGTGAGCGCACCTCGTGCTTTCAAGCGTTTATCAATAACCAGTGGGTAGGCTTGGTACTGACCTTGGGACTAGCCTTGGCCAATGCCGGTTAGCATGGATCAGCGCTCGTTGTTTAACAAAGGAAGTGATGATTCACGAAACAGCTCAAAAATCGTTTTCTGTTGTGAATGACTTGCTGGTCTGCCAGTTTCAGGGTCTATGCGCATTGAAACAATGCTGTTGGGTCTAGGTAGAAGATGGTTCGGCATTTTTTTCAAAACATTGCCCATGTAGCTAGTCCAAATTGGCAGCGCTGCTTGTGCGGCATACTCATGCAAAGATTTGGGCGTATCGTAACCTAGCCATACTGTGGTGACGACATCACGATTAAAGCCAGCAAACCAAGCATCCATTTTGTCATTGGTAGTGCCTGTTTTTCCTGCCAGATCAAGGCGCTGTAGAGACTTGGCTTGGTACCCCGTACCGTGTTGAATGACATCTTGCAGCACATTGTTGATAAGGTAAGCCAGGCCAGGTTCTAAAATATGTGGCGCAGGGTTGCGGCATTTTTCA